>CAYPVQ010000112.1:314-2525 GCA_964414215.1 uncultured Candidatus Saccharibacteria bacterium | reverse complement strand
AAAACAGAAACATGCTAAACAATGGATAAAATGTTCTCTCCTTCAATTTTTCCTAAGTGACTTCGTGCAGATAGACAACCTCCGAGACTGGTAGGGCGATTACAATGGGTAAAGGGCTAAAAAAAGGTAGCCCGCCGAAGAATAAATTTATTAAAATCATTAACCATATTTGGCGGGCGATTGTCAAGAAATCCTGAGCTTAGCCGAAGGATAGCTCGGAGACTATCAGAAAAATCGTGTTAGCCTTAAAATTAAAACGACGAAGTCGTAAATTATAATACGATTTTTCTATAGGCGAAGAGCGGTTCTTGACAAACCTTTTTTGCCCTTATAATTGGGAACAAGGACAGAACAAATGAACTTTAAGAAGGCAGCCAAGTGTAAAACCGAAATGTATTTCTCTCTCCTCTCTCACATATTTGTTTTTATTCCCAGCGATTTTTACGGGGATAATTTTTTACCTTAAATAGGGTGGGTGGGGTTAAAAATTGTCTACTTTCCGCTAGTGCGGTGAGCCGTTCCCACACCGTTCAAAAAGGCTCGGTAAAAGGTTTATAAAATTTTGAGCGGAATTAATTTCCTAGTGGGAACGGTCTCATCCGCAGACGACTTTTTCCTTTTGAAAAAGTCGTCTATATTGTGAGGGCAAATCTCGTCCCGCTTAGCGGGACGAGCAATGAGTGTTTATTTCTTGAAACGGGACGTTGTAAATTGGACGACTAATTTACGATGTCCAGAGACGGATATTCTTTCAAGACGTCGTAAAACGTCTTTTACGACTGTCTTATAAATAAGTTTTATTAATATTATCCGTCTCGTAGTTTCAAGAAAGTAGCCCGAAGCGAACGAGACGAGGCGGGGTCGAGTGAGCGGAGGGCTACATTATTTGCCCGAACAATCCCCGCCGAAGGCGGGGCAACAGGGGGGAAGTCCTATCCCCCGACATGAAATGTGGGGGAGTAGGGGGGGACGAAGTCCCCCAGAGAGGGTTTGGGGGGAGGTCGCCTTCCCCCTAATCATTCAACTGCCCGCCGAAGGCGGGCAACAAGGCGGAATGAACCGCTTTTTAGCTTATATGAGGATATGGCCGCGGTTCATTTGATTACACCGCTTGCGACAGCTAAAGATTAGCAGATCTGAGTTCCATTGAGAATCCGAACGATTAAGGTAAAATCGTTTGGATATGGGAAAACCAAATTTAGCCCCTTGGGAACGGGATAAAATAGCAGTTCTTCTGGCCCAAGGAGTAAAAATCAGTGGGATTGCCAGAAGGCTCGGAAGAAGTAAGAGTTCAATAAGCGACGAGGTAAAAAGAAACAGGAGATGGGATAAAGGAAAAGGAGGGTGGGTATATGAGGCAATCTTCGCTCAAGAAGAAACCGACAAACGGATGGTTGAAAGGAGAAAACGTCCACCGTTAAAAAATGATTGGATTTACCAATACGTTGTTTCCCGTTTGGGGATGGATTGGAGTCCTGAGCAAATTGAGGGAAGATTAAAACTCAAATTCAAAGGACAGTATCATAAAAACATAGGACATGAGGCAATTTATCAATATGTATTCAATCCCGATAACAAAGATGAAAACCTCTGGGAATATTTGCCAAGAAAACAAAAGAAGAGGAAAAAGCAAAAAGGCCGTGGAGTTCATCATTCCCGTATTCCTGATCGTGTTTCCATTCATTTAAGACCGGAGACGATTAACGACCGAATAGAGCTTGGTCATTTTGAAGGAGACACGGTTGAGAGAAAAAGATCGGTTGGAGACGGAATCCATACAGAAGTTGAAAGGCTATCAAGAACGACGTTTGCTGTTAAAGTAGAAAGTATTTCATCGGAGGATGGATTAAAAGCTCAAAAAGAAATATTTGGCTCTTTACCGGAAACCGCAAGACGTTCAACACCTTTAGATAATGGTCGGGAACACCATTTACATTACAGGTTAAAAAAAGAGTTAAAAATGAATACATATTTTGCAGATCCTTACTCCTCTTGGCAAAGAGGAACCAACGAATACCCTCACGGACTCATCAGAAGATATTTACCTAAAGGAACAGACTTTGCCCTTTTAACACAGGAAGAATTAGATGATATACTTTGGGAGATCAACAATATACCCAGAAAGTGTTTGAGTTTTTACACACCATTAGAAGTTTTCAGGAAACACCTGACCGATCGTTCGGATTGGAGGTGGAATTCAGGGGGGATACC
>CAYPVQ010000112.1:0-304 GCA_964414215.1 uncultured Candidatus Saccharibacteria bacterium | reverse complement strand
GGAATGCCCGAGCGAGATGACGATACGATAAAATAAGAAGGTATGGACATACGTTTATCGGCTCACACAGCTTATCGATGTCAGTACCACATAGTTTGGGTAACCAAGTATCGTCATCGAGCTCTGAATCCTGCGAAGTTCAGATTGGTTGCAGAAAAGACAATAAGAAGTGTGATTGATAAAATCAGTGCTGTTGAGACAGTTGAGATTAATGTACAACCAGAACACATCCATCTGGTTGTTATCATCCCACCCAAATATGCAGTTAGCAAGGTGGTTGAGATAATCAAAAGCAGAAGTGCAA
>CAYPVQ010000111.1:0-2539 GCA_964414215.1 uncultured Candidatus Saccharibacteria bacterium | reverse complement strand
AGTCTGAAAAGGACGAAGGAATAGATACAGAAAAGATTATTCTTGAACTGAAAGCAAAACCATTTCTTCTGAATGATGATTACAAACAAAAAAAAAGGTATTTACAATCCTGTGATCTGCAGCTTGGGATTTTAGTAAATTTTCGTAGTAAATATTTACAACCAAAAAGAATCATTAGTAGGTATCTGTAGATTTGAATTTATTTGTAGATTTGCAGCGTGTATTTAAAAAAGCTCGAAATTCACGGATTTAAAAGTTTTGCCAAGAAGATGGGGTTTGTGTTTGAGCCAGGGATTACCTCGATTGTCGGGCCCAATGGTTCAGGCAAATCCAATATTGCGGACAGCCTGCGCTGGGTGTTTGGCGAGCAATCCTTAAAACTTTTGCGCGGCAAAAAGTCGGAAGACGTGATTTTTGCAGGCTCTGATCATAAGGCGCGCTTGGGGGGAGCCGAAGTTCTGGTCTATTTTGAGAATTCTGATCACGGCATCCCGCTTGACTATACCGAGGTCGTAATTGGCCGGCGGCTTTACCGCGACGGGATTTCGGAATATTTAATTAACGGTAATCAAGTTAGGCTTTTAGATATTACGGAACTTTTGGCCAAATCGGGTTTTGGGAATACGGCTTACCACGTCATTGGCCAAGGGATGATTGATCAGTTAATCCTCGGGGGTCCTCTGGCCATCAAAGATCTCTTGGAGGAAGCCTCGGGAGTTGCGCCCTATTACCTCAAGCGGGAAAAGTCTTTACGGCGCCTGGAGCGCACGGAAACCAATTTAGATCAAGTCAGAGCTTTGCTTAACGAAATCGCACCGCGTCTTCGGTCCCTCAAGCGGCAAACTAAAAGATTGGAGCAGCGCGCCGAACTTGAAGTAGAACTCCAAGACACGCAAGTTTTGCATTACGGCCAAATGTTTCAGGGGCTTAATCGGCAGCTTTCCGAGATCCAAGGAAAACTTGGGGTCTTCGAGAAGCAAACCGCGGAGCTTAGTTTGGAGATCCAAAAATTTACCACTGATATTGAGCAGCAGGAGCAGGAACTTCGGGAAGGAGGAAGTCGTCTGAAGAAGCTCCGGTTGGATTTGGAAGCCGTGCAAACCCAAAAATTTGCGATCCAAGAAGAGTTGGCGATCATTCGCGGCCAGCTCAAAGTCAAGGGAATTGCCGAGCAAGGCGGCTTTTTGAGGAATTGGGAAGAGTTTAAACAAAGATTTCATGAGGCGTATCAGCGGTTTTTGAAACTTTTAGATAATTTTAATCCCGCAGAGGCCATGGAAGTAAAAGCACTTTTTGCAAAAGTGTCGAAACTGCTTGAAGCAGGAGAAAGTAATACCTCGACCGGCTTGGCCCAAAAGGAACAAAAACTTTTACAGGACTTGGAAGGGCTTTTCTCCAAAATAAAAAAGCTGGAAGATGATTTAGCGAAATATGCTACTTCTGAAGAAGAAGTCAGACAGCAATTATTTGTCAAAGAAAAGCTCTTGCGCAACAAGCAGGAAACTTTGGTTAAAACCTCGGAACAAAAAAATCTTTTGGCAGTGGAGCAGGCCAAAATCCTCACGCGCAAAGAGGCTTTGGAGCAAGAGGCACAAACTGAATTAGGTCCGCAGTTTCGCGAAAAACTTGCCGCCGCTGGAATGGGGGCTGCAGCTTCTGGTCTTCAAGAAAAAATTTTGAAGCTTAAAAAACAACTCTCGCAAATTGGCGGAGTGGATGAGCTAACCTTGCAAGAGTACCGCGAGACTGAGGAACGTTACCAATATTTAAGTTTCCAATCTGCGGATTTGGAAAAAGGAGTTAAGGATTTAAAGACGGTGATTTCAGAGCTCGACGAGGTCATTAAGAAAGAGTTTAACGAAGCTTATACCAAGATCGCGGAGGAGTTTGCGGAGTATTTTCGGATTTTGTTTAATGGCGGGCGGGCCACGATGACGATCTTGCGGGAAAAAATATCCCCCCTCCCAACCTCCCCCACAGGGGGGGAGGAAAAAGATAATGACGATTTCCCTCCCCTTGAGGGGGAGGGCAAGGGAGGGGTGAAATCAGAAATCACCGGCATTGAAATCCGCGCTACACCCCCAGGAAAAAAATTAGCGGGGATTTCGGCACTCTCCGGGGGCGAGCGGGCCTTAACTTCAATTGCTTTACTTTGTGCGATTCTAGCAACCTATCCCTCGCCCTTTGTGGTCCTCGATGAAGTGGATGCAGCACTTGATGAGGCTAACTCTATCCGCTTTGGCAAGATTTTAGGAACCCTGGCACACGAGACTCAATTTATTACCATCACGCACAACCGGGAAACCATGCGCCAGTCCCATACTTTGTACGGCGTGACCATGGGGGAGGACGGGGTAAGTAAGATTTTGTCGTTAAAATTGGAACAGGCGGCGGCTTATAGCACAAAAAGTTAATGTCAAATTTCAAAGCTCAAATGTCAAATCAAATCCAAAATCCAAATGACCAAATTTTATTTTTGATTTTGAGCTTTAGTCATTGATTTGAAATTTGGATTTTGACATTTTGATTTATGGCTATA
>CAYPVQ010000110.1:0-2543 GCA_964414215.1 uncultured Candidatus Saccharibacteria bacterium | reverse complement strand
GGCGGTACGGGTGAGGCACGGGAGGGCAAAACATCGTCTGGCTTCGGCGGATTCCGCGCGAGATCCGAGGCGGATAAACCCGCCGCAGTTCCGTCCGCCCTAGGCGGGTGGACGAAGGCGGGTATGGGGTACCACGGCTTCCCGGCCGTCGTAGCCATAGGGGCTACTATGGCGGAGTCGGCTAGCCGTGGGGCTCCATTTTTAAAGACCGCACAAAACTGATTTTTAGTGCTAGTGAAAACCTCTCCTTTCGGAGAGACTTCAATCAAAACCCCCGGGGAAACCGGGGGTTTAAATGTTTTTATAATCCGCGCGATCTGCGTTATCTGCGTATCCGCGATTATAATTTAAAGTCTTCCATCGCATCAGGGGCCTCTTCTCCGCCAGAGGCGGACGGGGCGACGGCTGATCTTTGATGCATACTGCCTTCGGGCTCGACAATTTTGAGATTCACGCGAGCCTTATGTTTGGCGCCGACCACACGCAAGAGCGTGCGCAGCGCCTTGGCAGTCTGGCCTTGGCGGCCGATAACCTGTCCCATGTCTTCGGGATTTAGATGCAGGCTGATGAGCACTCCCATTTCGTCAACCGTGCGTTCGGTTTTCACCTCGTCGGGATGGTCAACGAGTGATTTTACGACATATTCGACAAACGCAACATCTTGGTCTGCCATTTTAGAGTATTACAATTACTGATAAACAATAAAACCAGTCTAACGACTATACTGGTAGCCTTTGAAAGAGCTAAACCCAGGGTAGCAAAAATAATGAAAAATGTCAAAAACCTCCTCACCCTCCCCTCTCCCCAGGCGATGGGGAGAGGGTGGGAGAGAGGTCGAGTTATTCTGCTGCTGGCTTTTCTTCTACCGGTGCTTCTGCCTTTGGCTGTTCCTCGGGCTTGACTTCAGAAACTGGGGCAGCCACTTCTTCTTTCTTTACCTCTACTTGCGCTTGCGGCTTCGCCTCCTCCGCTTTCTTTTTTGGTTTCCAGGCCTTGATCTTTTCCCCAGTCAGAAGGCCTTTGTCAATCAAAAGATTATTTACCGTGGGCGACATTTGCACGTGCTGACTCACCCAGTATTTGACCCGCTCCGGGTCGCGCACGGCAAAATCTTTAGAGCGCGGATTGTAATGCCCAAGGATCTCGATAACCTCTTTCTTGACGGCCTTCTGTTTCTCGGCCAGCACAATGCGAAAACTCGCTTGATTTTTCTTGCCAACACGTTGGAGACGAATTTTGAGCATATGAAGATTGTAGCAGTTTAAATACTAAAGTCAATGGTTTGCCGCTTGTATATTTTTTTGTTATATTATTATTCCAAGATAACGGAGGATGCGATGAAAAACATTATAAATAGGCTGATTTATTCGAAGTATGGGGTCATCTGGATTATGATAAGCATATATGTATTTATCGTGTTTATCAACTTCCTTCCTTTTCTTTTCGGGAAACGGCGAGTCCTCTTTGAAATCTTAAGTGAGGGCAAGGACAAACCCATGAATAATTTCGATGTTTTTATGGGTTTCATTTTGGGAGTACTGATAACCGCCGGGATAGCGCTCTGGGAATCAAGTAGGTTCCGCCATGAACTTGAGCAGGCTAGGGATCAAGATACGCGCGTTCGAATGCCATTCTCTCGAAGGTCAATTACCCTCGAAGAGTTTAGAAGGATGTGGGGTTCGAACTATCCCGAGCGCTGGAAGCGACAAGAGGAAGGAGACAGCGAATGAGAAGTAACGCCCGTGGTACAATGGATTGTGCCCGGGCTTTTTTATTTACCCAAACGCTGGGCTGATTTTCTCGACCTCTCCCTCAATCCCTCCCCATCTCCTGGGGAGGGACATCGGAGCAGGCTCCTCTCTCCAGGTGATGGAGAGAGGTGGAAGAGAGGTCGCCCTTACTTCTTGCTTATTAATCCTTAATTCTATTCTTCAAATGCCTCCTCACCCACCAAATTAAACCAATAACTATAACAATAACTATAACCCAGTCAACTTGCCGAAAATAGACGCGCAGGGATTCCCAATTCTCGCCAAGCTTAAAACCGATCCAGCCCAAGAAATAAGACCAGATGTAGGAGCCGAGAAAGCAAGCGATGGTAAAGGGCCAAAATTTGACTTGGGCAATACCAGCCGGGATAGAAATATAGGTGCGAATCACGGGCAGCACGCGGCCGACGAGCGTCGCCCAAATCCCAAAGCGAGCAAAAAATCGATCAACCAAATTTAAATCATGTTCGGTAATCAAAACATATTTGCCATATTTTCTTACCAAAGGCCTCCCGCCATATTTACCGATCCAGTAGGTCGGCTCCGGCCAGCGCAATACCGTTAAGGGTAAATCTGCCTTTGGATACTAAAAACCCGGAAAAAGGCATGATCACTTCGCTCGGTAGGGGGATAGCAGCAGACTCAATGGCCATGAGCAGGGCAACACCAGTATAGCCGAGGGCGGAAATTGTGTGGATTATGAAATTAGTGATTGCCGCAAGAATTATAGCCATAAATCCAAATGTCAAAATCCAAATTTCAAATCAATGACTA
>CAYPVQ010000109.1:499-2610 GCA_964414215.1 uncultured Candidatus Saccharibacteria bacterium | reverse complement strand
CAAATTATTTCTCCCCCTCTGGGGGAGATGTCCCGCCTCTGGCGGGACAGAGAGGGTGAAGTTATCCCCTCATCCGGCGCTTTGCGCCACCTTCTCCCGCAAGGGGAGAAGGAAATAATGAAAGTTACTGTGGAGTCCAGAGGATCGGAGGTTACGAATAACCATTGACGATAACAATAACAATGACCGCAGCGGTCAACAGTCATAGTCAAAAGTTAATAGTCCACGAGCAAAACTCGTGTCCACCATTCTGGGCGTTTCTAGGCAAATACCCAGAGTTGGGGGAGGAACGTGGCCCCGATTTCCTTCCTTGATCAAAATGCTCTTTTATAGTATCCTTTTATGATATCCTTTTTATGAATTTAGCTTTCGGGATTTTGAACACTAATCATTAGCGTTTAAAGTTTCGGAAGTTGAGGAAAGTTCTTTCGTTTGTCAGGTTCACGCAAAAGGAGGCGATATGATCATCGTCCCGGAGTGCCTCGGCAGATTTGTCGAGGAAGAAATCGAAGGTGTGGCGGACCTGCGATTTGTTCCGCCGTCTGACCGCCTACCAGCGCTTCGGTGGGCCGACCGGGTTTACCGGGTCGAACCCCACGAGGGCCAGGCCCAGCAAGTCACCCAGCGGTTGCTGGATCTGCAGGACAGCGGGCTTGTCCGGGTGCTAACGGAGACTAACCAATGAAGCTGACCAAAACCGTAACCGTGCTCATAGTCCTGGCGATCGGGCTGATGCTGGTTGGACTAAACCAGCAATCAGCAGGCCTGTTCGGTTGGGGGCTGGGATTGGCAGGAGTCGGCTTTGTGCTCAAGCTGATGCGCCGGCGCAAAGTCAAGCCGGAAGTTGATCCCGCCAGATTCCACGATCGGGATTTCTGACAACGGACGCGGACGGCAAGTTCACACCGAGAGCAGCCGCGTCTGCTCTCATAACACGGGAGGAATCAATGGGACTGATGGATGCTCAAGAATCGTCGAGAGGGTTTCCCTGGAAGATTCTTTTGTTGCTGGCGATCATCATTATCGCCAGCGTGGCGTTCGTGCTTTTTCGATAGAGCACAGGCGCCGGGGGTAGGGTGAAAGACACGTGTCGTCAATCACCCTGCCCGCAATCTTTGGGAAGGAGTAGGGTATTATGCAGGAGCAAGAGAGGATTTACGTTCCGCCGCCCACGATGCCGGGGATATACTTCCTCCTCGTCATCACAGTCGCGTTCACCTTGAGTTGCCTGTTTGGCCCGCGTCTAATCGTCTACGCGTGGGACAAGCTAGTGCAGCCAAGGACGGCGGCTGCGGCAGAGGCGGAGCGAGAGGAAGCCGCAGCCAAACGGCGGTTCCTGGAAGCAGTCCAGGACTGCCAAAACGAAAATCCCAACTGTGATCGGAACACAGAGGGGATCCGGCTTGGTCTTGTCGATGAACCCGCCCGTCCTACCCAGCCTGTGTCCACCACAGGCAGCCAGTAAGGAGGAAGGCCATGGAATCCCAGCCGTGGCCGATCCGGCGCAATTTGCCGGAGGCACAAGAGGTGGGGGAGCTGAACAAGCATTTTCGTTCGCTTCCCCAGATGGTTCATTTAGTTCCCAGGCATCTGCCAGCGAAACCCCGTATTCAGAAATGACTATGAGGTTCTCCTGTTCGCTGGCAGGTATCTGGGCGCTCGCCGGCTGGTTTGTAAAGACACGGCGTCAAATTGCTAACGCAATTTGCGCCTCACGCTCGTCCCGCTCATAGCGGGACTGCGCGACGGTCTTTAAAACCAACCGGCTCGCGCTTAAGGCGAATTGGAGTGCTTTGACGGCACTCTTTTTTTATGCTATAAAATCATAGTCTATTTACTATTTACTGTTTTCTATTTACTAATTTATGGCTGTCCCTAAAAAACATAAGACCCGTTCTGGCCGTAACCAGCGGCGCGCGCACGATTTTCTCAAACCCATACCGCTTTCGGTTTGCCAAAACTGCAACTACCCGGTCATGCCGCATCAGGTTTGCCAGAATTGCGGATATTATAAGGGAAAACAGGTTCTTAAGATTAAATCCAAAACTAAGGCTAAGGCATAAACATGGCTAATCGACACCTGTCCCGCACCATTGCGATGCAAAGCCTCT
>CAYPVQ010000109.1:0-489 GCA_964414215.1 uncultured Candidatus Saccharibacteria bacterium | reverse complement strand
CGACAAGCGCCGATCCCTGCTTGAAATTACAGAGCATAATATCCAGCAGTTCGGCCCGGGACTTGAAGATCCTGCTTTTATTTTTGAGCTGATCAAGGGAGTGGAAAAAAATTTGCCAGCATTAGATAAGATAATTATTCAAACTGCGCCGGAATGGCCGCTGGACCAGATTACCGTAGTAGATCGAAATATTTTAAGGCTTGGCATTTATGAGTTGATGTTTGCCAAAGAAGTACCGCCAAAAGTCGCGATCAATGAAGCCGTGGAGCTGGGGAAAGCGTTCGGCGGAGAGAGCAGCGGCAAGTTCGTCAACGGAGTCTTGGGAACTTTGTATAAAAATTTGCCCGAGGCAGAAAAAGTCAAGGGCGAACAAACCGAAAAAAAAGAAACGCCAAAAGAGTAAGGGCGACCCATGCTTATGAAATCACAAATCACAAGCACCAAATCACAAATAAATTCTCACCGCCAGAGGCGGGATCCCGCCGACGA
>CAYPVQ010000108.1:0-2815 GCA_964414215.1 uncultured Candidatus Saccharibacteria bacterium | reverse complement strand
TCTGGTAGATCTCCTCATACCGACAAGTTTAAGCCTTGGGACTTAGTCACCTACATTGCTTTCCTAGATCTTCAAAAAGCAAAAGAATTTGAAACCTATCTGAAAAGCGGCTCTGGCAGAGCATTTGCAAAGAAACATTTGCTATAATATAGATAGATATTGCGCGGGTATCGTATAGGGGTAATATGCAACCTTGCCAAGGTTGAGCGGCGGGTCCGAGTCCCGCTACCCGCTCCATCAAAAACCCCCTAGTCAGACGAGGGGGTTGAAAAAGACACTTGTTGTATCATGTTACCATGCCTGCCCCGCTTACCATAACGGGGTTAACACGCTACTACAGATCAGATCTTCTTCATAACTCACCCAATAGTTTCTACATTATTTCCTTCTCCCCTTGAGGGAGAAGGTGCCCCAACGTCCGTCGGTCGGGACACCCTCCCCATGCTTGGGGAGGGAAGCTATAATAAAAAAGAAAGGAAAGCTTATGAAAAAGCACTTAAAGAAAATTCCTAAATTTAAAAACGAGGGCGAAGAGCGCAAGTTTTGGGATACCCACAGTTCAGTGGATTATTTTGATTGGTCAAGGGCCCAAAATGTTATTTTCCCCAACCTCAAACCTACTTCCCGCTCAATTTCTATCCGTCTTCCGGAATACATCATCAATCAAGTCAAAATTGAAGCCAATAAGCTTGATATTCCCTACCAAGCTCTGATGAAGCAATATATTGCCAAAGGGGTACTCCAGAAACAAAAATAATTCGACTCCGCTCACCCGTTTATCAAAACTCCCTCGTCTGACGAGGGAGTTTTTGAATTCAAACCTTTTTCCAAAACAATTCATAAATCTGCCGCATTGATTTGGCAATGCTTTCACTCTCGATAATAAGTCCAATCTTGTCGCCATATGACATGAAGGAGACCTTATTTCCGTAAATATTTATTTCAATTGGAATATCATAATCTTTCTCGTCAATCAGCTTGGTTTCACTTAACTCCTGCTCGTCTCGAAGTTTGTGTCCCTGGTAATCAGCATTATCCGGTCCGATTCTTTTGGCCCTAATCCCCAATCTTTTCCGCTCCTTTATGTATTCTTTGGGAAATCCCGGAAACATTCTCATAATGTTCTGGGTGTTCCACTCCAAAATTTCCTTTGGTTTTTCTGTGAGAGTGTCAGTATAGATTCTTTTGATGCCCGCAAGTCCTTCGTAAAATTGCACTTTGGGTTTGATTTGTTTTTGATTGTAAATTGCCAACAGCTGAGGTACTGCTTCTTCTAAGTTCCTTTGGTTATCCGCAAAGCGGCTGGCAAGCTCGCGCGGATTTATGGCGAGAAACCGATCCTTGCCTTTTTCTTTTGTTTTGACCACAATCCCTTTTTGAATTAATTCATCAAGTACTGAATATGCAGTAGTGCGTTTAACGTCTGCTTTTTCGCCAATGGCTTGCGCTGAACCAATGCCCATTTCCAAAGTCGCCAGGTAGATTTTGGCTTCATTTAGCGAAAAACCGAAATTTATGAGGATTTGATCTAGGATCATATAAATTCCCTTCCTCCCCTGGCGAGGGGAGGAATTAAAGGAGAGGTTGAATCTTTTCCCCCTCACCTGTCCTTTGGACATCCTCTCCCTCCCTCAAGGGGAGAGGATAATAAGAGGTATTTTGACGATTTTTTCGTCGTCTTTATCATATCTTATCAAAATTCACTATTTTTGTCAAGAATAAGGCAAAAATAACAGGGGGAAAAAATAATCGTTTGACGGAAGGATTGACGTTTTTAGAAATTTCATTTAGTATAACTTGTTAAACCGAAAAATGGCTGTTGTCCTTTCACAATCAACCAAAGAGGAAAAACATGGAAAGAAAAATTTTGCTAATCTATCGAGGAGACAACGAGTTTGCGAATGAAGTTGCAAAAAAACTCAAGGAAAGCGGTCATGAATTGGAAATAAGGGGGAGCGTCCCCGATAAAATAATCCCCGGTGTAGTAATAGTAAGTGACGGGACTTGTCGCAACGAAATCAAGATTCTGATCGGCCGAGAACCGATTGACATCTACGACGGTTTTTATCCAAACAATAGGGCGAATATCGTTGAAACTCTGCGCCCGCTCATTGCCGAAATCCGAGCAGCAAATAAGGTTCCGGTGGCAATAGAGAGCACTCTTGCAGATCATCTCTATTGCGTAAATCTTATCGGCAATTTACAAAACTTCGAAAAAGATTATTTCGAAATTTTCGGGGAACATTCGCAGATGGCAACTGGAGGTGAATACGGTGGGCAAAGATATTATATGGCAGGATGGCTGGCATTGACTCTCAAAAAGGAATTTGGTGTCCCGGTTATAACGCAAGGTAAGTTTAGGGAAAAAATTGAATGGTGGGGAGGGTCTAGAATGACTGGCGATCTCCACAATGCCTTACATGAGCTTAAGCTACAAGGAGAAATCGTCCTGCTTGTTGATCATCACATGACTTACGAGAACATAATCCCTTGCTTCCAGCCAGACTTGTCCGCGATTGTTACCATTTGTCGCTGCTGCATTGACCGACGGGACGAGTTCTCTGGAGAGCACAGTTTTTTTAAACGCTTTCCCCTCAAGCACAAGTACGGAGAAAAATTCTCTTGGGAATGGCTAAAGCGGGCAATTGCTGAATGGTAAACGACCAATCTTTGTTTCAAAATCAGCCAAGGAGGGAAAAGGTTCACAGTGCGAGGCCCGCCGCCGAAAGATTTTCGGAGACGGGCTTGGTTTTTATTGGAATGCGCCTATAGTAGCATGTTAGCATGTTAACACGCTAATTTAAGTCACATTTAG
>CAYPVQ010000107.1:0-2961 GCA_964414215.1 uncultured Candidatus Saccharibacteria bacterium | reverse complement strand
GCGACATGTATTGAGGTCAGCTAAAAACCCCCAGTCCTGGGGGTTTTGTGTTAAGATTATGAAAGCGGGGACTGGTCCGCCATAGGCGGACGCTTGGTTCTTGCCCCGTTAGAAATCTTCCGGAGAGTAGTATACCGGCAGTACGCCTGCTTTGGGAGCAGGTAGACCGGGTTCGATTCCCGGCTCTCCGATTGGTAATTGACACTTATTTGTGGTACAATCAAGCATATAGAATTAGCTAAAACCTAACAGCAGATGAGAAACAAAAAAGTTTTTTTGATCGCGATGGCAGTGCTGGTTGTTTTGGGATTGCTTCCAACTCAAGGCCAAACCCAGATAGCCGGAATTAGCTTGCCGCCGATTGGCTCGGTAGCGATTGCCAAGGTCTATGGCGGGACCACGGACAAATTAGGAGCGGGTGACTCCATCACTATTTATATCAAAGATGAGCAGGGAGACCCCTATCCGTCGGTGGTGAATGGGGAGGACGAAAACGGCCTGCTGGTCGCTAGCGAAATTGTGTTTGAAGTGGAGCTCGTGAAGGGAGACAGCCAGCTCGTAAAATCCGATTCCCAAAATTTTCCGTTTGTGGCGCTGATGGGCTTAAATCCCTTTGAGATAAGTATCCCGGTCGAGGTCATCAGACTCGATCCTTTTTGTTCGGGTTATGCGCCCTCCACGCAATGCAAAGACGAAAACAAAAAGAAAAATCCCGCTCTCAACAATCCGCTTACCCCGGGCCCGGTTTACCTCAAGAGTATCTACGCCAAAAGCAATGTGCATCGTCTGCCTTCAGGAGAGTCAGTTGGGGAAATTCAAAGTCCGGTAAAATCGTTAAATTTTGAACTATTTACTGTTGGTTCTCCGCCGCGCATCGCGGCTAACAAATCTTCGGTCAAATTTAGCGAGACTGTGACTTTGAGCGGAGCCAATTTCGACGCCACGGGTGTCAAGGCCGAAAGGACTTACACGAGCATCCATTTCGATTTTGTCCCGGCCAATACCGCAGGCGGCTATGCCGAAAGCCGCGTGATAAACTCGGTTTTTGTCGATGACGAAGATTTGATTCACTATTGCGACCAGGCCAAGCTCAAATTTGAAGTGCCGGAAGCCATTCCCATTCCGCCAAGCCCTGTGCCCGGCGGGCTCCTTTATACGACCTATAAGCCCATGCCCTTGGGTGGCCACACGATTACTCTCGGGAATGAATATGGGCTTAGCAACACCATAAATCTTGATCTTGCAGGCGGAAAAGGGGTGCCGGATGACGATCCGGCATGTGCCAACCCTTCGGGAACGATTACCTCTATCGAACCAATCTCGGGGCCAGTGGGCACTATCCTTACCATAAATGGTTCAGGCTTTGGGGCGGCGGCAAGGTATGGAGGACAACTATTTAGCTGGAATCACGTCTATATCAACGGCCACAATCAGTTCGACGCCGTGGAGGCGCCAGTGATTGATTTTGAGTACCAAGAATACATTGGTGAGGATGGATTTAAGAAAGTTAATCTTACCCAACTTAAAGTTCAGGTTCCCGAAGGGGCCACTACGGGCAAAGTCAGAGTCGTACCCGGTAGCGGTTATACGATAACCGGGCCGGAATTTACCGTAATTCCTGGGAGAGCAACAGGGGGAGGCGGCGGCGGGGGAGGCGGCAACGGTAATGGCGGAGGTGGTGGTGATGGTGGAAACGGAGGCGGCACAGGGGCTTTGATTATTAATACTGTTACCCCTCAAGTTTTGTATGTTGATTTCCAAAACACAGTCATTCTCGAAGGTCAGGGATTTTCTACTTCTGTACTGTTTGGCTCAGACAATCCGGCGTTGAGTTTTTCCGAAGCAGAAGTGAGTGACGACGGCAAGGTCTTGCGAGTTGAGGTAGAAGTTGGATCAGTTGATCCGGCGGAGCAGGAACAAGGGGCGCAAATAATTCTTTCTACTCTCGAGGGCGACTTTGCCAGCATTTCCATTGGCTTGGCGCCAAAAGATCCGGAAGCTCCAGAAATAAGTTCCGTGACTGTCGCGCCGGCAGAAACCGAAGATCAGGTAACCCTGATTGTGAACGGCAGAAATTTTACTCCGGATTCCGAGGTTAGTCTTCACGGGCTCCCCACAGCCATACTTTCGGGATTTGAGATTGATTCGCTTACGCAAATTACTGCCCAGGTCACAGTCCTCGATTTTGATCCTAACATCTTTGGCTTCATAAAGCGCGCTTACGCCGCCGTTACAAGGCTAGAATCACCGGGGGGAGTAACCGTGCAAAATCAGAAAGGCTCAAGCAACGCGGCGGCGGTGAATACCAGTCAGTTGAAAAATCCGTCTGACCCCGTGACTTATAATAGCAACCTGCCAAAGGTTAAAGAAACCGGCTTTGAAGATATCTGCAGCAGGAAAGTGCCATTGGCAACCTGTGTCCAGAAGCTGTATTTATTGTCTTTGGGCTTAGGTTCAATTGTGGCGCTTCTTATGATCATCCTGGCTGGCTACCGCTACATGACTGCCCAAGGCAATGCCCAGCAGATTGAGAAGGCCAAAGAAGCCTTTGGCTCGGCCTTTATCGGTCTTGTTGTGCTGTTCATCGCGTTTATTCTCCTCTATCTTATCAATCCCGATCTCGTGCAGTTTAAAGAGATAAAATTTGGCCGTAGCTCCTCGCAGCGATCTACAACTACTACTCCTTAGAATTGAGTGACGGAAATTATTGGGTAGATTTAAGAGAATATTTTTGGAAACCTATCCGCCTAAGGCGGACCGTTACATGTAGCGGAGGCCTTTAGGCCTCCAAAAAATTGCGGGATTAGTATAATGGTAGTACGGCTCCCTTCCAAGGAGCAGACGCCGGTTCGATTCCGGTATCCCGCTTGCCCGCCAAAATTTTAGGTAAAAATTTAGACGGGTGAATGTGGATAATTTTGGGGAAATCTAAAATTTTGATTTATTGGCTTAACTAAGGCT
>CAYPVQ010000106.1:0-2979 GCA_964414215.1 uncultured Candidatus Saccharibacteria bacterium | reverse complement strand
GCTTCTGACGGATACTCTCGACCCCAATCTTAACTTTGTGGGGGCCGCACCGGCACCGCAAAGCACCACCACTGCGACTTTGACCTGGAATTTAGGATCACTTGTCCCGGGAGGAACGATCACTATCAGTTTGCAAGTTTCAGTCAAACCAAATGTCGCGGCTGGAGTTATAATTTCCAATTCAATTCAAGCAACTGCCAGTAATACTTCGCCCTTTCCCACCACTGCTCCGAGCGTAACCGTAATCGCTGCCCCGCCTCCCCCTGCCCCGCCGCCTGGAGGGGGCGGCAACGGCTTAAGCCCGCAGCCAAGCCTGCCTCCTCCATCAGGTGGAGGTGGGGGGGCAGGCGTTAGTTATCAAGCAGTATTACAATTTAGTGCTCCCTCCCAAAAGACTGTGGGACAAAATGCCCTCGAAAAAATCACCATTCAAAACGCCGGCAACACAACTTTGGATCCCGGAGTTTTGGAAATTACTTTTCCTGCAGAAATTGATCTGGCAACCTCCACACCAGCTTTCACTTCGTTTTCGAATCACGCGGCAACTTGGACTATTCCCGTAATTTTTTCCGGACAATCTTTTAGCATTGACTTTACAGTCAAGCCGCTGCGGGGAGCAGTTTCCGTAATTACTACGGTTCGCTATTTGATTAGCGGCTCTCAAATTGCCTTGACCACTGCAACCGAAAATATTGGCGAGATTCAAGGAATCATCACTCCTCCTGCGCCCGGAAAAGAGCCAGGAAAAGTCGCCGGTCGCGTATTACCGCGCACCGGCAGTGATCCATTCCTCCCGTTTCTGCTTTTACTTGTCGGCATAAGTTTGGTATCATTAGGTCACTTCCCTTTTTTCTCCCCCTTCCCTGTAAAACACCCGTATGCCCGGAGTCGAAATCAAAACCCAAATCGATAGACTGCCGCCCCAAAATCTTGAGGCTGAAGCTTCAGTCTTGGGCGGAATTATGCTGGACCGCGACGCGATTATCAAAATTGCTGATCAACTTGGGCCCGATGATTTTTATAATCACCACAATCAAATCATTTTTGAAACTATGCTGGAGCTCTATGATGACCGAGCCAGTATTGACGTGCTAACCCTTTCCAACAAACTTCAGGAAAAAGGCCTTTTGGAGCAAACCGGCGGCATAAGTTATCTTACGAATTTGGTCAACACCACTCCCTCGGCCGCCCACGTCGTGCATTACGCCCAGATTGTCCAGCGTAAAGGCACTTTACGAAAACTTATTCAAGCCTCTTCGGAGATTCTTAATACCGCTTATGGTGAAGTCGAAGATATTGATGTCCTCTTGGATGTGGCGGAACAAAAGCTCTTTGGCGTCTCGCAAAAGTATCTCAAGCAAAATTTTATTCCCTTAAGCCAAGTCCTGCATGAAACTTTTGACCGCATTGACGCGCTGCACAAAGAGCGCGGCAAACTCCGTGGAATTTCCACAGGCTTTGCTGATCTCGATAATCTCTTAGGCGGCTTGCAAAAGTCTGATTTGGTTATTCTCGCCTCCCGGCCGTCTATGGGCAAAACCTCGCTGGCCCTTGATATGGTGCGGTATATTGGCGTGCAGGAAAAAGTTCCGGTGGGGGTTTTCTCATTGGAGATGAGTAAGGATCAGCTGGTTGATCGTCTGCTGGCCGCGGAAGCGGATGTTGATCTCTGGCGCATGCGCACCGGCCGACTTTCGGACGAAGGCGAAGATAATGACTTTGAGCGCATTGGCCATGCCATGGGACGGCTCGCCGATGCGCCAATCTTTATTGATGATTCAGCTTCTTCAAACATCATGGAAATCAGAACCAAAGCCCGCCGGCTGCAGGCGGAGCATGATTTGGGGCTCATCACTGTGGACTATCTTCAGCTTATGGAAGGCCGCAACACGGAAAATCGCGTCCAAGAAGTCTCGGAAATTTCCCGCGCTTTAAAGTCTTTGGCGCGCGAATTAAATGTGCCGGTCCTAGCGCTTTCTCAACTTTCTCGCGCTGTGGAGTCGCGCAATCCTCCTATCCCTCAGCTCTCCGACTTACGCGAGTCTGGCTCGATTGAACAAGATGCGGATGTGGTAGCATTTATTTATCGGGAAGAACAATACAAAGGCAAACAAGCCAAAAAGCCGAACATTGCCGACATTCTTATCAAAAAACACCGCAATGGGCCAACTGGGCAAATTGAGCTTTACTTTGACCAAGCCAAAACCTCTTTCCGAAATCTGGCGAAAGAGCGGGAAGCCGAAGTAGTTGAAGAAATCGAAGAGATCTAACCCGATGCCAATATACTAATGGATACAAATGCCCTGCCTTTCTCCCCCATGATAAGGGGGAGATTAAGAGGGGGTAGAATTAGGTACTGTATTTCGTGACCATTTTACCTAAGAGCATCCGCAAACTAATTGAAGAGCTTAGTAAACTCCCCGGCATTGGGCCCAAGTCAGCAAGCCGGTTAGTGTTTTTTTTATTGAAAAGCAAAGATCTGGATCGCCAGCTTCTGGCAGAGGCAATTGCCAATCTTAAAACCGGAATTATGTTTTGCCAGCAATGCCACAATTTGTCGGAAAATATTTTGTGTAGTATTTGCGCGGACAAAAACCGCGAGCAAAATCTCATTTGTGTAGTCGAAGAACCCTTAGATGTCGTGGCCTTGGAACAAGGCCGGGGCTATAACGGCACTTATCATGTCCTAGGAGGGGTAATCTCTCCCATTGACGGTATCGGCCCGGACGACCTGAAAATTGCTGAATTGATTGAAAGGATTCAAAAGCTTTCTCCCCCCTCTCCTGACGAGGAGAGGGTGCCGAAGGCGGGTGAGGTTGCTAACCAAACAATCGAGATCATTATCGCCACGAATCCTTCCCTCGAAGGTGAAGGAACAGCTCTTTATTTAGCCAAGCAACTTAAGCAATTTCCTGCTGTCAAACTCACGCGCATTGCCCACGGCCTCCCCATCGGCGGCGACATTGAGTACGCGGACGA
>CAYPVQ010000105.1:0-3001 GCA_964414215.1 uncultured Candidatus Saccharibacteria bacterium | reverse complement strand
TCTGCCACCCCCCATCTTAATCTTTTCTCCGTTTTTATCACAATTGTGATACTTTTGGAATAATTGATATTGATTTCGAGATTTATGTATTTATGTACTTTGTATTATTATCTTATTAGACTGAAATCTGCTCTTAGATAAGTCCTTCCTTTCTAAAATACCCCCGAAGCAGTCTTTCGTCCGCTAGGTCTAATTCTTCAATTTTCATAACTGTGGTAAAGTTAAAAACTCCATAGTGTCTGGTTATAAATTCAATCTCCATGCGCGGATCATAGGGAAAAAACCACAGGGTTCTCTGCAAGGGGTAAAATCTCATTTCTTTTAACTTTTTTCGCAATGCGTCTGCCCCGCTCCGGTAGTCTTCTGTCGGAATATCTGCGGCGACCTGCCAAAATTTTCCATCCCAATCTGGTAGTTTTGAGACATATATTGTTTCTAAATTTAGAGTCCTGATTTTCTTTTTCCCATTTTCTGTCACCACCACCTCGTAATCATCACCTTTACGCTTAAAATCAATCCACTCCTTTTCTTTTAGATAGTAAAAAGAACGAATGATTTTTCTTTGCTTCTCCTTATGCGGAAGCTTCTTCCTCCCCTTTCGTTTTCTAAATATGTCAAGGGCCTGCAATGCATTTGGAGCTAAGACCACCATGGCCGCTACCGCTGCTGTACTGACAACCGTCAACAGCACATCACTATAGGTCTTGAGCTTCTCAATCTGCTCATCCGAGAACTCAAACGGTGCCTCGGGAAAACTCTTTCTAATCGCGGACGCAATTGGTAACTTTATATATCTTCTCATGTTGGAGCGTCTCCTCTATTAAGATGCGTTAATTATCCCGAAAAAACTACCTCATCGTTACAGTATTGTCGCAGTAATCATAACTCTTCTCTCCGTTTTTGTCACAATTGTGATATTTTCGGAGAGAAAAAGTAACGTAAAAGAGTGAGGTGAGTAGGAAATCAGGGAGGAAGTCAGAATAAGTTACTCAATCGACTAGCATCCTCAAAAAATAAGGACTTTAGGTGATCTTTTGGATTTCAACTTCAGTAAAATGCTGCCGGTGGCCGAGGCGGCGGCGGTAGCGGACCTTGGCTTTGTATTTGAGAATGCGAATTTTTTTGCCCCGGCCTTGCTTCAAGATTTTGCCTGTAACTTTGGCGCTGTCAAGATAGGGCTTACCAACCTTGACTGTTTGGTCATCTTGAGCTACTAGCAAAACCTTATCAAAAACCACCTCCTGTCCTTCTGCAACAGGAAGTTTTTCAATTTTAAGTTTACTTTTTGGGGTAACCAGATACTGTTTCCCACCGGTTACAATTATGGCAAACATATGGAAAGAATAGCAGATAATAAAATTGCGGTCAATCCAAGGGCGTCAGAGACTTCTTACTCTAATCCGATTCTATCTCCTACTCTAATGTGACGCTCCAAAACAAAACCCGCATTGACTTCCAAAACCATATCAGCTTCCTCGCGGCTTTGGATCTTGGGAATTTCCAAGCCTGGTATAGGCACCGGCACGTGCTCGGCAAGCTCGACGATTTGGCCGCCGCGGATAAAAATAATATCCAGCGGAAACTGCATGCCGCGCATCCAAAAACTTTGAATCTGCGGCTGGTCGTAGATAAACAGCATGCCGCAGGTTTCGCAAAGCGACTCGCGGCCGGAAAGGCCTTGAGTCTGTTCGCCAAGATCGTCGGCAATTTCTACGGTTAATTTTATGTTACTGATGGTTAAAGTGGTCCAGACCCTAGGCTTCGAAGGAATCATAAAAAATGATATAATCGCCAAAACTATGATGATAATTATGATTCTTAACATGAGATATACGCTCTATGACCCCCTCTTTATCTCCCCCTCCCACCACTTCGGCGGGCAGGCACGAGGGGGAGAAACAAAGGAAGTAGTTCGTTTTTTATAAAGCATTACCGCGCTCATCGCGACTACCAGCATCACAGCTGCCAGAATCATTAGTGCTACCAGTTTTCCCAAAGACTGCAAAAACACGGCGACTCCGCCAAATACGGCTGCCAAAAGATACAAAAACAAAACTACCTGGCGCTGGGAAAATCCAATATCCAGAAGCCGAAAATGCAAATGTTTTTTATCCCCCACAAAAGGCGAAGTACGAAACCAAATCCGCCGCACAATTACCCAAGCCGCATCAAGAATCGGAATTCCTAAAACCAAAAGGGCGGTGGCGATTTTTCCGCCAGAAATCACAGCCAGAACCGCAATCATAAAACCGGTAAAAGTGCTGCCTCCCTCTCCCAAAAAAATTCGAGCGGGATAAAAATTGTGCGGCAGAAACCCCAAAGCGGCGGCCGCGAAAATCAAAGCCAGAAAGGCGGTAGTGGTTTGATTAACTTGCGGACCCAAAGACAAGCCAAAAATCACCAGGCCGGCGATTCCTGAAATGCCACTTACCAATCCATCCATGCCGTCTAAAAATTTCGTGGAGTAAGTTACGCCCAAAATCCAGGCATAAACCAGCAGACTTCCCCAAACCGGATAGCCCAAAATTTTGTATTGATCCAAAATAATCGGGCCGCCCAAAGGATTAGTAATATAGGAAATATGCGTTCCGGACAAAACCACGCTCGCTGCGGCCGCAAGAGGAAACCAAATTTGCTTCCGCGGCGGCAAATCATATTTATCATCCAAAATTCCGCCAATGATTAAAATTGCTCCGCCAATCACAAATCCGGCAAGCCTCAAGCCAGAAATCTCATCCGTGCCAGCAGTCACACTCAAGACCAGCAGACTTATCAAGAAGCTAAAAAATATGGCCAGTCCTCCTAATTTGGGCTTGGGGGCAGGGTGAATTTTACGAGGACGATCAGGGATATCTTTTATGCCCAAAGTAGAAGCAAGTTTTCTAATTAACCTGGTAATAAAAAAAGAGGCTACCAGGGTAACCAAAAAAAAGACTATAAAATAGATTTCACGATTTTGCATGATGCGAAAAGACCATGGCTGGCTCTTTAATTTCCGTCC
>CAYPVQ010000104.1:0-3015 GCA_964414215.1 uncultured Candidatus Saccharibacteria bacterium | reverse complement strand
TTTCACTGGACCGGCGAGGGGGACGCGCCGGCAAAGTTCGATCCAGAAGACAAGCTTTGGGTTGAAATCTGGAATGATGTCTTCATGCAGTATGACAAACAAATTGACGGAAAATTCGTCACTTTGAAACAAAAAAATGTGGATACTGGCATGGGGCTCGAGCGAATAACGGCGGTCATGGAAGGAAAGGAAAGTATCTGGGATACAGAATTGTTTTTGCCGTTACAAAAACAAAGCCCACAGCGGAAAAAATCAATCAAAAACTTACCGACAAGTATCTGGGATACAGAATTGTTTTTGCCGATGATAGAGAAGATCAGAGGGATTGCTTCGTCGTCCGCCAGTGGGCGGACTCCTCGCAATGACAGGAGTGCTAAAGCCGAGCGAATCATTGCCGATCATTTGAAAGCGGCGACTTTTATTATTGCTGATGGAGTTATTCCCTCCAACAAGGAGAGGGGATATATCTTGCGAAGGTTGATTCGACGAGCGGTAAGACACGGGCAACTTCTGGAAATTAACCAAGAATTTTGCACCGAGATCGCGGCGGTTGTGATTCACGAATATAGCGATGTATATCCGGAACTTAAACGCCATCAAGAACAGATCATTGACGAGCTCGCCAGAGAAGAAGCGCGGTTTCGAAAGACGTTGGCAAGGGGGCTTCGGGAGTTTGAAAGGGTGAAAGGGGGAGAAAAGGGAATTAACGGGAAAGCTGCTTTTGATTTATTTCAAACCTATGGTTTTCCATTGGAGCTTACAGAAGAATTGGCAGGGGAGCGAGGGATCAAAATCAACAAGCAGGAATTTGAAGCCGAATTCGAAAAACACCAAGAACTTTCTCGAACTTCGTCCGCCGGCATCTTCAAAGGCGGACTCGCGGATCATTCCGAGCGCACGACCAGACTTCATACCGCGACTCATCTTTTGCAAGCAGGTTTGCGGCATGTGCTGGGGAAGCATTTATTTCAGCGCGGAAGTCAGGTGACAGCCGAGTGGACGCGGTTTGATTTCAATCATCCGCGAAAAGTAACTGCGGAGGAGCTTAAAAAAGTCGAGGACTGGGTGAATGAACAGGTCAAAAAAGATTGGCCGGTCAAGCGCGAGTTTATGACTCCTAAAGAAGCGCATGATTTGGGGGCCATTGGCCTATTTGACGAAAAATACGAAGACAAAGTCTCGGTCTATACGATTTATAATCCTGCGAGCGGAGAGATAGTCAGCCGCGAGTTTTGCGGCGGCCCGCATGTGGGGCACACGGGCCAAGTTGGCAAATTTAAAATCTTTAAAGAAGAAGCCGTGGCCGCGGGGATTAGGAGGATCAAGGCTACGGTGGAATAGAGATGAGACCGTCCGAAATTCTTTTTGATGTTATTGCGAGCCCGCCTCGAGCGGGATTCCTCGCATAGATAATTTCGGACGGTCTTTTTACCGGCTCCGGCTTTTTCCTGCTGTTAGGATGAGCAGGACCACTTCCAGCAGGAGCCAGGCGAATATGAGTATTATGGCGCTCGAGAAACTCAAGAGCCACCTGTCGGGAAAAACCCATCTGACGAACATGTAGTAAAGCCCCAGCATCGCAGGCAGGGTCGGGGCTAGCGTTTGGACCAGCAGGGGAGGGGCTGGTTTACCTTGGTCCCCGAGTTTATGGAAGTGTCGCCATATTCGACATAGAATCATAAGTCCTCCGTTATCGGTTGAATAGCGTTATCATATTCCACAAGCCCCGAGAGTGTCAAAAACTATCTGGACTTAGCCAAATGGCAGTGCTAATATAGAAACATGCTAAACCTCGAAAAATATTCAGGCCTGCCGATCGAAATGAAGGACGACTTTAGTTTAGTTTTCGGGGATGGTCTTGGGTCAATAAAACCTGCGGTGCGGGAATTTTCCGGCATGAAAAACTATCTCAAAAATCCGACGAGCACCTATTGGCGCAAGGATGTCTATCACATATATCGCGATCTGGGCCTTCCCGAGCACTTGGCGCAAATTCACCAGACAGGACTGGAGTACGATCTCACCGTGATCCCCCCCGGGAAAATTGGTGATGAATTTGTCAAAACCATTGGTCATTATCATCCTTTTAAGTAAGTCACGACGGTTCGCTACCCCGAAGTTTACGAAGTGATTCATGGCAGACTGTTTCTTCTTATCCAAAGTGCGCCCCAAGATTGGGATCGAATTTCCGAAGTTTATCTCATCGAAGCGAAGCGGGGCGAAAAGGTTTTGGTCCCTTCCGGTTTTGGGCATGTTAGCATTAATCCCACTGAGGATGTTTTAGTACTCTCCAATTGGCAGCCTTTGGGAAATCAGGGAATTTATGAGCCGTATGAGATGAGGAATGGCGGGGCGTATTATGTGGTCGAATCCCAGCGGCTAACTAAAACCGGTACCACTACTGCAGAATTTGAATTTGTACCGAACCTTAATTACAAGCAACTCTCTCCCCTGAAGCATCGGCAAACGCGCGATCTGCCGCAATTTGATCTCTTAAGCGCTCTGCCCATGTATTTTACTGCCACCAGGAATTTGCAGACTTTAGATTTTTTGGTGAATCCGGAAAATTATTTGGACGAATTAGTGCCCGAGAAATTATTCACCCGCCAAAATTTTTAAGAAAATTTAGTCGGGTAAAAATGACAAAAAAGAGCTTAGATCTAAGAAAAAAGACAGTCAAAATCAGGAAGGTCACAGCAATCGAAGTTTCGCGCGCAGCTTTGAGGCCTCCCGGCTCAAAAATTTTCGTCCTGCCTTTGGGCATTGGCCTTTTGGTAATGATTTTACTCCTAAGCTTAATTCTTCCCGAAGCCCGGATCATGATAGCGGCGCGGAGCGAACCAGTTACTCGCGATTTTGAAATTCGTCTGGATAAGAGCAGCCTTAAGCCTAGTGCTGCGGACCTGGTTATTCCCGCTAAACTCGAAGAGCGGGAAATTGAGGGCAATAAAGAATTTAGCGCCACCGGTGTCAACAATCTTGGAAAGATCGATTCGGACTTTGTAAACACTAATA
>CAYPVQ010000103.1:0-3079 GCA_964414215.1 uncultured Candidatus Saccharibacteria bacterium | reverse complement strand
CCCTCCCCTCGTCAGGGGAGGGAGGGGAGAGGTGGCGACGGGTACGTGGAAGTTTTGACCGCGAGCGTGCGGAGTGTTGAGCATATTAAAGAAGCCATTGCCTTGGGAAGTGACATTTTAACCGCGCCCTTGAAAGTGCTTAAAGAATGGGCGACACAAAAAATTTCCAATTCCCAATTTTCAATTTCCAATCAAATCCCAAATTCTAATTCTCAAACTTTGGAACCTATTTCATACAAGCAACTAGATTTATCCAAACCGTGGGAAGAATATGATATTAAGCACGAGCTGACTGACAAGGGAATTGAGAAATTTTCGGCTGATTGGAACAATTTGATAAATTAGAAGATGTTTGAACCTCAAAGGAAATACATGGAACCTGCAATGGATGAGGGCCGAAACCGGGCTCTTGATCTTTTTACGCACTTGTGATAAGGTGAAGTGTCTGCGAGCTGTTTAGCAGACAGAAAAAAAGGAGGAGATACAGCCATGACAAGCAATGTGGTTGTGGGTCCGGGCTTAACACCGGACTGGTTGAGGAAAAGGGATAGGATTTTTAGCGCCTTAGCAGATCAAGTTCTTCTGGGCGTGGAAAATCCGGGGGCTGGTTTATTGTTAGACCAGCTTCAACTTGTGGTCGAGCATCGCTCCCCGTTCGTCCAGCCGATTGAGCAGGCCGAACTGGCCGATGTCATTGCGCTTCAGCAGGAGAAATGGCATAAGGTTTTCCCGCAAGGAAGCCTGGATTTCTCTGATCTCGTGGTTTGGCCGCGGCGGACGGGTCATGACTGGGGGATTCTCACGCCCAAGCACATGACCAACAATCGCCTATTCGCGGCCTGCCAGGAGAAGGGAAAGTTTCCCTGTTGGCAGTACCGCGAGAACCTGAACGAGATCGGCCCGGCACAGAGTTTTACTACCCTGCGCTGGTTCAAAAAAATCCAGGAGGCGGACGAGGAGTACCAGGATCTCTCGGCCACGATGCTTCTGAAGCGGTTGGTGCCCGGGGTTTGGCTCCAGGAGCGCGTCTGGATGGAGCTCGATTGGTTTCTCGACACGGGCGACCATCTGGACAAGAAGAGCGCGACGCTAGTTACGGGCTCTTTTGATCCGAATGGCAATGTGCCTCTCGTCGACTGGGACGGCGGCAGGTTCTACGTTAGCGCCCACAGGCCGGACGAGCACCATCCGAACTGGCGGGCCCGCACCGCAGGCTAACCCTTGCAACTTTTTGCTTTTTCCCTTGCCCCTTGTCCGCCGTTTTGGTTCTGGTGGACAGGGGGGTTCTTTTTTATGCTATTTTTTAAATAGACTGGTTAATACAGTCAGGGTTGCCAAAATCAAGCCCCCGACTTACCAGGGTTTTAAGACTGGAACGACAGCGAGTTCTGCGTTAGCGCCTGCGGGCCGGACTGGCACGATCCGTGCTGGCGGGCCCGCGCCGAAGTTTCAAGACAAAACCGCTCTTTTTAAGAGGAGCGGTTTTGTGAAGTGTAAAGCTTTTTTGGGCTATGTGGTTTTGCCTTATTATCTCGTGTTGCGGAGAGTAACTAAAAAGCGGATAATAAAAAAACTTGCAATGATAAAATATATGGCGCTTAAAGGGAAGGTAAGCCTTAAAACTTTTCGCGGTGCTCTGAACTCTTATCTGGGTATACTTAAGCACTGCAAAGGATATAAAATTTATCAAGAGCTCATAGCGATTGCAAAATTAAAAGTGTGATATAATGAGGTCGTGATGCAAGATGCAATTCTAAATTTTCCCAAACAATTTCACTGGCGGCCGAAGATTGAAAATGGGCCGCTCAAGAAATACAAAAAATTTGTGGTGGCTGGTATGGGTGGGTCGCATTTGGCAGGGGATATTATCAAAAGCTTGAGGCCAGAACTGGATATTGTGGTGCATAGTGATTATGGGTTGCCAATAGGACTCCCCCCCTTTTTAATCCCTTCGACTTCGCTCAGGGCAGACAAAGA
This sequence comes from uncultured Candidatus Saccharibacteria bacterium, assembly GCA_964414215.1. GTDB lineage: Bacteria > Patescibacteriota > Doudnabacteria > UBA920 > 2-01-FULL-46-14 > CAYPVQ01. The sequence continues at coordinate 1,102 of CAYPVQ010000103.1, read as the reverse complement.
GGGGGAAAAGGGGGAGTTCTCCTCTCCCACCCCCTCTTCATCTCCCCCTCGGGCAGGGGGAGAAAATAAGAGAAGCCAGAGGAGGGGGGTTCTCGTGATCGCGAGTTCGTATTCGGGAAATACGGAAGAGACAATTGATGCGTTTGAGAAAGCGGTGGCCGAAAATCTACCAGTGGCCGCGATTGCGATTGGAGGGAAGCTCCTGGAATTAGCCAAGAAACACAGTGTTCCCTATATTCAGCTTCCGGATACTGGCATTCAGCCGCGGTCGGCTTTAGGTTTTAGCATGATGGCTATGCTCAAACTCATGAAACAAAATGAGCTTCTGAAAGCCGCCCGGGAATTGTCACAAATTGTGCGACCGCACAATTTGGAGCAATCGGGAAAAACCCTCGCCGAAAGACTGAAAAACTTTGTTCCCGTGATTTACTCTTCCACGCGTAATGCGGCAGTCGCGTATAATTGGAAAATCAAGCTTAACGAGACCGGGAAAATTCCGGCTTTCTATAATATATTTCCCGAGCTCAATCACAATGAGATGACGGGTTTTTCCGCCGCAGGCGGACCCCTGCCCGACCGGCAGGCAGGCCTCACTAAGGAGGGGGTAATTGCCATCAAGATGAAGAATGAATTACCGCACCGCAAGCGGTGCGGTAATTCATTTGGTCAACAAAAACTGAGTCCCTGTCCTGGAGTTGATAAAATAGCACGGATGTGCTATTCTGTTTCAGTAATAAAAACTGCCAGTTGGCGGGCCGAGGAATAGGGGGCTCTCGGTGCTTTTAGGGGCGGGAAAGACGATTCTTCGATGGTTGAGAATTGGATTTGCGCTTCTTTTGTTTCTTTACAGCGTCGTCAGTATGGTTGTCTGGATTCTTCCCGGCGGCATTGTAACCCTTTTTATTTCTTTTACCATTCTCGCGCTTTATTTTCCGAAAAAAAAAGAAAAAGAGCTGTGTTTTCGCGACTGGGTGAGGGTGCGTTTTCCGCTCTTGCACCGGTGGGGGATGGAGCCGGCCTATCGGGTTCGGCAGGATTGCCCCAGAAAGTTTCTGCAGATAATGGAAAGTCTTCTTCAACAATGGCCCTTAAGTGAAACATC
>CAYPVQ010000102.1:0-3082 GCA_964414215.1 uncultured Candidatus Saccharibacteria bacterium | reverse complement strand
TATCTCGAAGCTTCCCTGCAACGGGCCAAGGAGGAACTGGTACCTGGGAACCTGGACGCGGTCTTCGTCATCTGGCGCGGAATCCAGCAGTCGGCCAACAAAGGCTTCCGCAAGCTTGTGGAACTCGCGAGCTAAACCCGAGGCGGGCTTCACAGAGAGATCGTCGCGCTTTTTCGGCGGCGATCTTTTGTTTTTTATTATTTCTTCTTCGGCTCGGCTTCTTCTTTTTGCTCTCTTCTTCCTTGGCAGGCTCAGGAGGAGAGGTTATTTACCAATTGACTCCCCTTCTCCCTTTGTGCTATTAATTCTGTTAAGCAATCGGAAAATTCGTGTCCCCAGAAAGGAGGGAGCGATGTCCAACCGTTTCGTTCTAAATCCCGACCAGACTGCCCTAGTCAATCGACTTTATGACAAGTTTCGATTGGCGATGAACCAGATACCGGGCAGGCACGATCCAAGCGGCCCTTGGCTCCAGTCGATAGAAACAGACGTGGTTGAAGAAATCGAGCAGTTCTTACTCGCCCAGAACGACGCGAGCTCGACCTGGAGGCCATAGCCAGTGCGCGAGATTCACTCCAAAAGCTCCTGCTTGTCACTCTTTAGCTATCCATGGTGACTCGTAGGGGCTTTTTTTATTTCTTCTGTTCAGCCTTGGCTTCCGCTTTCCCCTCGGCCTTGGGCTCCTCTTTACCTGCTTCGGCCTTCACTCCCTTGGCCTCACCTTCGGCTCCTTCCGCGGCTTTGGCTTCCTCTTCCTTGGCCATACCCTCAATGGCCGCCTTTTCAACCTCGGCCGTTGGCTTCTCAAGTTCGGCCAATTCCTCTTCAGTCCGCGGCGCTTGCACAAAAACCACTACCTCCTCGGGGCGACTCAAAACTTTAATTTTGTCGCTGACCTTGAGATCGGAAACTCGGATTAAATCGTCAAAGGCCCGCAACCCCTCGATATTGACTTCAATAAAGGGCGGCAAGTCCGTCGGCAAGGCCTCAATTTCCAGTTCGTTCAGATTTCTTAGAAGCACGCCCCCGAGTTCCTTGACGGCCTGTGAAGTTCCCACAAAGTGCAGGGGAATCTTGGCGTGAATTTTTCGAGTCAAATCTACTTCGTAAAAATCAACGTGGATTGGCTCGGCTTTCATAAAGTGTTTTGCTACGTCGTGGATTAAGACCTTTCTTCCCTCACCGCCGGCAATTACTAAATCTACCAAGGTACTCTCTCCCGTCTCATGATAAACCTTTTCAAACTCTTTGGCCGAGACTTCCAAAGACATGGGTTTTTTTCCACGGCCATACAAAACTGCGGGCAACATCCCTGCTTGTCGCAATTTTTTATTCTGTTTGCCAAAAACCATTCGTGGTTCGGCGCGGATTGATAATTCCATACGAGTAAAAAATACCAAATAAAAAACCCCCCGTCAAGCCCGTCAAGGGAGAAAAATAGTCCTCCCTTACGAATTGCTACCTTATGACTTGTTCGAAGTTACCGTCGAATTGCTGAATAAACTCGTGGAACTCGATGACGTCGTCTACCGAGACGGACCCGGAGTTGCGGAATTTCCGCGCATCACCGGCAGTCAAATCAGTTACCATGGCCACCGAGAAAATTTCTGGTCCCTCCATCGAGATATTAAACACCACGGAACTTTTGCACCGCTCGCAGTTGGTGTGTACAAGCATGGAGGAATTCTCGTATTTTTCTTGATATTTGGTTTCAATAATATCGGTCTGCTCGGCGCCATACTTATTGCCGCACACTGGGCAGTGGAGAATAACCGAGAGCAATTCCATCATTTTTTGGTGATTTAACCGCGCCATTTGTTTTCCAGGTTTTGCTGCTAATTCTGTTCTAAGTATACACTAATTTTACCAACTTGTCTACCCCGTTAGACAATGAAGCTCCTCGGAGCAGAGCTCCGAGGTATCCAAAGCGGAATTCTCCGAAGCCTGGAACCCTCCTTCGTCCGCCCTAGGCGGACTACGGAGGGTTCTCCTCGCCTTCATCCTCGCGGCAAGCCGCGAGGTATTCGGCGAAGGAGAATAATTGGCAAGCAGGATCTAGCCTGGTTTTTAAATCGGTTTTTGGAGCAAACAAGAGTGACTTTAAATTAATTATTGTCTAACGGGGTCTAGCCTCACTAGGCAAAGTGCACGGGCACCGCAGCCCGCGCCAGGTTCTGCATGATCCCCATAAGCCACAAAGTCACCACCAGGCTTGAACCGCCATAACTTAAGAATGGCAAAGTAATACCCGTCACCGGTAAGAGCCCCAAATTCATGCCAAGGTTAACAACACTTTGGCTTAAGATCAAAAAGAAAATCCCGGCCGAAAGATAAGTGCCAAATAAATCCCTCGTCCCTCTCATAATTTTAATCATCCGCAAGAGCATAAAAATTAACAGCCCCAGCACCAATCCACCACCCAAAAGCCCCAGCTCTTCCACGGTTGAAGCAAATATAAAATCAGTCTGTTGTTCAGGCAAAAACTTTAGCTGATTCTGCAATCCCCGAGCAAAGCCTAGCCCCCATGGCCCCCCTGATCCCACCGCGACAATCGCCTGAATCACATTGTAACCTCGACCCAACGGATCCACCGTCGGATCCAAAAAACTTTGCAGCCGCGCCTTCTGGTAATCGACCAAGATAACCTGCCAGGAGAAAGCCGCGAAGATTAAAAAGATAAGCAGGAGATAAAAAAAATAGCGGCGCGGCATGGGACTTAAAAATAACATGCCAAGCCACAGGGCAAGATGAATGCCGGCCGATCCCAAATCTGGCTGCGGGATAAGCAGTAAGACTGGCAGCAAAACATAAGCTCCTGACCATAAAACATAGCGGAATTTTTGGAGCAGCTGACCGTGGACCTGAAAATATTTGGCCAGGAGTACAATCAAGGCTAATTTTGAAAATTCGGCTGGCTGAAAATTAAAAAATCCCAAATCAAACCACCGCTTGGAACCGCGAATTTCTTGACCAAAAAATAATACGCCCAAAAGAAGAAGCAAAGCTCCCAGAAACAAAGTTGTGCTATTTTTTCTAAAGAAATGATAATCAACGCTACTCAAAAAAAACAGGCCCAAAAGCC
>CAYPVQ010000101.1:0-3152 GCA_964414215.1 uncultured Candidatus Saccharibacteria bacterium | reverse complement strand
CTGGCGTTAAACACACGGACGCGTGTCCTATTCGCGCTCCTGTTCAGCAACCTCTCTTTTTCGCATTCCCTCCTTGCCAGTCTCTGTGTGGACTAGGGGGAGGGTGCACCGCTCGCTACAGCGGCGGGAAGAGGTTCATAAGGAACCAGATTCGAGAAAGATTCCCTTGCTTCTTAATTCTGTATTATTAACTTGAAGGAAACACTTATGACTATTCTCAAAACCAAAGCAACTTCACTGCTCTACACAATTCTCTCTAGAACTCCCCCTGCACCCCCTCTTTGATTTCCGATCCTCCTTGGGAGGAAAAGAGGGGGAGGGGGAAGTTCTAACGAAAAAGCTCGGCGCGCTAGGACTCGCCCGGGGATGAACCCGATCGTCCGGTCGCATGACCGGACGAACCTTCATAAGTGGGCCAGGATGGATTTGAACCATCGGCCTACGGATTATAAGTCCGTTGCTCTGACCGCTGAGCTACTGGCCCGGGTCAAGGTGATTATATTATACTCCTCCTCTTTCCGCCAAAGGCGGATCTCAGCCGAAGGCTGACCAGCCTCCGGCTGACGCAAAAGCCTCCGGAGGAAAAGTAAGAGGAGGCGGGGAGGAGTTAGAGTTAGTGAAATTGCCCAAAAGCAGGGTTCTTGCTAAACTTCAGAAGGATGGCGGACCAAACTCTAATCCAATACATCAAACAAAATCTCCAGGCCGGGTTTTCCGAAGCAGAAATTCGCCAAGCCCTTTTGGAGGCGGGTTGGACAGAAACAGAAGCGGCAGAAGGCTTTAGGGAGAAAAATTTCTGGAGTAAATACCGCAAGGCTTTTTTTCCGGTTTTAATCACCTTGGTCTCTCTACCAATCGTGGGTTTTGGCGGTTTTTGGATCTACCAAAAAATTTCCCTTGAGGCTTCCAAAGAAAGGGTCGCAGGAGGAGTAACTACTCGCCCTTCCCCAGAAGATGCAACAGTCAAGCGCGATCAGCAACGCCTGATTGATATTCAAAATTTACAAGCCTCCTTGCAGGACTATTTTGTAAAGCATAAATTTTATCCGCGAAGCTTGAGGGAGTTAAATCTGGCCCCCCAGGATCCAAAAGACCAAGAACCTTACCTCTATACCCCTTTCGGTAATCCGCCGTTGCATTATTCTTTGACCTTTATCCTCGAAACCGAAATCGGAGGGCTGCGAGCTGGCCTGCAAATTGTCTCTTCTGAAGTTCTCCTCTCCCCCAAACCCCAGGCTAGTCCTTCCTCCACCGAGCAAGCCTTCCAAATTACTGATTTAAGTCGCTTGCCGTTTTATCCGCATGAAGAAGTAATCCTCGAGGTTACCACTCCCCAAAGTTTAGCTCTCCAAACCGTCTACCTCGCAATCTCTCCACTCGGCCTTGAGCTCACTGACCGGACTCCGCCATTTCGTTTCAAGTTCACGGCTCCGCAAATCCCGGGACGTTACGAAGTCAAGGTCACCGGGTTTGACGAAAGCGGAAAAAGTTACGAGGCCCACACTACTTTGCAGGTTGAATTGTCTAAGCGGGGTTGACAAGCTTCGCCAAATCCGCTAAGCTTAGCCTACTTTTACTTTTAACTTTTTGAGGGGAGGTGAAGCAAAATGGCCACTTGTCCCATGTGTAATGCTGAAGTCGATGATGCTGAAATGGGCAATCATACCAATACGGTACATCCGGACACAGGAGGTAGTGCGGGTGGAGAAGACACTGCTGCTCCGACCACTCCCCCTCCTTCTGAACCAGCTCAGTAAAAACTAGTAAGAATTAGTTTAACCAAACCCCGCAAAACTGCGGGGGTTTTGGTATAATCAAATAGGCGACAGTTATTGTTATCATTTATATGTCCGGACATAGTAAGTGGGCGCAAATCAAAAGACAAAAAGGCGTAGCTGACCAGAAAAAAGGCCAGATATTTTCCAAATTGTCTCGGGAAATTACCATTGCCGCCAAAACCGGGGGGGATCCTGCCACCAATTTTAAATTGCGTCTAACTTTAGATAAAGCCAAAGGAGCCGGTGTCACCAAAGACCTGATTGAACGCGCAATTAACCGCGGCGCGGGAGGAGGCGAAACGGCAAATCAACTCGAAGAAGTAATTTACGAAGGCTATGGTCCGTTTGGCACGGCTTTTTTAATTGAGGCAGCCACCGACAATAAAAACCGCACGGTTAATAATTTAAAACATATTTTTACCAAACATCGTGGCTCTCTTGGAGGCAGTGGCAGTGTCGCTTGGCAGTTTGTCACGAGAGGACAAATCTTAGTAGAACGAGACAAAGCCGAGGATCTCTCTGATCTTGAACTTGCCGCCATTGACGCTGGGGCCGAAGACGTTCGCGAATCCGCCGAGGGTTTAGAAATCTATACCCGGCCACTCGATTTAAACTCGGTGAAGGAAGCTGTTTCCAAAACTGGGGCCAAGATTGTGCAAGCCGAAATCATCAAAGAAAGCACGCAAGGCGTGGAGTTGACCGCCGAGCAAAAAACCAAGGTCGAAGCTTTGCTTGCAGAGTTGGAAAACAACGACGACGTGATCGCGGTACATACCTCTGCCAATCTTTGATTGGCAATGTCAAAGTTCAAAGCTCAAATGTCAAATCAAATCCAAAATCCAAATAAACAAGAACAGTTGACATTTAGTCATTTGACATTGATTTGTCATTTGAATTTTGATATTTGGATTTAATTATGAAAATTTTAGGTATCGATCCCGGTACCGCCACCACCGGCTACGGAGTGATTGAAACTCCTCCTTTTGGGCGAGAGAGCAGGGCCTCCTCCTCTCTCCCCCTCCCCAGGCATGGGGAGGGATTAAGGGAGAGGTCGAACCGTATTAAGTTGATCGAATACGGCTGCATCACCACGTCCAAGAAAAATTCTCCTGAAGCAAGGCTGGCCGAAATCCATCGTGACCTCACCAAGCTCATTAAAAAACACCGGCCAAAGCTGATGGCGGTGGAATCGCTGTTTTTCTTTAAAAACTTAAAAACCGCGATCGCCGTAGCGCAAGCGCGGGGAGTGGTCCTGCTGTGTGCCGCCCAAAACAAAGTCAAGCTTTTGGAATTCTCGCCCCTCCAAATCAAAATGTCCCTTACCGGCTATGGCCGAGCAGACAAAAAACAGATACAGTACATGGTCAAGGCCCT
>CAYPVQ010000100.1:0-3163 GCA_964414215.1 uncultured Candidatus Saccharibacteria bacterium | reverse complement strand
TGCTAAATTTTAATCGTTTACAAATCTTGCCGCCTAGCTCTGATCCAACTTTGGGATGATCGTAAAAAGTTATTTTGTTCTGGCGAACCATGGCGGTTTGCGGTTTACCAATATCGTGAAACAGGACTGCGTAGCGAGTCGGGAGGTCATAGCTTTCGTCAAGTTGTTCTATCGCCAGCAGTGTGTGGGCATAGACATCCCCTTCGGCATGTTGGTTTCGCGGCTGTCTAACACCCTGCAAATTTTTGATCTCGGGCAGAATAAATTCCAAAAGGCCGACGATGTCCAAAAGCCCCAAACCCACGGACGGCCGGTCGGAAAGCATAATGCGGTCAAGTTCCTGCTTGATCCGCTCCGCCGAAATTTTGGCGATGAGTTTGGCATATTTCTGAATGGCTCTTTGCGTCTCTCGGGCAAGACCGAAATCAAGAACAGTGGAAAGACGAACCGCCCGAAGTAAACGCAATGCATCTTCTCTGATCCGATCTTCCGCTTTACCGATAAATCTCACTTTCCGGTGTGAGAGGTCAGCAATGCCATTGACATAATCAATTACCACCTTTGCGTCCTGATCATAAAATAAAGCATTGACCGTAAAATCGCGCCGCTTGGCATCTTCTTCGGCGCTACGGACAAATTTCACCTTACTCGGCCGCCGGTACTTCTCATATGGCCCCTCCACCCGAAAAGTCGTAACCTCATACCCCCACCCCCTCTTCATCTCCCCCTTTCCTTTGGGAGGGGGAGAAACTTCTTTTTTCTTTCTCCCCCTGTCCCGTCCGCCTGAGGCGGACGGATAGGGGGAAATTGAGAGGGGGTCAAAAACTGTAATCGTCCCGTGCTTCTCACCTGTAGGAATAGTCTTTTTGAACAGCTTTTTCATTTCATTAGGCCTAGCCGAAGTCGCAATATCAATCTCTTGAATCGGCCGCTTGAGGAGAGCATCCCGCACCGCCCCGCCGGCAATAAAGGCCTCAAATCCCGCTTTGCGAAGTTTTGCAACAATCTCAAAAGCCCCTCGGGAAATTTGAGATCGGTCCGGCCATTTGAGTTTGAATTCAGTTTTCGGCATTTGACTTTATTTTAGGGCTTTGCTATAATATTGTTATCACGATGGGAGCAGGTTCATAAGGTTTCGTCCTTATGCAATTGGCTCTCGTTTTTAGTTAAACTTTTCTCTCAAATAGATACGAAAGCGGGCAAAATCTAAAACCCAACCTTGATCGCGAATTGCAAGATTTACATTCTGACTATCTATGAAGGCGTAATTTTTTTCCTTGTTGTTCATCTAAACTCATCATAACACAATAAAAAAATAACGGCCAACCGATTCGTTTGAGACGAGTCGGTTGGCCTCAAAACTTCGAGGCGAACTACTATCAGTAGTAAAGGCTAGGCCAGGTACTCCGAGGTATCACAGTTGAGCGTGCCTGGTTGTCGGTGCGGCTCGTTCCAGTCCGAGAAGAAAACGCGGCTGCGAGGCCCCACTCACCGCTCGCGGTCTCGAACTTGAACCTTTCGAATCCGGGGACGAGAGTGCGGGACTTCAGATTGAACAACTGCCCGCCGAGCCAACCGATCTCTTGACCCGGGAACATCGTTGTTGCGTTTCGTTTGATACGCTTTCTGCGAGCCCTTTCACTTCGCCACTTCTGTGTCCTTTCATCCGCTTGCCCCATGTTGCCTCCTTGTCTTATTTTTTTTCTTTGACTGCATGGACCCCGTCAGTTTCCTTCATACTGCCTCCTTAACTCTAGAAACCCAAGCTGCTTTAATAAATCAAATTATAAAGAAAAAAAATGATAAGTCAAACTCGAGAACTGGCCGCTTCAAAAGCGCGTCCCTCACCGCCTGAATCAAAAAGTCTGCTATATAACGATCGTTATATAGCAGAACAGAGAGGCAAATCGGAAAAGCAATTAAAACTCCTGTTGTTTCCCCACATCCTTATACTTCCTCTTTCCTGCGACTTTGAGGCGCGCGAGAGAGCGCTCCAGCGCTCCTAAGGTTTCTGCATATTCTTCTTCAGTCATCCGCTTCTCGCTCATGAGTTGCTGCGCTCGTGCTCGCGCTTCTTCGGCCCGGACAATATCAATTTCCTGTTCATGCTCGGCCGCGTCAGCAAGGATTATTACTTCGGTTCTACTCCTCGACCTCTCCCTTAATCCCTCTCCATCTCCTGGAGAGGGAGGGGAAAGAAGGGGCCGCACCTCCAGAAACCCGCCCGACACAACCACTGACTTTTCCTCGCCATTGGTTTTGAATCGAAGCTCGCCTGGCTTTAGATTTGCCGCCAAAGGAATATGATTCGGGAGAATTGTAACCTCGCCCATTTGGGTGGGACAGGTCACTGAATCAACTTCAAATTGATATACCACACGTTCTGGTGTTACAATACGAAACTTTATTTTAGTCATGGCTTTAAATCCAAATGACAAAATCCAAATTTCAAATCAATGCTTAAATGACTAAATGTCAAAGAAGTTTAATTTTAAGGCATTTGGATTTGGGATTTGATTTGACATTTGAGCTTTGAAATTTGACATTCTATGACTTTTTCACCTGTTCTATCCCGCCTTTCATATAAAACTCCTGCTCTGGCACACTATCTAATTCTCCATCCAAAATCATCTTGAAACCCCGAATTGTTTCTTTGAGCGGCACATACTCGCCTTTCCGGCCCGTAAAAGTTTCGGCGACGAAAAAGGGTTGGGACAGAAAGCGCTGAATCTTGCGCGCCCTTGCTACAGTCAATTTGTCCTCATCAGACAATTCTTCAATCCCCAAAATCGCAATAATGTCCTGCAAGTCTTTGTACCGCTGGAGAACTTTTTGCACGCCGCGCGCGACTTCGTAATGCTCTTTAGTGACAATGTTCGGATCCAAAATTGTGGAGGTTGAATCCAGAGGATCCACAGCCGGATAAATGCCAAGCTCGGCCAAAGAACGGGCCAAAACCACAGTAGAATCCAAATGCCCAAAAGTCGTGGCCGGCGCCGGATCAGTCAAATCGTCCGCGGGAACATAAACCGCCTGTACCGAGGTAACAGATCCTTTGTCAGTCGAGGTGATGCGTTCCTGCAGTTCCCCCATTTCCGTAGCAAGAGTCGGCTGGTAGCCCACGGCTGAAGGGATACGGCCAAGCAAAGCCGAGACTTCAGAA
>CAYPVQ010000099.1:0-3186 GCA_964414215.1 uncultured Candidatus Saccharibacteria bacterium | reverse complement strand
CTAATTATTAATCTTTATCTCTTGTATTTCACCAAGATTTCACGTGAAAAATTGGTACTCTGCCTATCCCTAATCCTTCTGAGTACTGGTATGATTGTGACTTTTTCTCGGCTAGCCTGGTTTATCACATTTTTAGCCATTTTTAGCTGGTTTTTATGGATTTTTCTCATGCGCATGGATCGTTTTCACCTGCCTTTTCGGCAGGCAGGCGTGAAAAACCAATATTTTCCAGGCAAACTGGCTTTGATTCTCATTATTTTGTTAATTTCTTTGGGTCTCAATGTCTTTCTTTTTGGAACTCAAATCAAGGATCGCCTCGCTGTAAGCGAACTAAAAGATTATGCTACTGCGGAAAGCTTGGTTAACCGGGAATTATTAAATGAACTGGCCTGGCGCATGATTAAAGAAAACCCCCTTTTTGGCATGGGGCTTAGGAATTTTGTGGTCGAGATGGATAATTATGCTTCGGAAAGACTGCTTCCTTATTTGCATCAGCCAGTGCATAATATTTATTTGCTCATTGCGGCAGAGGCCGGGATCGCCGCTTTGCTTGTCTTTCTAATTTTTCTTTATAATATTGTGCGACGTGCTTTGCGAACGATAGAAGATAAGGTTTGCAAATTCACTTTGCTTGCCATCTTATTTGGCTTTTTATTGATTAGCTTGTTTGATCACTATTTGTGGACGATTCAGCAGGGGAGTTTGATGTTTTGGGTAGTTTTGGGTTTTTTAGCGAACAAAAATCTAACATAAGTTGCCAGACTAACCACCACAACCTGCCCCGTAAGAAATGGACCCGACCGGACTCGAACCGGTGATCTCCGCAATGCGAATGCGGTGTTCTACCAACTGAACTACGGGCCCACCATTTCTAACGGGGTGAAAATGCCGTGTCTTACCACTGGACTATAGGCCCGTTTAGAAAAGTTCTGTCAGAAAATTTAACCAGCCGAATTTCTGGTTGGCAAAATAAAGAGCGACAAGGAGGACGATGATCAGCAAGTTTGTAAGAATGACCTTTTTCACATCAGTTTTAAATTGCTGATAGGAGGCTTCAAGCTCTTTGTCCTCACTTTGTTGATTTTGTGCCATAAGTTTATAATTGGCAGTGAGGGACAAGAGAACGGTTTCTGTTCTCTTCGACCGACCGAACCGATTATACTTTGTTATAATTACCTAAGCAAGTATATTATATGCCCAGTAACAAAACTTCACAATATAATATAGTGATTTCTATACAGCTAGAATTTAGTCCGGTCATGTTAAATATGAGATACTTTTGCAGTTATTAGACTTAATTGGTAAGTGAAGTTATTGTTACTGGGTATGGAAGTTATCTTAAATAATCCATATCTCTTAGGGGCAGTGGTTTTGACTGTCGGCAATACGGTTTTGTTGATCGTTTTGACGTGGCGGTTTAGCCGTTACCAAAAAAAACAAACAGAATTGCTGAAAGGCGAGGAAGTAGGTAACCTCCAGGAGATTGTCCTTAAACATAAAAAGCTGCTTGTGTCGCACAATAAAAACCTCCGGGAATTAGGAGAAATTTTGGAAGAACTCGTGGAAAATAATAAATTTAATATTCAAAAAGTTGGTATTGTTAGATTTAATCCCTTTGCGGACACAGGAGGGAATATAAGTTTTGCCTTAGCTTTACTTGATAGCCATAATAATGGTATAGTAATATCTTCCCTGCACGGCCGCGAAGGCACAAGAATTTATGCGAAACCATTGGAGCAGGGCAAGTCGAAATATAATTTGGCAGACGAGGAGAGGGAAGCAATTGCCAAAGCCAATGCAAAATTTAAAACTTGATCATTAATTATTAAAATTATTATGGCAAAACGCGAAGAATATTCCGAGTCAGTTGCTCCCGAGACCATTGTGGGAGCGACAGTCAAAATCGAAGGCGATCTCCTAAGCGAAGGCGATATCAAAGTTGATGGACTGGTCGTCGGCAAAATCAAAACTACGAAAAATCTTTACGTTGGCCCGATGGCCAAAATCGAGGCAGATGTCGAGGCCGCAAACGCAATCCTTGCCGGCATTGTTAAAGGCGAGGTGAAAATCAAGGAAAATTTACTAATTCAGGAAACCGGGAAAGTGGATGGGAACATTTCTTGTGCAAGACTAGCTATTGCCGAAGGGGCACACTTTTCCGGCAGCTCTACGATGCCTGAAGTGGAAGCGCAACTTTCGCAACCTCTGCCCGAAGAAGGGGAATAATGTATTTTTATATTTTTGACCCAAGCAGGGAGAGAGAACTCAAATATTTTGAGCGCATCCAAGGCCGGCTTTTAAATCTCTTGGCTGAATTCCACATTGAGGGGGAAACTTATCGAGTGACCTCCATTCGTACCGTTGATCTTCTGGTAGATCAAGCTCTGGGAGCAAATGCGAAGACCATTATTGTGGTGGGTTCAGACAGTTCACTTAACAAGACTGTGAATGCGGTAGTGCGCAAGCAAGCCGAAGTGACTTTGGGTTTTATTCCGCTTGATCCAGAAAGTTCTTTAGGGCACATTTTTGGACTGACGGCAAATATTGAGGAGGCAGTAAAGACCTTGGCCAGCCGACTTATTCGGGAGCTCGATTTAGGAAAAGTTGGGGAGCATTTTTTTCTCTCTCAGGTTGATCTGGGGGAAAACGTTTTTGCCAAGACCGAAACTGGCTTTTGGGGACTGGGGGTCCTGCGGCGGTTTTTGCAACTTCAGGCGCAAGCAATTAAGCTTTCTTTAGAAGATTCCTATATTGCTACATCAGACATTTTCGGAGCGCAGGTTATCAACTGTAGAAGTAATGAGCAGTGTCGGTTTCGTTTAGGTGATCCCACTGATGAACTTTTAGATGTCTTACTTTTGCATAAATTAAAACCTTCGCAGATTTTTCGCTACCGGCGAGAGTTGGCCTCTGACTGTCTGGATAACGTGCCAGGTACGACCATCATGCATGCCAAAAAAATTGAGGTTTTAGGTCCCAAAAAATTGCCTCTCTCCATTGAAGGCCAAATCTATACCAAAGCGCCAGCCACGATCACTGTGGCCAAAGAAAAAATCAAAATGATTGTGGGCAAGGGGAGACAATTTTAGTAAGCGAAATAGCAGTTTACGCTTTTTCTAGCTCTTGCTCGCCTTAATGCGAATGGTTTTTCACGCCATTGCCGGCTTTCCATGAATGCGAATGACG
>CAYPVQ010000098.1:0-3193 GCA_964414215.1 uncultured Candidatus Saccharibacteria bacterium | reverse complement strand
GGCGAGCGTGTCCAATTCCAGATTACTTTTACCACCACTGGCAATGCTTCGCAGAGCAATGTCACGATCCGGGATTTTATTTCTGATTCGCGGCTGACCCTGATCTCTGGTACAGCGCGGCTTGATGGCGTTGTCTTGAGTAGCAGCCAAGAATCCGCCCTGTTTGGCTCTGGCCTAAATCTTGGTACCCAAAATCCTAATGTAACACACACTGTAGTTTTTGATGCGGGGGTCGCCTCTTCTGGCTTTAGCTCTGGGGTGGTTACCACCATGAATAACTTTGGGATTGTTAATAGCAGTGAAGTAGCAAGTCGCCAGTCCCAGGCTTCGGTCAATGTCACAGTAGGAGCCGCTCCGGTTCGTGGCTTGACGATTACTAAACTTGTCAAGAATGTTACAGACAATACCGGCTTTTCTACCTCTGTCCCCGCAGATCCAGGCGAGCGTGTCCAATTCCAGATTACTTTTACCACCACTGGCAATGCTTCGCAGAACAATGTCACGATCCGTGATTATATTTCTGATTCGCGGCTGACCTGGATTTCCGGCACCATTCGCCTCGACGGCGCCGTAGTTTCCAATGAATCAGCGCTATTCGGTTCCGGCCTCAACCTCGGTACCCAAAACCCGAATGTCACGCATACGATAATTTTTGACGCGCAAGTTGCCTCCAGCGGCTTTAGCTCTGGGGTGGTTACCACCATGAATAACTTTGGGATTGTCAATAGCAGTGAAGTGACAGATCGGCAAGCAATGGCGAGTGTGAGCGTGACTGTGGGCACAGCCCCGACTTATGGCCTCACCATTACCAAACTCGTCAAAAACGTCAATGACAGTACAGGCTTTGGCACTTCAGTCCCGGCTGATCCAGGCGAGCGCGTCCAGTTCCAAATTACTTTCACCACCACGGGCAATGCTTCGCAGAGCAATGTGAATCTCCGCGACGTTATTACTGACAGCAGATCAAGCTTTATTGCTGGCTCCATGCGCTTGGATAATGCCAGTGTTTCCAATGAATCCCAATTATTTAGTTCGGGCTTGAATTTGGGCACCTTGGCCCCTAATACTACCAAAACCTTGATCTTTGACGCCACTGTCGCAGGCAGTAGTTCCTTTACCTCTGGCACAACCACCACCCTGCCCAACACAGGCTATGTGCGAAGCGATGAAGTCGCGGAGAAAAGTTCCATTGCAAATGTCAATGTAACGGTCGGCACTGCTCCGGTGCGCGGCTTAACCATTAGCAAACTGGTCCAGAATGTGTCTGATGGCACAGGCTTTTCTACTTCGGTTTCGGCGGATCCGGGTGAGCGAGTCAGGTTTCAGATTGGGTTTTCGACCACGGGCAATACCTCCCAGACAAATGTAATCCTCCGCGATCTCATCTCTGACAGCCGCCTGACATTTCTCTCTGGCACCATGTATTTGGATAATAGTCTCATAGGAGGGAATGAGTTCAATTTGTTTGGTTCAGGGTTAAACCTTGGCACGCAAAATCCCAATGTCAGTCACACTCTGATTTTTGATGCTTTAGTTGCCGGCAGTTCCTCCTTTAGCTCTGGCGTAGTGACTACGGTTAATAACTTTGCTTTGGTTAACAGCAGTGAAGTGGCAAGTCAGCAAGCTCAAGCATCAGTAAGTGTAACTGTGGGAACTTCGGTAGCCCGCGATCTTTCCATTACGAAACTTGTAAGAAACCTTAGCAAGGGGACAGGCTTTTCTACTTCGGTTTCTGCTGATCCGGCGGATCGCCTGGAGTTTCAGATTTTCTTTTCGACTTCTGGCAACGCTTCGCAAAGCAATGTGATAGTGAGAGATATTTTGCCTTCGCAGCTTACCTATCAGTCCGGCACCTTGCGAATTGACGGCTCGGGCGTAGCCAATGAATTTGATCTCTTTAGTGGCGGCCGAAACTTTGGAACCCTTTCGCCTAATACCAGTAAAACTATCACTTTTGAAGCAAGGGTGGCGAGTTCTGGATTTTTCTCGGGGGCTTCGACCACACTACAGAACAGTACTAATGTCAGTAGCAATGAAGTTGGTACCAAAACCAGTGAGGCCCGGGTATTTGTGAGTCAAGTTTTGGGGGCAGGATTTCAGATTCGCAAATCCGCTTTTAATCAGACGCAAGGCATTGATGCAACCACTGTCCCTGCTAATTCTGGCGAGACAATTCTCTATACTCTCTATTATCGAAACACTGGCGGGACCACGATTACCAATGTGTTGATTGAAGATGACATTCGCGATGTTTTGGAATTAGCCCGGCTGACCAATACGGGGGGAGCAGTGGTTGATAATAATATCATAAAATATCCTCGCGTCGATGTGGCAGCGGGGGTAGAAATTAGCCGAACTTTTCAAGTCGTAGTGCGGAGCGTGAGTGAATTTCCAGCAAGTTCTGACTTGGTGATGGTTAATATTTACGGTAACGAGATTCGCGTGCAAGTGCGCAAGCCGCAAGTCTTAGGCTTACCCCCGCGCACCGGGCCAAGTGACTGGATTGCCGTATCCTTGGCTGCCTTATCAACTGCTTCTTATTGGCTTTATCGTAGAAAATTAAAATTTCAAAATTTAAATGGTAAAATTACAGTTTAGAATTCAAAATTATTTAAACCGGCCGCCTTCAAACGCGTAAGCCTACTACTATGGATAGATTGGTACAACTATATGTCGATCGACATATAGTTGTCACATTACTTTACTTTGGGAGGCCATGTTCAGGCCAGGGATATAATTGACAGAGGCGGCAAAAAAAATGCTAGCATAGTTTGTTAATTGAGATGGATCAGGTCTTGGCTTTTAGGTCCCGTGCAAGGTGTATATCCTGCCGGGGCCTTTTTTGTAAAATCCGTAGAACTCCCCCTAACCCCCTCTTTGATTTCCGCCGGAGGCGTGCGCCCGTCCGCCGAAGGCCGATCCTCCTCGGGAGGAAGGCCCATCCGCCTCCGGCGGAGATCCGCCTTTGGAGGAAAAGAGGGGGAATGGGGGAGTTCAAAAGGGAGAGAGGGGAGTTTTGCGGGGGCTTGATTTTTTCAAGGCGCTGTGCTACAGTAGTCTGTGATTCTCATGAGTCCAGGGTTTTGAGTATATCTGTAATCAAAGCCGTGGTTTCATCCGCTTATGTCGTGGCGGTATGGACCCAAACTGCACCCGGCAGGATCCGGGCAAGGAGGAACAGCCATGCCTCGTC
>CAYPVQ010000097.1:0-3272 GCA_964414215.1 uncultured Candidatus Saccharibacteria bacterium | reverse complement strand
CCTCGCCTTCATCCTCGCGGCAAGCCGCGAGGTATTCGGCGAAGGAGAATAAAAATTTTGAAGAAGCACGGCTTCCAGCTGGATTATAGCTCAGTAATTATCAGTGTAGCCCTCGAAGGGCGGGTCTTTATAAATACCCTCGTCAATGTTAATTGTTATCCAATATTTTCTTTGTGGGACTTTTCAAGTCATGCCTTCGGTCATCCCTCCGGGAGATGTCCCGTAGGGACACAGATCTCCCGAAGGGACGACAAATGCTTGGTTTTTCCCACAAAAGAAAATAGCGCCGAAAAAGTGTGTGTTTCACCATGTTAGCATGGTAACATGCTAATACAGACAGTATAATGATAATGAAGACGGCGATGGTCCCACATAAGTCTCTTCAGGGTGAGTTTTTTTTCGCCCCCGTCCCTTGACTTTCATGGTGAAGCAATCATTTTCAGGACTTGTATACTAATAATAGGATTGGGAGGGGCGAGGGGAGGGTGAGGAAAATAAGCGCATATTTTATAGAGTGGCCGTGACCCGCGCTGACTTCCAGGTAACTATTCACAACTCCGAGTAAATCTTTGGTTTTCTGGGGTTTTGTAACGGAGGCCTTTAGGCCTCCACCATGGAAACCCCGAAACAAGTTCGGGGTAGGCTCTAAATCCGCCTCAGGCGGACGCTACATCACTCTGGTCTTGTGAATAGTTACTTATCGACTTCCTGCTAGAATCTAGAATATTTGCTATAATAAATTTGTAATAATGCCAAAAGGCCCCCAGAAACAAACATGGCTCTAGGCGCAGATTCAAGTCAAATCTATCCGTATGTTCCAAAAAAGCATCATCGGGCGCTGATTATTATCATAATTTTGGTTCTGTTGCTAATCAGCAGCATTATTTGGGGACGCAGGTCAATTTATCTTGTCACTGACCAGAGTAAAGAAATCGGGTCGTCCATTCGGTTGGACGTTAAGGATAACCCTCAAGTTAGCCAAGTGCCATTTGACCAATTGCCACAAGGGTTCCTTCAAAGTGTTTACACACCCGGTGACGCAATTTTGGTTGAAAATACCAATACCACACTGCACGATGGGAGAATGTGGGCAACTAGGGGTTACAAAACCAATACTGCCCTTGCGGCTTTACCCAGTGAATATGAAAAGTATTTGGCATCTTTAGGGGGAGTTTGGAGCAAACCAAGCGTCTATCAGCGAGGAGAAGACAATGTTTTTCTTTCCACCCAGAACCAAAAAGACAAGAAACTTTTGGTTGTTTATTTATCTAAATCGCAAACAGCAAATCTCATCAGGATTATTTTTGCGGACACCAAGTAATTCATAAAAAGCGAAAGGCACAGAAACTCGCTTGATGTTGAAAACATCTGCGAAAATCTGTGCCATTTTACTGAATGACCCGTTGCCCGCAGTTGGTGCAGAATTTGATTGCTCCGAAATCCTGATGGAACTCGGAACAGTTCCATTCTGCCACCCCCTTTGCCCATGGGTTTTTATTCCCGCAGGCCGGGCAGTACCTTTGGTAGGGAGCGACGTAGGCCGAACACCTCCGGTTGCCACAGGGTAGCGGTACTGTTGACTCCTCAACTATCCGGCTTACCCGAAGCCGGATAGTTTCGAGCACTCTCATTTTTTACCCTCCTTCCTTCTACCTGCGGTATAGCACTCTATCCCAAAAAATGCAAGGGTTGAGCTTTGGAACCTTGACTTTTTTCAAGAAATAGCTTAGAGTTGGAGTTGACTTTGAAGGAGGACAGATGAGAAACAAAAAAATTGCCATCATCGCGGCGTTTGCGTTACTGTTCGTGCCGGCTTTAACTTTAGGTGGACAATCCTCTACATGTCCAGACAAACCGAACTTCACCGTGATAAATGTCCCGCCGTTTGCCATTGATGGCGAAGGGGACGAGGTCAGCTCAGAATTGCGCTTCCTCGATGACCGAGGAGTTCCGGACATGCGCGCGGTGCCTCTAGACTCAAGACTGATTGCGTTTTTTGGCAATCTACTTGAGGAACAAGAGATCAGCCGGATGTTTCGAAATGGGGTCATGCACCGAAGTTGTATCGAAGCGATCGACGTCGAGCGGTCCGTCTTGAAAACCTGGACCGTCATCCCCACTGTCCTGTTGACTCGAGTGGATTCGACCGAAGTGGTCGCCCTCGACCAGGACACGGTGGTTGTTCTTGCCGCAAAAGAGAAGTTAATGGCTCGGTTGCGGCTTCTGGCTTCTGACGGGAGTGTGGTTGAGGAGAAATATGTCTGGCCCGAGTTTGGGACAACCCAGGCAATTCATCTGGCGGAAAAGTTTGAGACTCCGCTAGAAAGTGAGCCGTACAGGCTCCTCGTTGTTACGCCGGTGGAATATCCGGTGAGCGTGCGCTTGCGTCTTCTTCGCGAGACACTCGAACGAGGAAGAAGGTAGAGACTTTGGCCCACGGGAGCTTTGACCGAAGAGATTCCCGTGGGCCGCTTTTTGTGATATACTAAATCCATGTCTTCTGTTGGACCAATAAAATTGAAAATTTGGGCCTTGGTTTTTTTGGGAGTGTTTGCTCTCGGTTTAAGTTTTGTCCCAAGTACGGCAGAAGCAACCCATAAGTACACTTGCAAAACGATAAATGGTGAGTTAGTTTGCACTTATTATGACGATTGTAACTTACAATATTATACTCCAACACAAGTCCCAGAATACAGTTCATTTTGGATTGACGTTATTTGGACGAGTCCGCAACATACCGGACAGGAGATGACCTCATCCGGGCCTTGGGAATCCGGGGCTGCAGGCAACACGGCCAGTTACCCGGTCTATCCTCCAAGTACTTGGAACTGCGCCCCTTCTGGGATAGAGCCGCATCAAGTATGGATTGAGTGGGTAGCTGCTACTTCTCCCACCGTTGACCTCAAAGCCAACGGGTCTGACGGGCCAGTTAGCATTCTTTCTGGCCAGGCCGCGACTCTGTCCTGGACTTCTGCCAATGCTGACTTTTGCAGTGCTTCGGCTAATCCCGCAAATTCCAACTGGTTTGGCTCTAAAGCGGTTTCTGGTTCCCAAGGCACCGGCCCCCTCCCTAGCAGTACCAGTTTTGCTTTGACCTGCAGCAATAGCCAGGGCAGCGCTGCGGATAGTGTGATAGTTAATGTGAGCAGTACCTCTTCCTACCCCCTCACCATTACCAAAGCCGGCACAGGCACTGGCACAGTCACCTCCTCTCCCCCAGGGATTAACTGCGGCTCTGACTGTTCAGAATCCTACTCTGCGGGCAGTGCAGT
>CAYPVQ010000096.1:0-3521 GCA_964414215.1 uncultured Candidatus Saccharibacteria bacterium | reverse complement strand
CAAACGCTCCCGTTACTGGCCTGTCGCCTACCTTACCGGCCACAAAGAATTTTTTGGCCTTGATTTTCGGGTAACTCCTGCTGTTCTCATCCCCCGCCCGGAAACAGAAACTCTAGTCGAGCTAGCACTGTCTTTCCTTTTCTCCCCCTCCCAAAGGGAAGGGGGAGAAAAAGAGGGGGTAAGAAGGAAGCGCACCCTTCAAGTCATTGACCTCGGCACCGGCTCCGGCAATATCATTGTTTCTCTCGCCGTCATTGCGAGGAGCCTGCGACGAAGCAATCTCAAATTCTACGCCACTGACTCTTCCTCAAAAGCTCTCCAAATCGCCCGAGCAAACGCCCGCCGCCATGGTGTAGCAAAAAAAATAACCTTCCTCCGCGGCAACCTCCTCGAGCCGTTTCTTTTCTCCCCCATGCGAAGGGGGAAACCCCCTCTTTCTTTCTCCCCCTTTCCGCCGGAGGCGGATCCGCCTTTGGCGGAGAGGGGGAGATTGAGAGGGGGTAGAACCCTCATAATCGCCAATCTCCCCTATCTCACCCCTTCTCAATACCGCCAGAATCCAGACCTCAAACACGAACCAAGACCAGTCCTCCCCGGCGGCTCTGATGGCCTCAAATATTTTCGAGAGTTATTCAAACAGCTTCACTCTTTCTTTCCCTCCCCAGGAGATGGGGAGGGAATAAGAGCTTGCCCCGTACTTGATACGGGGGAGAGGTCGAATTTCACTCTCCTCCTCGAACACGACCCTCGTCAAAAACCCGCCCTGCAAACCCTCGCCAAAAAATATTTTCCCAAGGCCAAAATTCTCTTCCACCGCGACCTTGCCGGAAAATCCCGCGTCCTCGAAATTGCCATCTGATCGTAAAGATCTGGCGAAGCCAGACAATAAATTAACTAAAGATTGATTGTGACAAGAGTATGTCGATCGACATATAGTTGTTACGTTTGACTTCTTGGCTTTCTGATTCTATCATTGACCTAGCTGAAAAAATGCCAAGGAGGCAACTATGACATGGATAGGCAAAGTGCTAAATTTTCTGGGTTACTGCTGCATCGGGGTTCTTCTTCCCTACTGCCTTACAGAACTTCTTTCAGAACAAACACCCACGCCACAAGAAGTAGTCCGCTCTGCAAACGAACTCGAGTACGAGTGGTACCGCAATCTCTCAAGCGAAGAGATAGCAGCGAAATTTCGAGAGTTAGTAGCGAGCCCCCGCTACAAAGACGTAGCCGATCGCGTGCAAAGGGCAATCTGTCGCGGTGACACTGCAAAAACCTCGGAGCTTGAAAAGCTGGAGTTCACCGACCGGTCCAAGATCGAGGGAGACACAGCCATTGTGTACACGAAGGAAACGAGTACTCTCGGATGGACGCCGAGCGGCTACCACTGGCAGCAGAAAGATAATCCCCATACGTATTACCTGAAGCGCGTCAACGGCCGGTGGACGATCGAGCGGGACGATTTCAAGCCATGAAGACTGTTTTGCAATGGCCGCGATTCCTCAACCGAGGGTCGCGGCTAAATTTTTTTGCCCGCCTAGGGTAGACGAAAATTTTGGACTAAATACCTAAACCCGAGGCTTTTGTCTAATTTTACTTGCATATGCAGCACCTCTTAGACAGAACAGAAGAGGCTCGGAGCGAATACCGGTCTATTAAACCAGCTGCTGCCAAGCCTCTCTTTAACAGGCGTAGCACATCCCCTTCCCAGTTCGCAAAGACAAGCAGTTAGTCGGATGCGACCCGGGATTGCATGACGAGATGGACGCCATCCAGCTCACGGGCGGAATGTTGAGGATGTACCAAAACACCTTTCCCAAATCCGGCGTCTGGGATACCGAGCGCCCTGTGAATAGCCTTTCTGGTAGAACCTATCGTATACGACCCAATGATTCGGTGGCGGCTGTAGAAAAGCCGAAACGAATCAACAGGCTTGAGCTTCAAATCAAACCCTAAAACTTGAAACCAGGCCTGCCGGTAGTCTTCCCAGTCTGGGATTGCCACGGCGTAAATATCTCCCTGCCGTTTAGCCTTCGTTCTGAACAGCCGCTCATACTTTCGAACCAGCCTGGGCTTCAGCCAATCGTAGAAGGCCCGCTCGCCCTTATCCTCTAAGACCTTGTGCGCGTAAGCGCCCATGAAACTGGCCAGGAACGCTGACTTTTCATCTGTCCCGCCGAAATAGCAATCAAACCGATGTTGCCCTCGGCTGCGACATAGGAACAAAAATTGTTCGCCGCCCCGCAAAGGATGGTATTCATTGTTGACGCTACGCGGCAGGAAGATTTCTCGACCTCGGCAATGAGGGAGCTGAATTTGGTCATTCACTTTAAAAAAGTGAAGTTTGGCCACATCGCCAGCCGTTCGCGGTAGAGCTTCCATTTCACTTAATTTCATAAACTCTTCCTCCTTGGAAGAAATGTGGAACCTAAATCTTAACCTTCACTATTAAAATCTTACCACAAAAATAGCCAGTCAGTCCACAAATTTGCATAACTTATTTTCTATGGTTACAATAAGTCATGGACGACAACTTTCCCTTGGAACTGACATTTGACGATGTTTTGCTCGAACCGCGCTCATCGGCGGTAAGCCGCAACGCGGTCGGGCTCGAAACCCATTTAACCAAAAAAATCAAGCTTAAGATCCCCATTTTGGCGGCGGCCATGGATACTGTGTCCGGAGCTAAAATGGGGATTGCTTTGGGCCGCTTAGGCGGTATCGCCATTTTGCACCGCAACTGCTCTGTGGCAAAGCAAGTTGCCATGCTTAAAGCAGTCAAAAAGGCCAGAGTCTTAGCCGGAGCGGCGGTCGGGCCCGGGGATTTAGAAAGAGCCTTAGCTCTGGATAAAGCTGGTGCTGACGTCATTGTTGTAGATACGGCGCACGCGCATAATTTGCGCACCATTGCATCCGCCAAGGAAATCAAAAAGAAAATCAAAGCCCAAATAATAGTTGGCAATATCGCCACTGCCGAGGCGGCGCGGGATTTGGCGAAGTTTGCGGACGCCATCAAAGTCGGCATTGGCCCAGGGTCAATTTGCACGACGCGGGTTGTTGCTGGTATTGGCGTACCGCAACTAACTGCTGTGATGAATGTCGCGGCGGCCGTAAAAAAATTCAAAATTCCTGTAATCGCCGACGGCGGCATGCGCTACTCGGGAGATGTGGTCAAAGCCCTCGCGGCTGGCGCGTCATCAGTCATGCTTGGCTCTATGCTCGCTGGCACTAAAGAAGCGCCAGGCAGACTCATCAAAATCAAGGGAGAGTATTACAAATCCTACCACGGCATGGGCAGTCTGGGAGTAATGCAAAGCGGCCGCTCCTCTGATCGCTATTTTCAAAACCCCCTCTTCATCTCCCCAAATAGACTCTACCTTACCTCCCTCCCCAGGCCTAGGGAGGGTGTCCCGAGCTGGTCGAGGGGCAGGAGAGGTCGAACCATTTCCCCCTCATCCGACTTTCGGTCACACAACTCCGCAAGGGGAGAAGGGGAAAATGAAGAATCTATTGCAAGGGGG
>CAYPVQ010000095.1:0-3687 GCA_964414215.1 uncultured Candidatus Saccharibacteria bacterium | reverse complement strand
GATTAAGATCAGACACCATTCCTTGCTTTCCCACTCCTTCGAGCTCTGCAAGAGAGATGCCTTTCTCGCTTATGGCATGACCACGCCGGCCTGTGGTGACGCCTGTCACAAGAATATCCAGCCCAGAGCGGGTTAAAGCTTTTTTGGGCTCTGCCTCCTGCATATAGCGCAAGAGTGCGAGTGGCACATTGCCCAGACCCAGAATTGCCAATTTAATGGTTTTCATATGATTCCTCCTTCTCGGTCCTGATTAATTATTTCTATCATATCTGAAATATACACAAAGAATATTTTGCGCGCTGTAATCCAGTTCACAGAAAGTGTACGGATGATAGGTTAAGTTTAAATTAAGAATTAATTTAAGGAAAGGGGAAGCGTATGAACATCAAGTTATATATCCCTGTTGTCTTAGGAACCGGTCGAGAAGGGCGACATTCTGAAAATGTCGCGCGTTTTGTACTTGAGGAGATCCACAAACATCCGGAGATTGAGAGCGAGCTTCTGGACGTACGCGATTTCCGTCTGCCCGCGACCGACAATACCGGCAAATCAGAAACGGCCCAGAAGCTTGCGGAAAAAATTAACCGGGCTGATGGTCTCGTCATTGTTTCACCCGAATATAACCACGGTTATCCCGGGGAGCTGAAGATGATGCTGGACATGTTGTACAAAGAGTATGCCAGAAAACCCCTTGGCATTGTGGGGGTATCAAGCGGAGGCTTGGGAGGAGTCCGGATGGTAGAACAGTTGCGTCTCGTATCCGTGGAATATCATATGGTGCCGATCCGCGAAGCTGTATATTTTTCCGGGGTCCAGGATCTGTTTGACCAATCCGGCAAAATTCAGGACGACTCGTACGGCCGAAAAATCGCCAGATTGCTTGAGGAATTGGTCTGGTACGGCAAAGTTTTGCAATGGGGGAGGGAAAATGTCAAATAAAAAAGGCATGGATTACGACAAATTGAAGATTGCCGAGGTTTATACCAAGGCCAGAACTTTGTCGCCGACTATTCTCGAAAAAAAAAGAAAAATCATCCTGCAATTTGTGCCAGAAGCGGAGATCCGAGAGGTCTTGGATCTGGGTACCGGCACCGGGCTGTTCACAAAATTTTTAAGGAGCACTTTTGCAGCCGCGGTGATCGGCGTAGATCCTTCGGAAGAGATGCTCCGGGAAGCCCGAAAATCCAAAGAAAGAAATATCAAATTTCTTCAGGGAACAGCCGAAAAAATTCCTTTGCCAAAAGCTGCCGTTGACCTGGTGTTTCTTTCCATGGTCTATCCGGCGTTTCGTTCGGTGGAGCGGGCCCTGTCCGAAATTTATCGGGTGCTGCGTCCAGGGGGCTATGCGGTAGTGATTCAAGCAACCCGGGAAACTAACAAAAAAACCCCGTTTTTTAATTTTTTTCCGGAAAGCAAAAAGGTCGCTGACGCAATCAATCCGTCCGTGATGGAAATTCGGCGGGCGTTTCTTCGACAAAATTTTTCAAAACTTGATTCGCGAGATCTGCGGTACAAAGTCGCGGCAAATCTAAAGGCGTATTATAATATAATCAGTCTGCGGGGATATTCGGTGTTGCGGCTCATCCCGGACAAAATCTTTGAGAACAGATTGAAAAAATTTGCCGGATATAGCCTTGATCCGAAAAGAACGGGGCCGGTTTATCAAACCACCTCCGTATTTATTTTTAAGAGAAGCGACTAACGTTTATCTCACCGGACATGTTGCCAAAACCGACGATTGAACAATTGATTAAGGAAAATGAAAAACACTACTGTCCTCCGGGAAATTTTGGGGGCATCTGCGTGAAAATTGTGTCGGTGGCGAAATTGCCGACGCGGTTCGGCAATTTCGCGGTAGTTGCTTTTTACAATGACAAGGACAAAAAAGAACATGCTGCCTTCGTCAAAGGAAACGTCTGGGGCAAAAGCAATGTCGTCACCAGGGTTCACTCCGAGTGCCTGACCGGAGATGCGACTGGCAGCCTGCGCTGCGACTGCCGGGACCAATTGACGACTTCTTTAAAAACTCTCGGCAAACTCCGCGAAGGCATACTTTTGTATCTTCGCCAAGAAGGCCGAGGAATCGGATTTATTAATAAAATCAAGGCCTACGCATTACAGGATGAGGGGTACGATACTTTTGAGGCTGATAAATTGCTGGGGTTTTCCGGGGATGAACGCGAATATGACATCGCGGCCCACATGCTGTTTTCCCTGAAGGTCAAATCCATCAAACTCATGACCAACAACCCTAAAAAAATTGAGGATCTGAAAAGACACGGGGTGAAAGTAAATGGACGAATTCCCTTAATTATTCCGGCTAACCGCTACAACCATTTTTACCTCATGACTAAGCGAGTAAAAGGCGGACATCTTTTGGATAAGGAAAAAAGCGAGAAGCGGCTGGAGCAGGCCGAGAAAATTATTGTCAAAAAAAGCAATGAAGATTAGCAGCCGAAAGAAGCGCCCGTTCATAGCCATCAGATTCGCCGCCAGCCTGGACGGAAAAATTGCCACTAAAACCCGCGATTCCAAATGGATTACCAATGAACAATCCCGGGCCTTCGAAAGAAAAATCAGAGCCGCTTATCAGGCCATACTAGTGGGTGTTAATACTGTCCTTCGCGATAATCCGCATTTGGGCGCCAGGATAAAGGGCAAAAAGGATCCCTTACGAATCATTTTAGACAGCCGGCTTAAAATTCCACTACGCAGTCAGGTGCTGAGGGATAATAATGTTCTGGTTGTGACCACGGCCAAAGCGCCGAGTACAAAAAACCGCCTTCTGATGAAACGGGGAATAACAGTTCTGACTCTTCCGGGGCAGAAAATCCTTCTGCCGGAATTGATGCGGGAGTTGGCAAAAATGAACATCGTGAGCCTGCTGGTTGAAGGAGGGGGAACTATTTTGGGGAATTTCGCGGATCACAAACTCCTGGATAAAGTCTACGTCGTGCACGCACCTTTGTTGATTGGGGGAGAAAAGGCGGTGAGCGCCATCCGGGGCCGGGGAGTGAAATTTGTAAAAGACGCGATTCATTTGAAGAATGTTTCTCATAAATTTTTTGGCGACAATCTGCTTACCGTAGGGTATCCAAAATGATTACGCCTGGGAACAAAGCCAATATAAAGAGCATCGGCTTCTTTTACCGCTCCGACAATCGGGTAGCCAGGGAGACGGCAACGAAAATTAAAAATTGGTTAAAGAAAAAGTCTCCGGGGGTAAAGCTAAATTCCAAAAATCCACAGGTGCTGCTGGTACTTGGAGGTGATGGAACGATTTTGGAGGCGGCCCGGGTTTGTCAAAAAACCCATTCCTTAATCTTGGGGTTGAACCTGGGAACCGCGGGGTTTCTGGCTTCGGTGAGAAACCCCAAAGATTTTTTGCCCGCGATGGGAAATCTGCTCCGGGGCGACTATCACGTCACCAAGCGCGCGATGCTTGCGGCCGCGGTCGTCAGAGACAAAAAAGAAATTTTTACTACAGTGGCCCTGAATGAAGCGGTAATCATAAATCCGCTGGGCATGGTAAAGATCAAAGTCAGGATTGAAGGGCACCCCTTCCAATATGTTCAGGGAACCGGGGCGCTGGTGGCGACGGCCACCGGGTCTACCGCCTATAATCTGTCCGCTCACGGCCCCGTAGTGACGCCCGGTCTGCAGGGCCTGATTCTGACTGGGCTGACG
>CAYPVQ010000094.1:3301-3721 GCA_964414215.1 uncultured Candidatus Saccharibacteria bacterium | reverse complement strand
GTTTTGGCTTATCTAAGCTCTTCTTTGCTCCTGCCTAGTTTCCACGGCAGGTTTTGGATCAGTGGGAAAAAGATGTCTTCTTGGAGCGGCACTTCCAGAGAAGAATAGCGTTTGCGGGTTTTAAAGCTTCGGTTGCCAAACTGGACAAAGTTAAGCTCGCTAATTAGGCAAAGCGGGGTTTTTTCTGCTCCTTCGCCCATGACCAACTTGGCCGCAGCAGCGAGAGCATCAACAATATTGGTCTGGGTAAAACGGAATTTTTTTCCGAACAAATCTTTTTTGCCGCGGTAATCATAGATAGGATTAAAGCCAAAGTAACCAAGAGAAATGCCAAAGGTTCCGCGGCGTAAAGGGATGGAGTGGGAATCTACAATAATCACGCCAAAATTTTTCACGCGATATTCTTGTTTAATCCAGTTA
>CAYPVQ010000094.1:0-3291 GCA_964414215.1 uncultured Candidatus Saccharibacteria bacterium | reverse complement strand
AGTGTCCCAACGAAATCCCGAACGTGCCTCGGCGAAGCGGGATAGAATGCGAGTCAACAATGATTATTCCGAAATTCTTGGCCTTATAGTAAGCTTTGATCCAGTCGTAAATTTTTTTGGCGCTTCTGTTTGGATTTTTTGGCCAAAGTACGTAGCAGCCAGCAGCATTGCTTTCATCAATCCCGGATGAGCGGATCAACAAATTATTTTTCAAAGTAATAATCGCTCGGCGATGCTTGGGGTAGTTCCAATAAATAAACTTATCAGCTTCTTGTTCAATCAACTGTTTTTTATCTGCCAGCTCTTTTTTAACGCAGTTGCCTTCCCAAATGGATACGACTTTGGAAGCAATGACTAAGATTGATTTTTCCGGAATTTTTTTGACCGC
This sequence comes from uncultured Candidatus Saccharibacteria bacterium, assembly GCA_964414215.1. GTDB lineage: Bacteria > Patescibacteriota > Doudnabacteria > UBA920 > 2-01-FULL-46-14 > CAYPVQ01. Next base: position 2,903 of record CAYPVQ010000094.1, on the reverse strand, counting down.
ATTTTTAATTACCGCAGGCAAATCATCCTGCGGTGGCAATAAAATTCTAGTCTTGATAGGTTTGACGTTCATTTTTTGGTGGGCACGGAGAGATTTGAACTCTCACAGCCTTGCGGCTATACGCTCCTGAAGCGTACGTGTATGCCAATTCCACCACGTGCCCTCGTTCTAACGCGTCTCAATATACCAGTTCTTGATGTCGACAAATCTTTCCGAGGGGTGAATTATAGTATTTAGATTGATTCCTTGCAACTTCTTAGGCGTGTTGTAAACATAGATTGAACTGTTGAGGAAAACGGCTGGTAATTGATCTAAGACAATCAGTTGAAACTGCTGGTAATTTTTGGCTCTGACATTAACATCATTGGTTTGCCTGGCGGCAGTCAAGAGCTGATCCACCGTGGCATTGGAAAAGCCGGATAAATTAAGCCCCGGATCGCGGGATTGAGAGGAGTGCCAGAAGGCAAATGGGTCAGGATCAGCGCCCGTGTTTTCCGCGAATAGCAAGGCTTGGAAGTTGCGCGGCCGGATATATTGCTGTTCCAAATCAATGGGCGAGACTATGACCAAGTTGACTTGGGCTCCCAATGCTTCCCATTGGGTTTCCAAGACTTGGGCGGTTTTGACATTCAGCACAAAGCTGTTGGTGGCCAGGTTGATTTCCAGCGGCCGTTTTCCGCCAGAGGCGGTGCTACCTTTGGCGGAGTTTTTTACCCTTATATTGGTCGCAGGATCCAAAGCCCACCCGCCGCGGTTTAAAATATCTGCGGCTTCATTCAGATTGGTGTGCGTGATTTTTTCCACCTCTGGATTGTAGCCTAAATTGCCAGGCAGGATGGGGCCAAAAGTTTCTTTGGAAAAGCCTTGATAAACTTCATCAATAATGATTTTGCGGTTAGTAGCTAGCCACAACGCCTGCCGCACGGCTTTGTCAGCCAGCACCGGATCCTTAAGATTGAAAAACACAGCAGAGTATTGCGGTAAATTTATGCGGTACTGTATAGCACCATTGCTGTTTTCGATAAACGCCTTGCGGTCAAACGGCACGTATCCCAAATTCGTGATTTCTTTGCCATGGTAGGCGGCGACCAGCTGGTCATTGTCAGGATAAAATTTGAACACCACGCGGTTTAAGTAGGGCCGGCGTTGGTGGTAAGGATCGTTGGCGCGCAAAGTGAGGGACTTGATCGGGCCGTTAGAAGTTTTCTTGATTTCCCGAATGGCAAAGGGGCCGGAACCAATTGGCTTAAGATTGTCGTCCGATAGCCGGAAATTGTTGGGGCTCAAGCCTTCCCAAATGTGTTTGGGAATAATCCCAATCATGAAATTGAGCAGAAACGAAGCCGAAACTTCCCGCAGGGTAAAGTTTACGGTCAGGTCGTCAACCTTTTCCACTTTGACTCGGCTGAAATTTCCGCGCAACGGCGATTCATATTCCGAATTTTGAATAGTTTGAATGGTAAAGATTATGTCGTCAGCCCGCAGCGGTTTGCCGTCCTGCCACTTCAGATTGGGTTTGAGTTTGATGGTGTAGGTTTTTTGATCTTTGGAAACTATGGGCAAGTTTTCCGCCAAATCCGGAACCAAATTTAAATCCTTATCAAATTTTATGAGTTGAGCGAATATGATTTTGGATAAATCAGAATCCACGCTTGAGGCTGCGGCTAAAACCGGATTGATAAATCGCGGCTGGCCGACCAATCCTTCCACAATTTCTCCGCCGCGGGCTGGGCGGTCTTGCGAACCTGGTTTTATAACAAGTAAAGAAATGGCAGAAATAACAAATAGTAAGCCGAAACTTACTATTTTGATGAGATCTTGTTTTTTGAGATTTTCAAAAACTGATAAAATTTGTGGCCTAGAAATTCTAGGCAACATGAGTAAGCCTTGCCAAGCTCGCTTAAGATAGAAATAAAAATGACCGAACAATCGTCGAATCATAGTGTGGGCAAACTTATGTTATTGCAGGAACAGGACAGCCAGGCTAATACCAATAAAAACTATGGATAGGATAATAGTTAGGTAATGCAAGCCTTTGGCAAAGCCGCGGCGGGAGCGGTAGACGGTTCCTTCGCCGCCGAACACGGTGGACAGGCCGCCTTCCTTTTGCTGCATGAGAATGCTGACTACGAGCAATACGTCAATGCCAATCAGGGCAAAAATTAGATAATCTTTTAAATTTTGCATAGTTTTATAGCCTCGTTATTTTGCCAAAAAACTATGATTTGGTCAAGCCATGTCATAAACTAGCTTTAATCACTTGGGCGGTTTTTTTGCCAACCAGGTTAGCAAGTTGGGTAAGACTTGCCGTACGGACTTTATTCATTGACCCGTATGCTTGGAGCAGTTTTCTCTTTTTCGCAGGACCAATGCCGGGAATTTGGTCTAGAGCGGATAAAGCCATGGATTTGCGCCTAAGCTTGCGGTGGTAGCTGACCGCAAACCGGTGCGCTTCATCGCGGATGCGCTGGAGGAGAAAGAGCGCAATGGAGTTTTGAGGCAGAGTAATCGGCTCTTTGCGATTGGGAATAAATATTTCTTCGAGCCTTTTCGCCATTGCTATAATTTGGGTTTGTTTAGAAATTACCTGCCCGCCGAACTTCGCTTGCGAAGGCAGGCGGGGAAATTTGAAATTAGAAATTGCCGCGATAGCGGCGTTTAGCTGTCCTTTGCCGCCGTCGATGAGGATGAGGTCAGGAAGAGGCCATGACTTTGCGAACCTCCTCTCCAGCACCTCGCGCATCATGGCGAAATCATCCGGGGTCTGCTTGCGGTTAATCTTAAACCGGCGATAATCTTCTTTTTTCGGCCGGCCGAAGTCAAAGACAATCATGGAGCCGACGGCGTGTTTGCCCTGGATGTTGGAAATGTCATAAGCTTCGATGCGGCCGGGCAGAGTCGGT
>CAYPVQ010000093.1:0-3760 GCA_964414215.1 uncultured Candidatus Saccharibacteria bacterium | reverse complement strand
ACGGGAAACCAAACCTCCTGGAAATCAACACGCTTCCCGGCATGATGCCGGGGGAAAACGTCGTTTCCTACTACCCCGTGGCCGCCCGCGCCGCCGGCTGGGATTTCAATAAAATGATTGGCCAGATCATTACCCACGCCAGAGAGCGGTTGGGGATATAACGTATCAACAAAGTAACAAAGTGACAAAGTAACGGGAAATTTCTTTCCAAGCGGTGAAGTTGGTATAATCGGGGACAGAAGAAGGCGGCACGTCAAACGACACAGTCAAACGTGTCAGTCGAGTATGACTCGACGTGCCAGCCGCGTTTGACGCGGCGCCCGTAGCTCATCGGTAGAGCACCACTCTTATAAAGTGGGGGTACTTGGATCGTCACCAAGCGGGCGCACCACAAGAAGCGTGAAGTCCATTGTTCTATGCCAATTAGCAAAATTGAAATTGGACCGGGAGGAGATCCTCGGTCGGATTGGGTCGGGCGAGATGATGTGCTGGAGGTAGAAAAAGGGGAATGGGATAAATTTGTGGACGTACCACCAGGAACAGTGGAGGAGATCTACCTCGCGAATGTATTAGGATATCCTGGAGAACGGGTAAGAAGACGTCTTGGGGATTACACTTTCAATGTCCCCGTACCTTTAGCGTGGAATTACTACGAAATGGTACGGTGGGCAGCACGTTTTCATCACGTATTAGAACCAGGCGGTATCGTAACCGTGATTGATGATAATACGCCAGTAGAAGACCCGGAGCGATACATCATCGGACCATTTGTAGAACAAGGGCGGTTTACGTTAATAGACAGAGAGATGCTCGATAGTAGTCCGTATCCAATTCCCGGGTATAGATTGGTATTTCAAAAACCGTAAGATGTACAATTGTACAACTTGACAACTTAGTTCCTTTTTGGTATGCTTGTCTTCTATGAGAGCAGTATCAACATTTGATTTCCGTGCGGATTTGTCGCGATACCTGGAGGATGTCGCTGCGACAGAAGTACCCCTTATTATAAATCGCTTCGGTAAACCCATGGTGATCGTCAAACCATATTCAAACGATGCTATGCCCGTTTCGACCAACTATTTTGGATTTATGGGTCGTGGTGAGTCAGGCGAGACATTTCTCAAGCGCGTACGTCGATCAACACGCGAAAAACGAGCAGTAACCCGTTTTCGCAACCGCGCATGAAACCCATTTTTGTCGATACGGATATCCTTATTGATTACTCCAAGGGGCATAGTCGTTTCCTGGAAACGCTTCTTGCCGGGCAAGAGAGGGGAGAGAGCGAATTATTCATAAATCCCGTCGTCGTAGCAGAGTTTATGACTGACCGTTTGCTTCGGGACAAGAAGAAACGCGCACAGGCCATGGATTTTTTGCAACTCTTTTCGTTCAAAGATGTGACAAAATCCGTGGGGAGTGTGGCGGGGGAACTTCTTCGGGAAGGACAGATAGCTTTTTTGGGTGATGCGATGATTGCTGCAACGTGTATCATCTGTGGCTTCCAGTTGGCAACGAGAAACGCCAAGCATTTCAGCAAGATTCCTCCTCTTCATGTGTATCGAGAGTAATATGGAAGAATTGGTTGTCCTCGTGGATGAACAAAATCATGAGATCGGGACGGCGGAGAAGGGAGCTGTCCATTCGACAAATACCCCCCTCCATCGGGGGTTTTCGCTGTTTCTGTTTAATTCCAAAGGGCAACTATTGCTGACGAAGCGGTCATCCAAGAAAAAGACGTTCCCGGGCGTGTGGACCAATACCGTCTGCGGGCATCCGGGACCGGGAGAGAGCGCGGTCGTGGCCGCCAAGAGGCGGCTGAAGGAGGAATTAGGAATTAGGAATAATGAATTAAGGGAAGTCAGAGAAGTGGCGCCGTACCGGTACCGGTTTGCCGACAAAAACGGCATCGTGGAAAACGAAATCTGCCCAATTCTCGTAGCCTACAGCGACGCGGATCCGAAACCGGACCCCAAAGAAGTAGAGGGCTGGAAGTGGATGGGGTGGGAGGAGTTTTTGGAAGATCTGAAAAAAAATCCCGAGATGTACTCACCGTGGAGCAGAGAAGAAGCTGGTATTATTACGTCGAGACCGAGTCGAGATAAAGATATTTCGGGGCATTGATAAACCTGATCGTTTTGCCGTCAATCTCCAGTTCTTTTTCTTGGCCCGGATACACCACCCACCCCTCGTCCCCCCCGAATCGCTCCAGGAATTTGAACATGCCTTTTAATTCCTTTTGGCGGGGGTTGGCGCCGGTTTTGATCTCGATTGGAACCAAGCCATGGTCCGTCTGCCAAATCAAATCGACTTCCTGTTTTTCCCGCCAGTAAAAAATCCGGCCGGGATATTTTTGGTAAAAATAACCGGCTACTACCGTCTCCCAAAGGAACGAGGGCTTCGGCTGGGGCACCAAGAGAGAAAACGCCGGATCTACCAGATGAATTTTTACCGCCGAACCCAAACTCTGTTTGACGCTCCGGCTGAATTTCGGCAGTTCGAAATATAAAAAAGCCTGCCGCAGATAGGAAAGATACGACCGCAGGGTCTGCCGATTGAGCCCGACGGCGACTGATAGGTCCGTCAGGTTCAGCAGTTGGCCGCTGATCTGGATCAGATAGTAAAAAACTTTTTCCAAAACCAGCGGCTCTCTGATGCCGTATACATCAACCAAATCTTTATAGATAACTTTCTGGACCACGTCTTCGTATATCAATTTTCTCAAGAGCGGCGGTTCTTCAATATCTAAGATATGAGCAAAGCCGCCGCGGGCAAGATACGTTTCCCAAAGCATCTCTATCTGATTTTGAAACAGTACATAGTTTTGACGGTTGATATCGGCAAGCGCTTCGGATTTTTGAACATGATACGCAACCCACTCCCGGAAGGAAAAAGGCAGAATCGTCTCCTCCACAGTTCTGCCGGCCAACGACTCGCCGCCCTTTTGGATGAGGGAGGCGGCCGAGCCCGAACAGATGAACTTTATGGGGTATTTTTTGTCAAAAAAAGATTTTACCGCATCCGCCCATTGGGGCAAAAGATGGATTTCGTCGAGGAAAATGTATGTTGTGTCTCCCTGGTCCAAACGTTGCCCAAGAAGTTTCTCAAAAACCGCCAAAAGCCGGTGAAGATCCTGCCTGATAAGCGGGTCTTCAAAGTTAAGATAGAGGATGTTGGCCGGTTTGACTCCTTGTCGCAAAAGATGATCAATCAGCTGATAGATGAGGGTTGATTTTCCGGTTCGCCGCGGACCTTTTAGGATAATCATCCGCTCCAAATCAAGATATCGGATCAACTGTCCGAATACGTGCCTCCGAAAAGTTGGGACGAGTACTTCGGGGACCGCGTTTTGCCGCCACCAGGGGTTGTAAAAAATAAACCTTGCCCGCAGTTCTTCTTGGTCCATGATTATCTCAAGGTACCACCTTCTTCATTTTTTGTCAAGTGTGTTTTGCAATAAATGCAATTTTTAGGTAGATATAACCAGCAATGTCCTATAGCTCCTCTAATTTGACATTCTCCGTTTGCTTATCCTTGACGAGCTCTAAATACTTCTCGGTCGTGGAGAGGCGTTTGTGGCCGACGAGCTTGCTTAAGGTGGTTATGGGGGTGCCGGCCATGAGGTGGTGGGCGATGAACGTGTGCCGCAGGTCATTGACCTTGGCCCCGTCGATGCCGGCAATCCTAAAGTACCGGTCGATGGCGGTGCGGATATTGCGGATGAGAAGCCCCTTGCCGGTTTTCGTGATAAATAAGGATTTGT
>CAYPVQ010000092.1:0-3922 GCA_964414215.1 uncultured Candidatus Saccharibacteria bacterium | reverse complement strand
TTCGACGATGCTTATATTGCTATTTCCAGAGAAAAGCAAATCAAGGGTGGTTCGAGAAAGAAAAAGATTAATTTAATCAATAAGCTGAATCCTGACTGGAAAGATTTATACCATGAACTATGAGATTGCTTCTCCGCCTGCTGGCGGATCGCAATGACGACTGTTTTGATTTTTGCATTTTACATTAGGGTTGCTTGGACATCATGAAGTTGTTATAATCTCTGTACCATGAAACGTTTCATCAAAAATCTCATCATCGCCTCAATCATTTTTCTCGTCATTGCGGGGATTTTTAGCTTGACTTTGGGTGAGGATCGTAATCTCAAGCCTGCACCGCTTTCCAAAGTGGCCGAGCAAATCACTGCCTCGCAAGTGGAAAAAATTGAAATTGCAGACAATAAACTTTTGGTGACCTTAAAAGATGGCTCTAAAGAGCTTGCTACCAAAGAGCCAGAATCCTCGCTTACCGAAAGTCTGACAAACTTGGGGGTAAGTTCTGAAGCCATCAAAAAACTCAATATCGAAGTTAAAGGTCCTTCCGGAGGCACGGTATTTTTCTCCGCCATTTTACCCTTTTTGATTCCCTTTCTTTTGATTGCCGGCTTTATTTACTTCCTCATGCGGCAAGTGGCTGGAGCAAATAACCGCGCCTTGTCTTTTGGCCAATCGCAAGCGAGGCTCTCGGATCAAGGCAATCTCAAACAAAAAGTCACATTTAATGACGTGGCAGGGGCACAAGAAGCCAAAGAAGAACTCAAAGAAATTATCGAGTTCTTGCGCTACCCGCAAAAGTTTTTAAATATTGGGGCCAGGATTCCCAAAGGAGTTTTGCTTTTAGGTCCTCCTGGTTGTGGCAAAACTTTACTCGCGCGAGCAGTGGCTGGGGAAGCTAATGTCCCTTTCTTTCATATGTCAGGTTCAGAATTTGTAGAGATGTTTGTGGGAGTAGGAGCCGCGCGGACCCGGGATCTTTTTCGACGGGCCAAAAAAAATGCCCCCTGCATTGTGTTTATAGACGAGATTGATGCCGTGGGACGGCAGCGCGGGGCGGGTTTGGGCGGCAGCCATGACGAGCGCGAACAAACCTTAAATCAAATCCTCGTGGAGATGGATGGTTTTGATACAGATACATCGGTCATAATTTTGGCAGCGACGAACCGCCCTGACGTATTGGATCCAGCACTCCTGCGACCAGGAAGATTTGACCGGCAGGTTGTGATTGATGCTCCAGATATTAAAGATCGCGAGGCCATTCTTGGGGTCCATGTACGCAACAAGCCATTGGGCAAGAATGTAAATTTGCGACAGACTGCCGAGCGCACCCCTGGCTTTTCCGGCGCTGACCTTTCAAATTTGGTAAACGAAGCCGCGATCCTGGCGGCCCGGCGCAACAAAAAGCAAATTGATCAACAGGAGTTTACCGAAGCCATTGAAAAAGTCATGCTCGGCCCCGAGCGCAAAAGCCATATTCTTTCGACCAAAGAAAAAGAGATTGCGGCATATCACGAGGCTGGCCATGCTCTGGTAACAACCGTGCTCCCAGATGCTGATCCCGTTCACAAAGTTTCCGTTATCTCGCGCGGCCGGGCAGCGGGCTACACTTTGAAATTGCCAGTGGAAGATAAACACCTCCAGACTAAAAAGGAGTTTTTGGCAGAACTGGCCGCAGCCATGGGCGGGTATGCCTCGGAAAAACTGGTCTTTGGGCAACTCACCACCGGCGCATCGAATGATTTGCAAGCCGCCACCAATCTCGCGCGTAAACTGGTTATGGTTTACGGCATGAGTGAGAAATTAGGACCCATTACTTTTGGCGACCGGCGCGAATTAATTTTTTTGGGAAAAGAAATTGGCGAACAGCGCAATTACTCGGAAAAAGTGGCTCAGCGCATTGACGAGGAAATCTCCCAGTTTCTCGATGAGGCTTACAAAACCGCGGCAGGAATTTGCAAAAAATACCGAAGCAAGCTTGACGAGATTGCGCAAAGATTAGTCAAGCAAGAAACCATTGAGCAAGAAGAATTTCAAAAGTTAGTTGCCGAGATTGCCCCTCCCAGAAAAAAATGACGCCCTTTCCCTATTTTGAGATTCTCAAAAAGGCTTATGAATTGACTTTGCACAATCGGTGGCTTTGGGTCTTTGGTCTATTTCTTGGAGGAACTGGTGGAGTCAATTTTGGGATTAGTAATTATTTTTCTACACAGCCTTCGCGAGAATGGACAACTCTGGAAAATCAGTTTGAAAAAGGGGTGGGCTGGATTTCGGGCAATCCCGAAATTTTTAGTCTCTTGGTAGCCGGGATTTTGTTTCTCGCTATGCTTCTCATTATTCTGGCTGGCCTTTCCCGAGGGGCAGTGATTTGGGCAACCAGGACCCTCGCGGTTGCGCAAGAAGCAAATTTTAAAAAATCCTTGGGGGTTGCCAAAAGGTATTTTTGGCAAATTATTGGGTTGCAGGTGATTGTTACCGCTGCGTTTTCACTGCTCTTTATAATCTTTGCGCTGCCGATTGGGTATCTTTTTTCCGTGAATGTCATCGGCAGAGCAATTGTGCTTTCGCTTTTGGGTTTAGTAATTTTTATTCCGGCTCTGGTGGTGTTTGGATTTTTGCATCTTTATGGCCCAATTTTTGTGGTGCTCTATAATGCCCGGTTTTTCGTAGCGATTCAGCTCTCTTTTAATTTAATTCGTCACAAACTTAAAGAGAGTATTATTCTGGCAGCCGTTTTGGTTGGTTTAAGTTTCGGGTTTGTGCTGGCGGTGATTTTTAGTCTCATAATTTTTGCCTTTCCTTTGGGGCTCTTGGGATTGTTTTTAGCAAAGCTGGGCTTTGAGCTGGCCATCTATACTTTGCTGATTGGGGCCGGAATTTTGAGTATCTGCTATACTATAGTTCTGGGAGCCGGGTTTGCAGTTTTCCAAAATATGGTTTGGGTCTTGGCGGTGCTGGAGATGGTTAAAACCAAAAAGTTTGAGGAAAAAACCAAGGAGGAGAAAGCCTTTGTGGCCGAACCCGCCGCGTAAAGAGGGGCACTTAGCTCAGTTGGTAGAGCACATCCTTGACGTGGATGGGGTCAGAGGTTCGAGCCCTCTAGTGCCCACCACCCCGCTAAGCGCGGTTCAAGTCACGCTAAGCGTGACCACCTAATAATTAAAAGCGTTCGTTAAAAGGCATCGCAGCCTGTATCGTTTTACGGCAATCGTTTTACGTATGACTATACGGGCCGCCATACCGCTAAACTTACAACGATTTGTCCATGGACTTTACCAATTTCGAAACCAAAATCAGCATTAAATTTCAAAATCCGGAACTTCTGCAGTCCGCCCTCACCCACCGCTCGTATCTCAATGAGAACCGCTCCTATGAGCTTTCGCACAATGAGCGGCTGGAGTTTTTGGGTGATGCGGTTTTGGAATTGGTGACGACTGAATATCTCTACCGCAGTTTTCAAAATCCGGAAGGGGAACTGACAAACTTGCGTTCGGCCCTGGTGAATTTCCGGCTGCTCGCTGACATTGCGCGGGAGATTGGTATGGAGAACTATATTCTCCTTTCTCGGGGCGAGGCCAAAGATACGGGGCGAGCGCGGCAAGTGATTTTGGCTAATGCTTTGGAAGCCTTGATTGGGGCGATCTATTTGGATCAAGGCATGGCAGCGGCTAAAATTTTTATTGAAAACTTTGTGCTAACAAGACTACCGACAATCATGAAGGAGCAAGCTTATCTTGATCCGAAATCGCGACTTCAAGAAATCATTCAAGAACGACTCGCGATTACCCCGATTTATAAAGTGCTTTCCGAGTCAGGCCCTGATCATGCCAAGACTTTTGTGGTCGGGGTTTACATTGATGACCGACTAGTGGGACAAGGGACTGGGCCAGCGAAGCAGGACGCAGAGGTTGAAGCAGCCAAAGACGCATTA
>CAYPVQ010000091.1:1677-4091 GCA_964414215.1 uncultured Candidatus Saccharibacteria bacterium | reverse complement strand
GGAAGGCCCCAAAGAGCTTATAGGGCAGCGCTCTGCCAATGAGCTACCGCGGCATATGATGAAAGTTAAGCAAAGAGCCATTACATTCTATAATAATTTTTTAATTCCTTCAATATATCCCATAATCCTATGAAACAATCGAGTATCTGCCACAACTATTTGTATAACCCCATAAGGAAGGCGGTTATATGGCCTAACTCCCAGGCTTGATTTACTTATGCCGTAGTAAGTTTTGTGAAAATTTTTTTCGGGAATTCCCGTAATCTTTTGCCAGAATCTTTTTAGCTCATTTTCATTCAGGTGCTGATAGATTCGAATGTTTGCCTTTATTTTATTTATCGGCACCTGGCAATATTCTCGCAAGAATTTTATAAAGCCTTTTACCAACTTAGGATCGGAATTCGTAAGTGAAACAGGATGAAAAGTCCGCTCTTTGCCGTTTCTGTTGATAGGTCGTTTATATCCTTCCGCCCAGTAAAGCGCTGCTCCTAAAATAAGCAGATCTTTTTTTGAAAGGTTGCTTATTTCTTGGGCCGCTTGATGCCTGATTTGAAGGGCGCGCCGAATGGCCTCTGCGGTTTGATTGATATTGCGCTTTAGCAATCCAGCAAGAGATTTTTTTCTTGCGCGGTCAAGTATTTTGTTTTGTGCCTCTTGTGAGATGACTAGGTTGGACAACCAGCCCGAAAGCGTGGATTTGGGAATACCCAGAGCCCTATTTATTTCTAAATAGCTTTTTCCGCTAAGTCTAAGTTTTAGGGCCGTTTCTTTGTCTTTGCGCATATTGAAAACCGCTATACTTATAAGTATAGCGTAGATAGTTCGAAAAGTAAAGCGCTACTTAAGCTTTTAAGCTAATTTTTGAGCTATCTCGTAAACCATCCCCGTCCCCACTGCGATGCTTGCAATTCCTGCTGTGGTTTGGACGACATAGTTGAGCTTCGCAAAATTTGCAGTAACCAGAAATGGTAAGCTGATGATCGTGCTGGCCAGAAGCATGCCGAGGATTGAACCTGCTCCAAAAACTCCGATAAACAGTAGGCCCTGCCACAAACCAGGGGCAGTTGCCAAAACCAGAAGTGTCAGCGCCCCGCTGCCGGCTAGGCCATGCAGGAGGCCGAGGCCAAACGAGCGGTGGGCGTGATGGTGGGACTCTGAAAATTCGTGCGAGTGCAGGTGAACGTGAGTTTGTTTATCGCCATGGGAGTGTTCATGGATATGGAGTTTGCGTTTGCGGATTTGGTAGAGCACATCCAGTCCCAGCGCGATCAAGACTATTCCCACCAGAATTTCAAAAGACCAAACGAGTTTTTCGGGAATCACTAATTTCCAGCCTAGAATGACCGTTCCGACCAGGAACAGGGTAGCGGTGTGTCCGAGGCCCCACAGCGCCCCAAGCGAGAAAGATTTTTTGAGATCTTTGGTTTGCGAGATCATAGTCGAAACCGCCGCGATGTGGTCAGCATCGAGAGCGTGCTTGAGGCCCAGGAGAAAGCCAATTCCGAGGAGAGAGATAAATTGCATTCTGCTTTTATAGAAGCTAGTTCAGCACCGCAAAGGTAAAAAGGGCGCTAAATTGCCGGCACCAAATCACGACAGTGTTGTAACCTTCGATATTTTGAGTGATCTCATAATTTTGGTCACCGAAGTTTCCTTTCAGTCGTCCCAGGCTGATGAAGTCACCCAAACTCTCCAGTTTTGTTGTGGGCACAGAATTGCGGGACAAATATACGTAAAGATCTGGACCGTCGGTGGTTTGAAAATTTTCCAGCCGGATAAGTTTATGACCGTTGTTATCTTCCAAGAGTTTTGCCTGTCCTGAACCTCTGTGGATGAAATCTATATCTTTAAACTCGCCTTGTTTGATGATTTGAGAAGCTATCATTTCGGACGGCAGTTCTTCTCTGACCACCCTTTTGGTGAACAAGAAGCGGCCATAATAAATGGCGATCCCAACCAGAACGATAGCCGCAATAATTAAAATAGTTTTAAACATATTGTATCCCTAATCGCAATTACCAAAGCCCTGCCTGCGGCGGGGCGAGCGACCTGTCCGCCGAATTTCATGCCTTGCAAAGCGAGACGCGCCGCTCAAATCCTTTTCAATGAATCTACTATACCACGAATAACCTCATTTGGCCTCGTTTCAAAAACAAGATGACCACCGTCGAATATTAAAAGTTTTGAGTTTGTTATTGCTTCATTCAAACTTGACAAATCTCGATTGGTCGAATATACTGAACCTAGCACGAACCCATTTTGAGCGAAACGCCACAGGCGTTTCGCAGACCTTCCCAAAATCCGCTTCGGCGGGGCGGGAAGAAAAAGGGGTGTGGGGAAAATGAATTCCCGCCCTGCTTGCCCGCCTCTGGAGGGCCTTGCGGGTGAAAAAGAATTTCTGAAAGGGGCGGCGG
>CAYPVQ010000091.1:0-1667 GCA_964414215.1 uncultured Candidatus Saccharibacteria bacterium | reverse complement strand
AAGAAAAAATCAAAATCTGAATGAATAATATCACAAAAGGTCGAAAATTAAAAATGAAATTTGTTCTTTGAAATTTGGATAAAAAAATAGAGCCCGACGGATTTGCGAAGCAAATCACATCGGGCTCATAAAAGTGCGGGGTCTAAATCATTCTTAATAAATCCGAATGTATGAATGAGAATAATTTAGGCCACCAAAATGAGGTGCTCTTTTGTTTTCACTTCCTTCCGGAAATGCTGCAGTGAGCGAACTGCAGGGATTTTTCACCGCCTTCCTTTGCTTTATAGGATTGCCTCGCCGTCTGGATTGCCCAAACTTCGAAAATCCACTTCAGCATCGGTAACGGCTGTTGACCCTTACCAGGGCCAGGCTCATTAGACGTTTCAGTCGAGAATACCCGATCTCTCAACTAACCTGGCTTCTTGCCAGATCACGTCTTTGAGGAAGTCTTTTGGGGAGATTTCTCTCATAACCAGAAGGGGCATTTCTTCCCCCTCCTCTCCTCCCCACATCACGCTGGAGCCCTGCGATGTCTCTTTAATAATCGAGACATAGTTTTCACCCGTGATGAGGGAACGAGCTTCCTCTAGAGCCTCTTCTTTAGTACGGTATATCCCTTTGGGGCAAGTAGCCGCGTCATAACCCGGCTCCTCGACAACCCAAAGGCTTTCACCGTACCTATCTTGCAGGAACCTTTCGATTTCCTGCTCGATCTCTTTTCTCAGGTCTGCCATCGCTTTTCCCTCCTTTCTTGTCCGTCGGGTTCATCCGCGCTGGTCTGGCGACCAGTGCCCGCAGAAGTCCTTAGTGGACGAGAGAAAAACGAGGCTCGGATTAGATACAATAATCTAACATGTGATGCCCGCTCGTTAAGCCTGCAACCAGTTGCTATCGGTTCTTATGAGAGGCTGCCCAGCCTAAGAAAACGGCTTCGGGCACCGGCCAGTTTTGGCCTGCCGCGACTTGTCTTTTATTGACCGCGATCTGGATTGACAACGGCGGTCCCTCGACAAACTCGCGGGGTGGGTGATCTACTTGGTTTTTACGGATCCACTTAAGGACCCAATCCGCAACAGACATCGGGCTGTAACCCCGTCCGGACGGAATAAACCACATTAATTCTTCATCACTGCAGTCTTCTACTACACTGCAGTTCCGGCATTGTTTTAGAGATTTGGGGCAACCGAACCCCCCAAAATAATCTCCACAACAAATGCAAATACCTTTTTCTTCCCTTTCTTTTTCGCCACGAACAATTTCGTGGCCATGTCTACATTCCATATCCCCTCCTTAAAAGGGATTGTCTCTGTTATTATCTTTCAGCCCCATGCTTCCGGATAATAAACAGAGATTCTATCAGTCCCCTTCTCTTCGGGGAAAACTGCGAACAGCAATTTAATTACAAAAACAAAAATAATTATAACCAAATTGCTGTTCGCAAAGAAATATTGTCAAAGTTCAATCAAAATCAAGACAGAAAACCATCTCAATTTTTAAGCCCTATTATAGCAAAAAATAGCGTCTATGTCAATAGTCTGCACTCGTCAACAAAAAATGGCTTTTACAAGCCAAAAAGTCAATAAATACAAGGGTTTTCAGGGAGTTAGTGGTTTGCGCGAACGGGTGGGTGGGTCAAGCAAACAACCTTTTTATCTTTTCTTCATTTT
>CAYPVQ010000090.1:0-4187 GCA_964414215.1 uncultured Candidatus Saccharibacteria bacterium | reverse complement strand
AGTCTTCCTTTTAAGTCTGAATTTGTCAAGTGCGTCCGTAAGTAGCTTGGGCGTTACCCCGAGGATTAGTACGTCTGATATGCGATCCTTTTTAATTAGCGCTCCAGTTCCTGAAACTATCACTCCTTTTTTGTTTTCTGCTAAAAATTTGACGGCCGGTTCCAGTTCATCCAGCATTAAGCCCGATTCGTTCTGTAGGGCGGTTATAGAGTACCCGATATAAGTCGTGTTTTCTTTATTGGTAACATGCTCTAACTTGCCCAAAATCATTAAGGCTCTAATCAGTTTTTCCATGTTCTCGTCCCCGGTATATGGGGTTATATTTTCTTCAATCGCAGTATTAGGGAGCATATAAATTGTCGACAATTTTACTCAATTATAATCAAAATTCATGAATTAGTCTAAATACAAAAAATCCCCGATGGGGATGTTCTAAATAGCTATTTTCTTTTTTCTAATAGCGAAATGCCTATAATTATGTCAGGAAGCTATTTTTTTTTGCTTTTGGCTTCATTGTCTTTCTCAGAAAATTCTCGATCTGTTCGTTTGAAATACTCAATAAATTCCTTGTACGGCAGTCCTGAAAGAGCGCCCATTAGCCCCTCACTACCATGTTTTTCTATAATACTTTTTTCTATCTCGTAATCCTTACGCGTCTCCGGAAGGCGTTCATGTGCTTTGTATGCACACTGGGCTTCACTATCATAAATTCTCACGTCGAATCCATCATCATACTCACACCACTCTTCTTGCGATTTACTATCTGGATTAAGGGCTCTAAACAACCGATCTGCCAGTGCGATTGATTTATCTAAATCAATAAAGTTCCTTGCGATAACGGCGAAGCGATCATCTTCAAAAACATCCGCGTAGTGGTAAGCGTCAAGCAAGTCGATTATAGCTATCGAATAAGGAGATTTAAATTTCTCATTGTCTGTCATTATTTTAAGTTAGGTAAAATTTCCTTAACTGCGTATTGTATAACTTTGCCAAATTCGGCAAAATCTGACACTGCTAAAAAAATTAAACGCAACTCTGGAGTATGATTGCAGTTCAGAAAATAATCACCAAAAAGTTCACCGAAATTCATAAGCTCTTTATCATCCATGCTAGACAGAACTTGGCAATAGGACTGATACCTGTCATTCACTAACTCGGCAAACTCTCTACGCTCACTCTTGGAACTATAGATTGCCTTATACATCACATCGTGAAATTCATCCAACACCTTTTTCTCTTCTTCACTTCCCTCAAACACATTTTGAACTGCCCAAGTGGCAGCAAACATTCTTAATATCAATATCTCCTTTGTTTGTTTTTCGTTAAGAACTGGACTCCTGCCACTATTCAAAAGTGCTTCTGAAAATGTTTTACAACTTTCTCTTGTATGCCATTTGGTTACTAGATGCGCCACCATTCTCCCAACATCCTTGACCGTAACTTTGTTTTTATCTTTTCTAAAAATACCCATTCTATAAACCTTTCAGCTC
Organism: uncultured Candidatus Saccharibacteria bacterium; assembly: GCA_964414215.1. Taxonomy (GTDB): domain Bacteria; phylum Patescibacteriota; class Doudnabacteria; order UBA920; family 2-01-FULL-46-14; genus CAYPVQ01. The sequence continues at coordinate 2,697 of CAYPVQ010000090.1, read as the reverse complement.
TGGCGGAAACACAAAGCCCGCCGCCAGCGATGGCCTTGCGGCCACCCATGCAGGTTTCCCTGTATGACCGGTAAGGGTGCTCTGACGACGAGCACAATATCCCTTACCGGTTTTTATGCCATACCCCGGCCGAAGCCGAAGTTTAGGCAATAAGTTGTCAATACTAGTTTACCATAAAACCAGACTAAATCTTAATAAGCAGTTAAGGCACAGATAAGGCGGCTGTAAAAGCCGCTCATGAGAAATTTTTGAAATTTGGTTAGGATTCGGCCAAACCCTTCCATGTTCATAAAATTTGGAGTATAATAATTATAGTTGTTATTCTCTTAGAAAATTAAAAATTATAATGTCGAAAAACGATTTCTTCAAAGTTTATGCTAATTTGCCCGTGAATGTGAGGAAAGAGGTCGTTTTGGATTTAGGTGAGCCCACAGGCCCTATCACATGGGAGATTGCTTATAGGGAAATCAATGCCGAGACTGACTTGGGTGGAAAAATTTTAACCAAGCTCATCGAATTAGGTATGGTCCCAAAGGAATAAAAATATGTCGGATCTGGAAAAAAATGAAAGAGAAGAGATAAACCCAGATATTATCAATCTGGTTGTGGCCCGTCTTAAGGCCATGCCTGAAAATGTAGCAATTTCAGTTGGAGGTGAGGGAACTTTTACGGTTGACCAAATCATCCAAAGCGTTAAAGATGCAGATGAGGTCGGCAGGACGATTATAAACATGCAGATGAATTATTTGCGCTCGCTTAAGGATTTAAGCGCAGGAGAAAATGTATTTACTAATCACGAGGCCTCGCCACGACACGGCGACTAATTATTTATTTCATTGGTCTGGGAAAATTTTGAAAGTTGCTGATTCAAAAGCAATACAGGTCATTGATTTGTCTAAAAGCAAGGCCAATAGAAAAAAGGTTCAAGGGTATCTCAGAAATAACAAGGCAGACCTTGTTGTTTTTAACGGACATGGTAATGATTCGGTCGTAGCAGGACACGAAGATGAGCCCTTGCTGTGTGTTGATGAAAATCTGGATTTTCTAAAGAGCAAGACCCTTTTTGTAAGAGCGTGCAGGGCGGCTAAGGTATTAGGTCCAAAAGCCGTGAGTTCTGGGGCGAGTAGTTTTATAGGCTATAAAGAGAATTTCGTTTTCCTTCACCAAAGCGGTAAAAACTCTGATTTTTTTCGTAAGCCATTATTAGACGAACTGGCCAGACCCTTTATGGAATGTTCGAATCAAGTTGCCATTTCTTTGGTGAAGGGTCATGCACCTAAGATTGCAAATGAGATGAGTCTCGAAGCTTATAAACGGGAGCTGAATGCAATGTTTGTAAGCGATGCTGAATCATACAGCCTGCCGTATTTAGTTTCTAACATGATGAATCAGGTTTGTATAGAGTGAGGGGTTGGATAATTTTTGATCCATGCTAAAAGTTGATCTATACTTCGTACAGAATCTTTACAAATATAATCAATAGCTCAGATACTGGTTATGAGCTTCTTTGGCTTTAGTCTTATCTACCCCTAGATAGTACTTACAAGTAGTCTCGAGCCGCTCATGACCCAAAATTTCCTTCACATGGCTTATTGGGCAGCCGTTGAACAATAGATTAGTCGCCACTGTATGCCTCAAAATATGGGGCGTTATTTTTTTATTGATCCCGGCTTTGGCTGTGTATCGCCTGAAAAGCTTGCTGATATCCTCGCGCTTTAACCTTGTACCCCAATTTGTAAGAAACAGTGGCTCTTTATTATCAGCCCTCGCTTCCAGGTAAAACCTAACCCATTGTATAGCTCGGTCTGAAAAGAAGACTGTGCGTTCTTTGTTTCCTTTGCCGATTATCTTGGCTTCCTTTTTTTCAAAATCAATAGAATCGCGATCAAGCTGTAGCGCTTCTGAAATACGCATCCCTGTACCTAGCAGGACCTCAACCAGTGTGCGGAAGCGAATACCGTCCAAACGCACAAAATTGCCTTTTGCGTTGCCGTTGTATTTCTTTTCGAGCCGAATACTGTCCAGAAACTGGCGCACCTCTTCATTGGTCAAAAACACTACCTCTCGCCTTTTGAGCCTGGGGTTTTTGATTTTCCTGTAATCCAAGACCTCAAGCTCCAGCACCTCCTGGCAGTATTTGAGCAGGTTTTTGAGAGCATAGACCATAGAGTACACTCGATACTCTCCAGCCCCTCTGGAGATGATTTTTTGCTTCAGGACGGTTATATGGCCTAGACTTACTTCTTCTATCGGTATGTCCTCCATATCCTTCACAATCCAAACCAGGCATTCCTGGTATTTCTGGATTGTCTGGGGGGATAGGTTCTGGTCAAACTGCGCGTAGCGCAGATACATTGGCGCAAGCTGGCTTAAGCTCTGTTTTGGCTGGCTTACCCCCTTTTTTTCGACCAGCTGGGAAACACCGACATTTGCCGGTATTTCTAAGGAGTTTTGATTTATCATAAAAGCCCTTTCTCAACTTTCGAGATCGGGCCTCTACTTTAGTCCTTTGACCCTTGAATAGTGATAGGAATTTGGCTAATTAAAGCCAATTTACGCGTCTTTTTGACCTTTCCCAGTTATGCGTTGATAGCCAGGAAAGGATCGACCATAGATTCAGACCGAAGCCTGAACCTAAGGATATCTCCTTAGAAAGGAGGTGATCCATCGACAGCTTCCGCTACCGATGCCTTGTTA
>CAYPVQ010000089.1:0-4205 GCA_964414215.1 uncultured Candidatus Saccharibacteria bacterium | reverse complement strand
CAGTAGCGGCGCGCCCTCTCCCGCGAGGGGAGAGGGGTATAATGAAGAATCTATTTCAAGGGGGAGAAACCCGCCTGCCGGACGGGCAGGGAGAGGGGGTGAGATTCGTGTCGCTTTATGAGATTTACCCCCAAACAATACGCCCAAGCCTTGCACCAAGCCATTTTTGAATCCGCCCCCGCGGATCAAGAAAAGATTTTGGATAATTTTGTGACGGTGCTCAAAGAGAATGGGGATTTGGGCCGCCTGGACGAGATTGAAAAAGAATTTTTTAGCTGCGAGCGCGAAGCGAAGGGGATCAAGCTGGCCGAAGTCACGACTGCCAAAGCGCTTAAAGACACTGAAGAGCAGAAGATTATTGGAGAGCTCAACAAATATGTCGGCGCCCAAGTCGAGCTCAAAACCAAGATTGACGAAGGGCTTTTGGGCGGGGTGGTGGTAAGAATTGGGGATGAGTTCATTGATGGATCGGTGAGGAGAAATTTAAAAGACCTCAAGGAGCAATTGATAAGCTGAGGCTTCGAATCACCTCACCCTTCCTCTCCTTGGTAAGGAGAGGAGTGAGGAGAGGTTAAGAGATTGGCAGACACATATCTATGCAGTCACATAAAATTATAGAAGAACTAAAAAACCGTATAGCAGAATTCAAGCTATCTTCCAAGGTCGAGAAAGTCGGCGAAGTCTTGGAGGTCGGTGACGGCGTGGCGCGCGTCTCCGGGCTCTCGCAAGTTGCCGCGCAGGAAATGGTGGAGTTTGATACCGGTGAAGCAAAGGTGATGGGAGTGGCGTTCAATTTGGAAGAAGACAAAATTGGCGTGGTGATTTTGGGTGAACAGGAAAGCATCAAAGAAGACCATGTTGTCCGGGCGACTGGCCGGATTCTCTCGGTTCCGGTTTCGGACCAGCTTATCGGCCGGGTCGTGAATGCGCTGGGGCAATCAGTGGACGGCAAGGGCGAGATTACCACGGACAAGTATTATTCTATTGAAAAGGTCGCACCCGGAGTCATCACCCGTGAATCAGTGCAAAAACCTGTGCAAACCGGTATCAAAGCCATTGACTCAATGATTCCCATTGGCCGCGGCCAGCGCGAGCTCTTGATTGGCGATCGCCAGACGGGCAAGACGGCCATTGCCATTGACACGATCATCAATCAAAAAGGCCAGGATATGATCTGCATTTATGTGGCCGTGGGCCAGAAAGAGTCAAAAGTCGCCAAGATTGTCAAAGAGCTTTCGGATCGCGGCGCAATGGAGTACACCATTGTCGTCTTGGCCGGGGCTTCCGAGCCGGCCGCGCTGTCGTATATCGCGCCTTATGCCGGCTGTGCCATGGGCGAATATTTTATGGACCAAGGAAAAGACGTTTTAGTAGTTTATGATGATCTTTCCAAACACGCCGTGGCTTACCGGCAGATTTCTCTGCTGCTCAAGCGTCCTCCGGGACGCGAGGCATATCCGGGTGATGTGTTTTATTTGCACTCGAGACTTCTGGTGCGCGCGGCCAAGCTCAACAAAGATTTTGGCGGCGGGTCACTCACGGCCTTGCCCATCATTGAAACCCAAGCGGGCGATGTGTCTGCATATATTCCGACCAATGTGATTTCGATCACTGATGGGCAAATTTATTTGGAAAGCGATTTGTTTTACCAAGGCATCAGGCCCGCGCTGAATGTCGGCTTGTCTGTGTCGCGCGTTGGCTCGGCCGCGCAGACAAGGGCGATGAAAAAAGTTGCTGGCAAACTGCGGCTTGATCTGGCGCAATTCCGCGAGCTTCAGGCCTTTGCCCAATTCGCCTCTGATCTTGACGAAACCACGCGCAAGCAAATCGAACGCGGCCGTCGCATTTCTGAAGTTTTGAAACAGCCGCAGTACGTCCCTATGCCCGTAGAAAACCAAGTGGCAATTCTCTATGCCGCAATCAACGGCTATCTCGACGACGTGCCAGTGGAGAAAGTTCGCGATTTTGAAGGGCGGTTGCATCAGTATCTCAAGACCAATGCCCGCGAGCTTTTGACGCATATTCGGGTGAAGCGGGAACTGGAAGGAAAAGAAGAAGAACGATTAAAGAGGATAATTGAGGAGTTCAAGAGAGGATATTAGATTTAATGTCAAATTTCAAAGCCCAAATGTCAAATCAATGTCAAATGACTGAATGCCAAAATATTAGACATTTGGATTTTGGATTTGATTTGTCATTTGCCTGCCCGCCGCAAGAACCGTAGATCAATGAGCATGATATTTTCATACACCAATTCAGCATTTTATGCCCTGCTCGGCAGGCGGGGATTTTGACATTTGAAATTTCAAGTATATGCCGTCTACTAAAGACATCCGCCGCAGAATCAAATCCATCAAATCCACACGCCAAATTACTAAGGCCATGGAGCTCGTGGCGGCCGCCAAAATGCGCCGGGCCCAAAGCCAAGCGCTTGCCACGCGGACTTATTCCAACCTGGTCTGGGACCTGGTTCAGAATCTGGCAGATCAAACACATCCGGAAATGCATCGACTTTTGCGCCAGCCCGAAGCGACAAAGCGCATTGGCGTGGTACTGCTCACGTCAAATCGGGGGCTGATCGGCGGGTTTAATAATAATCTTATAAATACGGCCTTAAATTTAGATGCTGATAAATCAGCGGACTACAAAAAGTTGGCCGATGAATCGGCACGCTACAGGTCAGACGAGCAACGTAGCGCGCCCATTTATGGGCTTGAGCCGAAGTTCGAATATATCACCCTCGGCAAAAAAGGCCGCGATGGAGTGCGAAAACGAGGCAAGACAATCGCCGCGGAATTTGAAAAAAAAGATACTGTGGGGTCGGTTTTGGACATTGCGGGTCTTGCGAGACTGGTCTCAGAGGATTTTGTCGCCGGGAAATACGACCGCGTGGTGATTGTATATTCGCAGTTTATCACGACTTTGAGTCAGAAACCTGTGGTGAAGGAGGTGTTGCCTCTTTCAACCCCCTCTCAATCTCCCCCTATTCGAGTACGAACAGGGGGAGAAGGGGAGCCGGGGTTTTCTCCCCCTCCCAAAGGGAAGGGGGAGAGGCAAGAGGGGGTAGAATACCTCTTCGAACCCACTCCTGACCAAGTCCTCGAAACTCTCCTTCCCTGCCTCATCGAAATGCAGCTCTATCAAGCGCTCCTTGAAACAAACGCATCTGAACACAGCGCCCGCATGGTCGCCATGAAAAACGCCTCGGACGCGGCCGGCGATCTGGTCAATGAATTAAGCTTGGAATACAATCAACTGCGGCAGGCGAGTATTACGAAAGAGATTTCAGAAATTGTAGCGGGTAAGTTAGCATTAACCGATTAATTATGGGACACGAACTTGAACCATCAGATGCTTTATTAGAAAAAATTCCAAGATTTAAAGAGTTATTTTTTGAGTTAGTTATTATGGATATTTTGAACCTTACTTTTCCGGGACGAGTTGAAGCAGAGCACAAATTATTAAAAGATATGTTTGACAATAAGGCTCCGAAAGAAAAAGATTTGAAAGTTTCTCATCGTGGTGAAAGCCTTGAAGAAGAAATGAACGCATGTGAATCCTTAGCCGAGTTAAGAAAATTTTGTTCTGAGCATGATCTACATTTCCCACCCGAAGAGGGTATAAAACTAGATATGCAAATCGCCTGGGATGATTATGTTAATGAAACAACGCCTGATAAAACCCAATAATTAATTGTATCCCAAATGACTAAAGGAAAAATCACCCAAGTTTTAGGTCCGGTAGTGGATGTCAAATTCACTGGGGAACTGCCAGCGATATATAATGCGCTTGAGGTTGCTTTCAAACCTCACCTCACCTCTCCTTCGCAAGGAGAGGAATCAAATAAACATTCCCCTCCTTTACAAGGAGGGGCAAGGGGAGGTCGGGAATTAGTCCTCGAAGTGGCGCAGCAACTAGGCTCCGGCGTTGTTCGAACCGTGGCCATGGGTTCGACCGATGGCCTTGTCAGGGGGCAAGAAGTTCATGATACCGGTCAACCAATTGCCGTGCCAGTCGGCAAAGAAACCTTGGGTCGTATGTTTAATCTTTTGGGCGAGCCGATTGACGGCCGCCCGAAAGTTCAGACCAAAAAAACTTATCCCATTCACCGCCCCGCTCCGCAGTTCACCGCCCAATCCACCAAGACCGAAATTCTCGAAACCGGCATTAAGGTTATTGATCTTATTGCTCCCATTGTCAAAGGG
>CAYPVQ010000088.1:0-4266 GCA_964414215.1 uncultured Candidatus Saccharibacteria bacterium | reverse complement strand
ATCTTATCAAAAACCAAATTGATAGAGCAAAAGCACAGAATATTTTTCTCGAAGTTTTCGGAGATTGGATGAAGCAGTAATTTGCCGCCAAAGAAAAACTTGAAATTGTCAAAGATCGCAACAGTTCGGTTCGGAATTTTGGGGGTCAGCCACGCCGCCGCAGGCGGCGAAATACGTTCGAACTAAATTCAGTATATCCAGCCAAAATAAATTCATGACTTTGTATGTGGTCGCGACCCCAATTGGAAACCTCCAGGATATCACAGAGCGCGCTTTGGAGGTTTTGCGCTCGGTAGAAGTTGTGATTGTGGAGAAATGGACAGATTCAATAAAACTTTTGGGTCATTTTGGCGTCAAACCCAAAAAACTTATTACGTATGACGAGCGCAATCGCAACCGCGTTACCCCACAAATTTTGAAGCTTCTGGAAACTCATGACGCGGCATTCATCTCTTCTGCCGGTACACCTGGTTTGTCAGGCCCAGGGGCTGACCTCGTCCGGCAGTGCCGGGAAAACCACATCGAAGTTATCCCCATTCCAGGAGCATCGGCACTGACTGCGGGCATATCAGTTTCCGGTTTTCGCGGAGCCTTTTTATTTATCGGGTTTTTGCCGCGAAAGATATCCCATCGGAAAAGAATATTTGAAGAGGCCAAAAGGCTGGAACAGAACGTCGTATGCTTTGAGTCACCATATCGGATCGAGAAGACTCTCAAGGAACTCGCCGAAAATTTTCCCGCCGCAAATGTTTTTTTGGGCAAAGAGATGACGAAAAAGTTTGAGACGTATGTGGTCGCGAAACCGCGAGAAATTTTGGACAAATTTGGCGCGAACAAAAATTTTTCCAAAGGAGAATTCACTCTGATTGTCAATTTTAAGTCCTAAAATTTTTAGAGTCATTCTGGACCACAAATACATCCTTACAAACTTGAGAATATTGGGGTATAGATGAAAATCAAAGCCCCCGACCGAAGTCGTGGGCTTTCTGATGGCGTTTGATTATGTCTTGGAGCGTGTGAAGCTCCGTATGATTCCGTGTGAAGGTAAACGTATAAATCAGTGTTTCCGGAGAGAGTCTCTCCCTAATTGTCATAAGTTTGCGGCAGTCTCCGCAAGGGTGCAGAGTAAGCGAGACGAGCCCGCTTTCTCGATCAGGTTGCGGTTCACCGACCACACAGACATTAAGAACGTCATAGTATTCATTGAGAAAAGCATACTTCAGCGCTTGTTGTTCAGCGCAAACTTTGGGATGGCCTTCGCCATTCATGATATTGGCCCCACCAAAGATTTCCAAGTCCTTGCCGTTGCTGGCTAGGATCGACGCCCCGACATTAAATCTACGATAGTTTTCAGCTTCGAAAATTGCCTGGGAGAGAGCCTCTCTCTCCAAATCAAACTGATATCGCAGAAATAAAGCGTAGCGATCGAGATGCTTTTGCAATCCTTCCTCCTTTTATATGCAAGCATCTGAATTTAGTATACTGTGTATGCCCTTCTTGTCAAATGGAAAAAGAAAATGGGATAAATTTTAGTGAAGAAGATTTCAGGCCGACGCCACTGCCACGCGCTATGCTAAAACCCTCATCTCGCGCGGGCTTCTCAAAAAAGGTCCCGAAAAGACGAAATCAAGTTTTTACGAGCCAATCTAAATACGGTGGGGACGGTATCATGACACTGGTCTATGATACCGGGCTTGTACAGCCACTATACGATCGTACAGTGGCTGTACAAAGAGATGTGTGACACGAAAGTAACGACCGTTACTTTCGTGTTCAGCAATAAAAAAACTATGCGAGATACCTTACTGCTTGTCATGACCTAAATCGGCTCACATTGCTCTGCACGAATCGGCTCATTTCAAAGAAGTGAGCCGATTTTAGTTTGCCCTGGTGAGCTATTTTTGTTAGGATATATTCATGGTTTAGATTCAAAAACAGGTTCTGGAGGACAACTTAAAAAAAGGTTTTAGCATAAACAATTCGGAAGGAGGACAAAACAATGATTCACCCGAGTAACGCTGAACTGTGGACATTCTTTTTCCTGAAACCCGGCCAGAAGCCAAAATCATTTCTTGACGCGAAGCTCACCGAGAAACGCAGGAAAGAGATTGGGGAGCATGTGAGTAGTTGTCTCCCCTGTCGCTCTCTAAGAAAAAAGAGGCGAATCGAAGATAGCAGAAATATGCTCAGGATATTTGCTGCTTTGGCTATTCGCGACGAGCTCTTAGGTGGCGAGACTGGCGAGGAACCGAAGGGGAAAAGAAAACGGAAACTGGAGGAAAACCTCGCAAGGGTTTAAGCAACAGGAAGTCCACGCCACAAATATATTGCTAGGAGCCTAATCGGAACGCGCACTGCTTAACCAGCCGTGTGCGTTTCTTCTTTTTTGTATGCTAGAATTGCCTTTCAGCAAGGCTCAGATCGGATGTCCGGGCCTTTGTGTTAGAATAAGAAAGAGATTGCTTCACTTCGTTCGCAATGACCATATTTTTCAGATACAAAAATCAAATTATTGCAGGGTTGATAGTTCTGTTGCTCTTGGTATTTTACGGGTCGTTTTTGACGCACAAGATTAATCTTTTTACTGCGGATCTGGGCAGGCATATTAGAAACGGCGAGTATTTTTTGGAAAATTTTAAAGTTCCCTCGACCAATCTTTATTCCTATACCGAGCCTGATTTCGCAGTAATTAATCACCACTGGGGCGCTGGGGTGATTTTTTATTTACTTTGGCGGGCGGGCGGGTTTACCGCTGTTCATTTGTTTTTTATTGCGTTGAGCTTGGCAACGTTTTTAATCTTTTTTTATCTGGCCAAACTGCGGTCGAGTTTGGGAATGGCCGCACTAATTGCCATTCCCGTCATTCCCCTTTTGGCAGAGCGTACCGAAATTCGGCCGGAGGTTTTTAGTTATTTATTTGCTGGAATTTTTTATCTCTTTCTATGGCTGTGGCGAAATCAGAGAATCTCATGGAAGTGGCTTTTACTGCTGCCGATAATAGAAATTCTTTGGGTGAATACGCATATTTATTTTTTCTTGGGGCCGGTGATTGTTGGGGCATTTTGGTTGACCACAAGGCCGATGAATCGGCACGCTACATTTTTGCTGATTATTTCCGGACTCGCTGCCTTAATCAATCCCTTCGGTCTTAAGGCCGTTATCGAGCCTTTCAATATCCTTCGCGAATACGGCTACCGCGTGGTGGAAAATCAGCCGGTGTGGTTCATTGAGAAACTTATCAGCAATCCGAATTTTTTGATTTTTAAGCTTGTGTTTGGGCTGTTGGTTTTGAGTTTCGTTCTCAAATTAGTTCGCCGCAGAATAACCCCCTCCCCAGTAGTAGTCCGCCTTAGGCGGACACTACGGGGCTCCGCTTCCTCTCCCCCTATCTCCGAGCAAGAAGCTCGGGGCAGGGGGAGAAACATTCAAATGAGCGATGTTCTTCTAGCTTTAGGTTTTAGCGCCATGGCTTGGCTGCAGATTAGAAACTTCGCGATTTTTGGATTGTTTGCGTTGCCGATTATGGCGGGGAATTTTGCCGACAGAACTCCCCCCTCCCCCTCTTTGGCCAAAGAGGGGGAGAAAGGGGAGTTCCTGGGAACACGATTATTGAAACTTGATCTGGCTGTCTTGGCGATCATTTTTATCATTATCCTTTCTAGCAATCTTAATTACCTATTCCCCTATTGGCACGAGTTTGGACTGGGCTTGAAGAAAAACAATGATGCGGCTGCAAACTTTTGGAAAATCAATTCCCTCAAAGGGCCGATCTTTAACAATTATGACATTGGCGGCTATCTTATTTATTATCTATATCCTCATGAAAAAGTTTTTGTGGATAATCGGCCCGAAGCCTATTCGGTAGATTTTTTTCAAAAAGTCTATATCCCCATGCAGCAGGATGAGGAAGAATGGCGCAAGCAAGATCAAAAATACAATTTTAATGCGATTTTCTTTTCCCATCGCGATGCCACTCCTTGGGGACAAAATTTCCTCATCCAAAGGGCTCGTGATCCGAAGTGGACACCAGTGTACACTGACCAATATGCTATAATTTTTTTGAGACAACCTTCCCCATGAAACTTTCTATAATCGTCCCAGTTTATAATGAACAGAAAACCGTAGCCCAAGTTTTGCAAAAATTATCAAGCCTGACAATTCCTGGTTGGGAAAAAGAAATAATTGTTGTGGATGATGGACCAACAGATAATTCAAAATTTAAAATCCTGAAATTTACCCCCTCACCCTTCACTCTCCCTTCCTCGC
>CAYPVQ010000087.1:0-4273 GCA_964414215.1 uncultured Candidatus Saccharibacteria bacterium | reverse complement strand
GGTGTCGGATCAAGGTCAGGCAATTTGCACCGCAGCAACTTCTGAAACAGCCGCGTGTAGCGCTCCTCGCAAACGGCGATCCCGCTTGCCCGGATAAATTCCGCGCGAACCTCTTCGTGCGCCCGTCCGCCCCCCCCAATCTCCTTGTAGAAATTGGGATGGGTCTGCCCACCGCACTGCTCGACCACCGCTTGATGCGTCCGATCCCGCAACCCTTCGGTCGGAAATAACACTCCGTCAAAGTCCCACAACACTGCTCGTCTGGTTTCCATTGGTCACCCCCAACATTCTGTTCTAATTCGCTGCCTTGAATCAGGAATACCTGCGGCAATCAAGGCGTGTTTAATATCAGCGATCATTCCGCATCCTGCACAGATGAAAGCGAAACGGTCGGCTAGATCAGGAGCAATCTCCGCGAAAATGCGGCTTGCGAACCGCCCCTTTCCCCACGCCCAATTACTTGGAACCTGACGGGTAAGAGTAGGAAAGTACTTGATGTTCTGATGTTCAAGTGCAATCTTCACGATCTCCTCATGAAAGATCAGGTGCTCAAGACCTCGAAAACTTCCTAAGAGCCATGCGTCTGTGGGAAGGTCCCGGGCGGCAATGTACCGCACGGCGCTAATAAACGGAGCAATCCCCGCCCCCCCGGCTATAAACAGCAATTTCTGTTTCTGCCAATCCGACCCCGGCAGGAAGAGCCTACCGCGGTAGACCCATTTTGGCGCCGAGATCTCCAGTTTTAATCCGCCGCGGTCAATGTACTGCAAGAGCTTTGAAACATGCGGCTCAATGGGTTTCTCGACCACGACAACCTCGTAGAAATCCCGGGTGGGAGAGCTGGAAAGCGAATAGGCCCGCACTTGCGGCATGCTGTTAAGACTGCGAATCGCGCTTGGCGAATTCTCGTCTGCCGCTGGCACGCGGACGAACAGGTAATCTCCGGGGGCGTAACGGGCGAGTCCGCCCGTGTCCGGCATAAATCTGATCGCCCGCAAAGTCGGATTAAACTCAATTACCTCAACAACCGTCGCTAATACAATTTCCAAAGGCATGATTTCCTCCTCACTAATTTTCATTTATAGTCTACTGCTTGCTAATAAAACTTCTGTGAACTAAAACACACCTTTTAAGCAAGGTGCATATCGTAACGAATTTGGTTTTAAAATTTATCCCGCACCTTCCCAGAATACCCCGTCGTAAAGATCTGGCGAAGCCAGACAGGAAGGTGCGGGATAAACTTTGCGGAAATAAACAAGAATGATGATGAGCACATCACCAATGGTTCCCCAAAAACATACTGGAAAATGCCGCCAAAAATTCCCATAGCCCTGATACAGCGGCGCTTGAGCATTTTCCCAGACCAAGTTCAGCGCAAAGCCGATCAAGCCGATGATCAAAATAGGCTTCCACTTTATCATATCATTAAGGAAATCGTTTAAATCCGTTCATCCGATAGATCGAAAAAGCATGATGATCGTCACAATGATGAGCGGCAAGGCGCAACAGATTATCGCTATGGCGAAAGTTTTTTTCATAGGTGTTTATGAGTGTTGCCATGACGCCGATAAAATAGAAGGGGGAAGAACGAACTTAAAAGGATAATTATTCCAACCCACAGAAACACTGCCTGAAATCCTGCTCGGTCAATCAAAAACCCGCCCAAGGCAGTGGCTAGAGCTCCGCCAAAACCAATGATGGTATTGTAAACACTCCATTCGAAAGCAGCCTGTTCTTTGTCAATGTGGTGAGTAAAAAGCGCATTCCAAGAAGGGTAACTCAAGGCACTGCCTAAACCACAAAAGAAATTGGCCAAGAATACATGCCAAGGAAGACTACTAAAAGCAAGGACCAAAGGACAAAGAGCAATGATCGCGTAACCTCCTGAAAGAATGCCGATAATCCTGTTTTCGCTTGGGGCTTTATCAACGAATCGGGAAAAAGGAATTTGGAGTGTAGACTTAGTGACCAGAAAAACCATTGAGGCGATACCAACCACCGTTATTGTACCGCCACTAATTCCTTTGGCAACGAAAACGGAAACAAAGGGTCCGGCAAGGGCAAAAATGGAAGTGAAAAAAAGTTCAATGCCAATGAGTAAAAGAACGAGCTTGTTAAAAGCAGTCCTTTTATGAAAGGTGCACTCGCCTTCAGGAGATCGCCCGCACTCACTTATTGATGTTAACAATGGCGACATATCGGCTATTATAAGCCTGTTCTAAACTAGCAGCCACATTCGCCTTTTGGATCATCGTAGATGTATTGCATGATCTTTGCTCCTTTAGTTAGTATTTATTTTTACCCGCAACAAGACTTATCGTCCTGATGTCCAATAATTTCACCGCGAGAGGCGAATTTAAGGCCTTCGGCAAATGAAGGATGAAATACCAAAACTTCGTTGATTTGCTGCCGGGTCATTTTTGCCTTCACCGCGAACGCGAATGAATTGATCAGCTCATCGGCGTGCTCGCCGACAATCTCCCCGCCGACAATCTGATCAGTTTTGCGATTAAAAAACAGTTTAATATATCCTTCTGTTTTCCCAGTGGCATTGCCCGCGGGCAGACGGTCATAAGGAACCTTCATAAAACCAAGGTCGCCGCCTGGTCTGATTGCCCCGACTGACGCGCTTACCGGCATTGTGTATTCTACATAAGAAACCACGGAATAATCTCTCGGGGTCGGCTTTTCCGCATAGGCGTTGAGCACTGCCAGATCTCCGTCGTAGTTGGCCTTGGCCGTCAGCTGCGGCTCGCCAATCACATCGCCCACAGCATAGATATTCTTTTGTGTTGTCTCATAAAACTCGTTAGTCATGATAAACCCTTGCTCATCCAGTTCCACTCCGGCCTCGGCGAGACCCAGCTCTTTGGTATCCGGCTTCCGGCCGATTGCCACCAGCACCTCGTCGACTTCAAATGTTTTTTCGCCCGCCGGGGTTTTGACCACGGCTTGCTTGGAGCCCGCCTTTGACTCAATTTTTGTCAATTCAGAATCAGTCAGAAACTCTACGCCCTTGTTTGCCAAGTATTTCTGCACGGTTTCGGTTGCATCGCGGGAGAGATTGCTCATATGCTCGGCTCCGCGCGAAACCACGATGACTTTTGTCCCCAAAGCCGAATAAATTGAGGCAAACTCCATGCCAATATAGCCGGTGCCGACGACCAGCATGCTTTCTGGCAGTTTCGGGAGAGACAAAACCTCTTTACTCGTGATCGCATGACCAATTCCCGGGATCCGAGGCATGATCGGCTGACCGCCAGTGGCGATAATTATCTTATCGGCCGTTAACCGCTCGCCGCTGTCAAGCTCAACCTCGGTCGGAGAAATAAATTTGGCCACTCCGTCAAATAAAGTCACCCCCCAATCTTCCATTGATTCTCGCCGCAAACCCCCAAGTCTTTTGATCACCGCTTCTTTGTACTGCATGGCTCGGCTGAAATCAAACTGTTTTTGTCCTGAAAATCCGTACTTCTCTGACCTGTCCATTTCATCCGCCAGATGAGCTATCTCATAGAGCGCTTTCTTTGGTATGCAACCAAAATTAAGACACGTTCCCCCAAGCTCCGTGCCAATTACCGCGGCAGTGCTTTTTTTAAGTGTCTGGGCCGACGCCCGCATAGCCGGAATACCGGCCATGCCCGAGCCTAAAACAAGAACTTCAAACTTTTTAACGGAGTTAACTGCTTTGGGCATGCTGATGATCTCCTTTCTTATTAAAGATGCGTTTGTTCCAAACCACGGCAATTAGCACTGCCAGAGCCCCGGGGGCCCAAATCTGCCAGGCACCCCAGGTGCTCAAAAAAACATACCGGCCGATATAGAGCAGTGCCGCGCCAAGGGCTAGCAGTACCAGCGGATACGGATTTTTATGAGATTTGTAATCAAGAACGAAACCGACGCTGCCTGCCGCAATTAAACCAAAGGCCAGCCACCGCCAGATTGGAATTAAAGCGCCTAAACCAAGGTAGGTCAAAAGCGAAGCCGAGCCAATCCAACACAACGGGCAGGCGCCAACCGCGCCCGCGCCGAGAATCGGGGCCAGCCAGGTGGGAATATTCAACCGCTTCGTGCTTTGAGTCATAAATTTTGCACCGCGTGCTTAATGATGTCTAAATTGCAGCTCTGATGCTGCTTGCACCACGCTTGGCATTTTGCCGCGGTTTCTTGGTCCGCGTAAAACAGGCCGCACTCTTCGCACTGGTATAACATTTTGCTATTTTTCTCAATCTTTTTTACCATAGCTTTAAGGCAAGTTTTGCTTAATAATCTC
>CAYPVQ010000086.1:0-4277 GCA_964414215.1 uncultured Candidatus Saccharibacteria bacterium | reverse complement strand
AAGGCGGATCCCCGCCTTCGCCCGGCTTCGGACGGGCAGGCGCCTCGGGCGGAAAATCCCACCCGCGGCACCATTGACCCCGTTAGACAATACTTAATTTACAATCATTCTCGTTTGCTGAAAAAACTGATTTAAAAACGGTGCTAGAACCAGCTAGCTAATTATTGTCTAATGGGGTTGACAAGCTTCCGCGGATTTGCTATGATATCCTTAAAGAAGCTCTAAAAACGTGAAACCAAAGCCAAAATCGGGCAATTAGCAAATAGGTTTTTTCGGACGCAAAAAGCTTTGTGTCCAAGAACTTATTTACTAAGAGTCATTTTGAATCGTGGGCTCATAAAGGCCATTCGAAATGACGAAAGGGAACTATTTTAATTTATGTTCAAAAAAAGAGTGGTGCGCCATTTACCTGTGCGCACGGAATTAGCCAAACCTACTACTTCCAAAGGAGAAATGCCCTTGCGGATTATTCCCTTAGGAGGAGTGGAGGAAATTGGCAAAAATATGACCATCCTCGAATATGGCAGTGACATTATTGCCGTAGATATGGGTTTGGCTTTTCCTGACGAAACCATGCCGGGCATTGATTATGTCATTCCAGACACTAAATATCTTCAGGAGCGAAAGAAAAATATCCGCGGCATTTTGGTCACCCACGGCCACCTCGACCACATTGGCGCTGCGCCCTATATTCTTCCTAAACTCGGCGACCCGCCAATCTATACCCTGCGCTTAACTGCCGCACTCATTGAAAAACGGCTGGAGGAATTCCACCTCAAGGGCCGCAGCCAAATCCACATAGTAGATAAAGATGAGGTCCTGAAGCTTGGGGTATTTACTGTTCGAATGTTTCGCCTCAATCACAATATCCCCGACACTGTGGGCTTTTCCATCAAGACGCCGACCACGCACGTCATCTACACCACTGACTGGAAATTCGACCACACGCCAGTTGATGAAAAGCCCGCCGAGTTTGATAAAATTGCTCATCTTGGCGCAGAAGGGGTTGACCTTTTACTTTCTGATTCGACCAATGCGGATGAGCCAGGTTATTCTCTCTCGGAAAAAGACCTGGGCGAGACAATCAACCAAATTGTGAAAGCCACCCAAGGCCGAATCATCTTTGCCACTTTCTCGAGCCTCATTTCGCGCCTCCAGCAGGCTATCAACGCCGCGGTCAAGATGGATCGCAAAGTGGTCATCACTGGCCGGAGCATGGTAGAAACTGTGGAAATTGCCCACGCCCTGGAATATCTTAAAATTCCCAAAAAAGTTGTGGTCACAGCCGAGAGCTCAAGGCGCCTGCCGGACAACAAGGTGCTCATTCTCACCACCGGCTCCCAAGGAGAAGAAGCCGCTGCCTTGGCACGCATCGCCAGACAAGAGCACAAAACCATTCGCATCAAACCTGGTGATACAGTCGTGGTTTCGGCTTCCCCAATTCCGGGAAATGAGCGGGCAATTGCCGCAGTCATGAACGACCTCACGCGCCAGGGAGCGCATGTGCTCTACCAAAAAATTCTTGATGTCCACTCCTCTGGCCACGGCCGGCAAGAAGATTTAAAACTCATGATTTCTCTAACCAAGCCCAAATACTTTATGCCGATCCATGGTGAGCATTTCTTGCTTGTAGCTCACGCCGAACTGGCCCAATCAATCGGCATCCCCAAAGAAAATATTTTTGTTCTCGACAATGGTTCGGTTCTGGAACTAACCCAAAAAGGGGCCAAGATCCATCAAGAAAAATTAACCATGGGGCAAATCTTTGTGGATGGCTTGGGGGTAGGAGATATTGGCGAAGTAGTTTTGCGGGACCGGCAAGTCATGGCCCAAGACGGCATGGTCGTAGTGATTCTTTCTCTGGATCGGCGCTCGGGCAAACTCATAAACTCGCCAGACATTATCTCGCGCGGGTTTATTTATATGAAAGGTTCGGAAGATTTAATCCGGGAAGTCAAACATGAAGTGCGCAAAGTTGTGGAGACACAAAATCACCGACCGCATGAGCCAAACTACGCCTATATCAGAAACCAAATCCGCGACCAAGTGGGCGAGTTTCTCTTCCAGCGCACAGAGCGAAGACCAATGATTCTTCCTGTTGTAATCGAAGTATAGCCCGACTTGCCCCGTCCGCCTTGGGCGGACTGGGGTGATCTTGCCAGTGGTGATTGAAGTGTAGCGCAAATTTGGGGAGATTTAAGAGGGGGTCTTTCGGACCCGCTTGACATTCGAGCGGTCATGGTATATCCTAAAGTTAGATAGTTTAACTTTCTAACTTTTGCAAAACTATGCCTCTCGTCAAAGTCAAAACCAAATACCAAGTCACCCTGCCCACGGCCATTCGAAAACAGATGAGCATCGGGGTAGGAGATCTATTGGAAACCAAAATCGAGAAAGGGAAAATCACTCTTTCCCCCAAGACCGTGATTGACCGCCGTATCGCCGAGAGCCTTGAAGACTACAAAAGAGGCCGAAGCTACGGCCCCTTTGACACGGCTGAAGAACTGATTGCTTCTCTGAAAAGCAACATGAAAAAACGGGCAAAGGGATCAAAACTTTCGAGATGAAATTAGACTATTCGGAGCGGTTCCTCAAATCCTTGGAAGAAACTCCGCTTCAAATTCAAAAAGCCTTTTTCAAACAGTCAAAACTTCTGCTCCAAAATCTCCGCCACCCTTCGCTCCGTGCCAAAAAATACGATGAAGCCAAAGATATCTGGCAAGCGCGAATCACCCGCGACTGGCGGTTTTATTTTTCTATCGAGGGCGATACCTATCGCTTGCACGAAATTACACCCCATCCGAAATAACAAATCCGCGACCAAGTGGGCGAATTTCTGTTTCAAAGAACCGAGCGAAGACCAATGATTCTTCCTGTTGTAATCGAAGTATAGCCCGACTTGCCCCGTCCGCCTTGGGCGGACTGGGGTGATCTTGCCTGTGGTGATTGAAGTGTAATAATATTTGTCATTGCGATCCGTCCGCCGCGGCGGACGGAGAAGCAATCTCATGTGCAACGGGATTGCCGCGCCCCGACTTGAGGTCGGGGCTCGCAATGACATTTTTCGTGGTATAATTCCCCTATGTTCAACCCACGCATCCTCTCCGGGGTCAAACCCTCGGGAAAACTGCATATCGGCAACTACTTGGGAGCGCTTCGGAATTTTGTGGAATTGCAAAATAAAGGGGAATACGACTGTTTTTTCATGATTGCTGATCTGCATTCTCTGACCGAGAAGTTTGACCCCAAAACCAAGCGCCAGGAAATCCTGGACCTGATGACTGACTTTTTGGCCATCGGCCTTGATCCCGCGAAATCCACGCTATTTGTGCAATCCCAAATCCACGAGCATAGCGAGCTGGCGTGGATTTTTGATTGCCTCACCCCCATCTCCGAGCTTGAACGCATGACCCAGTACAAAGACTTCATAAGCCGCGGACACGTCGCAAACGCAGGACTTTTTACATACCCGGTCCTGCAAGCCGTGGACATTTTGATTTACAAACCCGCGGCCGTGCCCGTAGGCGAGGATCAACTCCAACACTTGGAACTTACCAATCATATTGCCAGGAAATTCAATAACCATTTTGGCGACACTTTCAAGCCCGTCAAACCCCTTCTGACCAAAACGCCGCGGGTGATGAGCCTCCTCGAGCCTTCCAAAAAAATGAGCAAATCCCTGGGCGAGGGGCACGTGATTAATCTCGCTGACGAACCGGGAGTAATTGAAAAAAAACTCGCCCGCGCCGTGACTGACACGGGCAAAGAAAAAAAACTCACCGCCGGAGTCAAAAATCTTTTTACCCTCTTAGAAAACTTTGGCGAGTCAGAGCAAATTCAGTTTTACCAGGAAGCCCACAAAGCCGGGACAATCCGCTACGCTGACCTCAAAGCCAATCTCGCCAAACTTATCGCCCACCACTTCGCCGCCTACCGCGCCAGACGAAAAGAGCTGGAAAAACAGCCGGATCTGCTCATGCGGGTGGTCACCGCCGGCCGCGAAAAAGCCCACGCCGTGGCAAGCCAAACCTTGCGGGAAGTCAAAGAAAAAATAGGCTTAGTGCTTTAGCTACATTGTAACCCTCTCCCTGTTCGGGAGAGGGTACGTCAGTACTCTGACGAGGTGAGGGACGAATAATTTCTCCTTACAGCCTTCTCCCCGCCGCGGGAGAGGGTGTCCGGTACTCCGGACAGGTGAGGGTTTCCCTCATCCGATCCGAGTACGGATCACCTTCCCCCGAACAGGGGGAAGGAAAACCACTATGAAACTCACAAAT
>CAYPVQ010000085.1:0-4431 GCA_964414215.1 uncultured Candidatus Saccharibacteria bacterium | reverse complement strand
TTAATAAATATTTCATAACCATAACCTCTGACCATCCCGGTAATTTCTTGCACCAAAGCCCGGGTCTCCCCTACTCGGCCGACATCCACATGGATTTGAAAATCAAAAGGCAGCTCACTGCGACTTTCTTGAATCTTCAAAGCTCTGCGAAAAGAAGACAAAAACTGCACCGCCAAATCCAGAGAAGCTTCTACTTCCGCATAAATTTTTTGCCTCAAGCTATGGATTTCTTTTTTGCTAACCCGACACCAGAAATACCGCCCGCCATTGCCCACGCGGTGAATAGCGACTACCGAGACGAGATCCAAAACTCCATTGCCGTTAGAATCGGATCCAATCATGACTCGGTAACGCGCTTCTCGATCGGCCTTCATAAAATTTACAACCTCGGAAACGACTTCTGAAAAAACCAACTCTCCCAAGGTCGGATTATTAAATTTTAGAAAATTTAGAGATGGGCTCATATTGCGATCCGAATAATCCTAATTAGCATCCGAATGATCCGAATAATTAGGGTTGTTGCCTAAAACTTTGACTGCCTCGCTTAACAAATCACTCCTCCCTAACTCTCGCTCCAAAACTACTTTAACCCTCACTGGCTCATGAAACACCTCTTCGAGAACCTGCTCCACCACGATGCGGTTTTTGCGCGCTTCAATAGTCTCTTTGTGAAAATTATAGGGGAAAGCCAAAATCAATTCTCTTCCTTCGAGTTTAACGATCCGTCCCAAGCGGAGGCTTCCCAAAAGCGAGTGATTATACTCCCGAACTTTTGCTAGAACCTCGGCCCAGCGGTCAATGACTGTACCCAAATCCAGTTGTGGAGCCGGAACCGGAACTACGTTAACCGCAGGAGGAATCTCAGATACAGAAGTTCGGCCCAAAGCCATAGCTTGCGCAAGCAGCGGCAGCTCGGGAACCGGGGAGAGTTTGATTTCCCGATACGCCTCAAGCATCCTGCGGATAATTTCCAAAAGTCGCCTCGCCCCTATCGCCTGACTTTGGGTTCGCAATTTTTCTTCATCCTCCGCCTGCAAGCCCAACTCTTCTGCTCGCTCAATGTCCATTTTGACAAATAAAACCAGGCGCAAGTATTCTAAAAAGTTCCTGGTAAACTGGACCAGGTCTTTACCTTCAAGCACTAGGTTTTTTACAAATTTAATCGCTCCGGCAGTTTCCCCTTGAGTCAAAAAATCCAAAAATTTCTGCGAGGCCGAGATCCGGGTAACCCCGAGAATTTCTTCGACTTGCTCAAAAGTTATTTCGCCTGGCCGCCCAAAACTTAGAAGTTGCTGAAGTATGGAGAGCGCGTCGCGAAAACTTCCCTCGGCTGCCCCCGCAATGAGGGTCTGCGCTTCCCGAGAAATTTTGACCTGTTCCGCAGTCAGCACCGTTTCAAAAAGTTTGAGAATCTCCGCTTGCGCAACCCGCTTGAAATCAAATCGTTGGGAGCGGGAAATTATCGTGGCGGGGACTTTGGAGATTTCCGTAGTCGCCAGAATAAAAATCGCATGGGCCGGCGGCTCTTCCAAAGTCTTCAGAAGCGCATTGAAAGCCGCTTTCGAGAGCATGTGCACCTCGTCAATGATAAAAACTTTATACTTGCCCCGGCTTGGCGAAAATTTCACATGATCAATGATGTCGCGGATATTATCAACGCCGGTGTAGCTGGCGGCGTCAATCTCCAAAAGATCGAGAAACCGGCCCTGCTGAATGAGCACGCAATTTTCACAAGTGGTATCTGGCTCACCCTCGACTGGGTTAAGACAATTTACCGCCTTTGCCAGGATGCGCGCGATGGTGGTTTTGCCTACTCCCCGGGGCCCGGCGAAAAGATAAGCATGAGAAACCGAGGCCCCACGTACCGCGTTTTGCAGAATGGTTTTAATGACTTCTTGGCCCAAAACCTCGGCAAACCTCGCCGGCCGATATTTGCGATATAAAGCTAAGGACATGCTGGTATTATATCACAAAAAATAACGTGCACACATTCCCCATAATAAAAGGCAATACTTTTTTCGCATCCTCTTCCAGAGTATCAAGCTCATTGATAACCTAGAAGAAGGCCCCGCAAGAATCTACCAAAGGCAGATCCTGCGGGGAAGATGGGGAAGCATCAGTCTTGTCGTCATAGACATGGTCTTGTTCGCTTCCCCAAACTGATACATTAGCCTACTCGTTGACAGTCACAGGCGGCTCGCCCTCGTCTGTCTGCCCTTCCGCACCCTTGTAGTTCGGAGGGAGGAGGCCCTCGAGCCGCTTCATGCGGTTCACCACGTACCGGCGCGCAGTTTCCTCGTCCGGAGCGCCGCCGTGAAGTTTCCACCAGGCGAGATAGATCTGGTCGGTGTTAATCGTTGCGGTCCGCCAGATCCCCATCTTGTGGATGTGCCCGTCGCTGTAGACGAGCTTCCCCTCGACCGTCGCGCGTTCGTGCTTTGAGCGGAAAAACAGCTTTGCCGCCCGCAACACCCAACCGTAGAAGGTGTTCGGCCGCTTTTTAGCCTGGTCAGAGGCAAGTAGGAAGAACGCCTGCCGCGAGTTCTCCTTCCAGTTAGCGACGCTGTCGTTTCTGCGGCGCGGGAACCGTCGGTACTCGACGAAGCTCTTACCGTTGCACTTGGGACAGGTCTCGGGTTTCGGGGTACCCTCACGCTTGAGGGCCACGAGTTTGGAGCAAGCCTCGTTGGCGCACTTCCACCACGTCTGCACGTGAGTGCCGCAGTAGGCGCGAAACCGGGAGACCTTTTTGAAGCGACGGACGTCCTGGACATCGCCAATAATCCGCGACGCCAGAAACGGCCCACAGCCATCGATGGGCGCGAAGACCTTCTGGTAGACCTCGAGGCCCTCGACCGCCTTGATGAGCTTACGCTCGCACCCCGCCTCTTCCCGAAGCAGAGTTTGAAGAATCGTGTCGTTGGTTTGCAAGGCGGCAAATTCTTTCTCGATCGCACCCTCGGGGAACTCGCCGTCTTCGGAGCAGAAAATTTCGCCGATGAACCGCTGCCGCAGGCGCTGTTCGCAGGCGATCCGGTCGTTCATGGCGTCTATCCGCTCGTCGAGCTTGATCCGCATGCCGATGAGGTCGCGATCCGGCGTATTGACTCCGTAGAAGAGCTGGGGCTCCTGCATGAGAAGCTCGGCCAGACGATGACAATCCTGGTCTTTGTCCCTCGTCGTGCGCTTCGTGTCGAATACGAAAGGCGGAATCCGGTAAACCCTGGCCCCCACCTTCTCGCCGCGCTTGGTTAGCGCAAAAGCAAAGTAGTCGCCAGAACCGCCGAGCATCATCGCGACCCTGTCGCCCTCGAGGAGCCCGTCGAACTCGACTGGCACCTTGGTGGCGACGTAATACGTCTTCTTGCCTTCCTTTACGAGGCGATTCGGGGCGAACTGCTCGGGCTTCTCCTCGTCCTTAAGCTTGCGCCATTTGATCTGGTGCTCGCGGAAACCCGAGAGGTCCTCGCCATCCACGATGGGGCGATAGGCCGTAGGGAACACGCCTTTCACGAAATCGAGCTCGTCCTGCTCGCTCTCCAGGTTATAGGACTTTGTGGTCTCTGCCTCGCGAATGCCGACTTGCGTCGGGCGCGGTTCGAGATCCGCAGTCTTCTTGACCCGGTGTCTAATGCCAATGTATCGCATACTTCCTCCAGATTTTGGTTGTCGTTTTCGTCTCACCCGCCATATGCGGACAAGACACACAAAGAGGGACACTAAAAGCACTCCCTCACTTGAAACTTCCAGTTCCTGAAAATCTCAAGTGAGGGGGCGAGACAGGAAGGTCACCGCATTAGCACCCCTGGAATCGTCTCGCCCCAATCCGCCCCCTTAGGTGGACGGAAAGATCATCAAACCTCCAATTATAATTGCTTTGACCCCACGGGTTAAGGGTACAAATCGTCTGTCTCTTTAAACGTTTTGCATCCGCTTCCTCGTACCCTCGCCAAAAGAATCATTTTACTTCCTCGACCTCTCCCCTCCCTCCCCATCTCCTGGGGAGGGAAATCAAAGATCATTCCTTTGGTAAGGGGGAGTGACACTAGGCCGTTCGTCACAAACAGTCTTGCACTCGTCACTCCCTTTTTTCCGTCCGCTTAGAGTGGACAGGAAAAGTCTTTAGGGTGGAACAAGTAATATTATTCCACCCTCATGGGCGAAGCACCGGTGGCTTCGTAAAAAACAGCCCGCTGTTCGCTTCACCCAAAATCAATGTCCTCCATTGGGGTTGAGGGCACACTAAAATTTTCGTAAAAACCACAAATCAACAATCGTACCCTCGCCTCGATATTCTAAACTTGAAATACCGAAGTAAGGGGGAGTGACAGCTGTAGTCTCGTAAAAAACAGACACCGTCTCGTCACTCCCTTTTTCCGTCCGCCAGAGGCGGACTAGAAAAGCCTTTGGGTGGAACAAAAATCAGGTCGT
>CAYPVQ010000084.1:3575-4530 GCA_964414215.1 uncultured Candidatus Saccharibacteria bacterium | reverse complement strand
AAGCCTAGTGCTGCGGAGCTGGTTATTCCCGCTAAACTCGAAGAGCGGGAAATTGAGGGCAGTAAAGAATTTAGCGCCACCGGTGTCAAAAATATTGGCAAGATTGCTTCGGGTTTTGTAAACATTTATAATTTTTCTAAAACTAATCTCATTCTCAAAAAAGAAACGACAACGCTTACTAGCGGGGGACGCAAATATTTTTTCACGCAAGATGTTGGAAATATTCGCCCCACCGCCCTTTTGGGGCTGGAGGACCAAGAAGTCGATCCCTCAAGTCTGATTCCCCCGGTTCCAATTGTCGCCGAAACTGCCGGGGCAGAGTATAATTTAAAAACAGGTGCAAGGCTCGAGATTGAAAATGAAGTTTTTGGCCAGCAGCCGAAAGTCCTCTATGCCGCTGTGGCCGAGGATGTTAGCGGCGGGACCACGAATGAGTTAAAAGTTGTTAGCGAGACTGACGTCTTAAGCGCGCTTCTGGCACTCAAAAGTGAGCTCGTCGAAAAAAATGAAAGTGCGGGAAGTAAGGTTGAGGTTCTAGCAGAGCATGCCTCACTGCAGCCAGGAGAGGAAGGGGAAAAATTTTCCGCCGCCCTCAAATTAAAAATTAAAACTTTAAGCTTTGCGGAAGCGGAAGTGCAAAAAATCGTAACCGAGCGCATCAAACGGCTGCTGCCGGAAAATAAAATTCTTAAGGAAGATGAGGCTTTGCGTTTAAGCTTTCAGCTTCATGATATTAATCTCGAGACCGGCACCGGAATTCTTACCACCCATTTTGAAGGACAGATCTTGTACAAGATTGATACTCAAGAACTTTTAAGCAAGGTCAGAGGCAAGCGTGCGGAAGAAATCCGCGAGATTTTGCTTTTCCGGCCAGAGATCAAAAGTGTCGAGATCAAATTTTATCCCTTTTGGGTCAAAAAAGCCCCGAGATCGGAAGAGCACACGTCTGAACTCC
>CAYPVQ010000084.1:0-3565 GCA_964414215.1 uncultured Candidatus Saccharibacteria bacterium | reverse complement strand
GTTGCTGGCGGCAATCAGGTGTTAAATTTCTATATAGACCCGAATTCCAAATATCAAAATATTTTTAACCAAATTCTCTCTACCCTGGGAGTCAAAAATGATTAACTTTAAGCCCCTTTCAACCCCAAAACGCAAAAGCCCTTGACGAGTGATTTTCTATTTGCTAATATGCTTACAAAAGCTAATTGTTATTTAGTTTGACCAACAAACCAGTTTCTCACGATTTCGGAAAGAGTGGGACAAAACCAAAGAAAGAGACTTTGGAACTCGAGGGAAAAGTTGTCGAAGCCCTGCCGAGCGCGATTTTCCGCGTGCAAATTGACCTGCCCGCCGGCGGCCGGTCTGCCGACCAGGCAGGCAAGGCAGGTTCTGGACAGGAGGTTCTTGCCTACCTTGCCGGCAGGCTTAGGATGCATCGGATTCGGATCCTGCCAGGCGATCGAGTGAGAGTGGAATTAACTCCGTATGATTTGAAGAGAGGGAGGATTACTAGGAGATTGTAAGCGACTCGAATGATCCGAATGCGGGACATTCGGGTGTCATTCGCCCGCCCGCCTTGACTTCGCCAAGGCGAAGTCGGGCAGGTAAATTGGAGTCGCAGAAGCGTAAGCGTATGAAAGTCAGAGCATCAGCCAAGAAAATTTGTAAAAAGTGCAAGATTGTTAAACGAAAGGGACGCATTTTTGTGATTTGTGAAAATCCGAAGCATAAACAGAGGCAGGGATAATTATAATCAATAATCTATAATCAATAATCAATAATCAATAATCAATGGCGACTGTAAGAATTGCGGGAGTAGTACTTCCGCAGCAAAAGCGAATCGAAGCAGCGTTGCCGTATCTCTATGGCGTAGGTTTTTCGCGCGCGCGGCAAATTTTGGCTGCCGTGAAGATTAATCCTGATAAGCGAACCGCGGAGTTGTCCGAAGCTGAAGTTAATAAGCTTAAGGAATTTATTGAGAGCAATTTTAAGGTCGAAGGAGCGCTCAAACAAGAAGTTTTACAAAATATCAAGCGGCTCAAGGAGATTGGCGATTATCGCGGCACGAGACACATTCGCGGTCTTCCGGTGCGCGGCCAGCGTACGCGCACTAATTCGCGGACCGTGCGCGGCAATGTGCGAAGGACTGCTGGCTCGGGCCGCAAGGCCACCGCGGAGAAGACATAGCGGAACTTTAACTCTCTATGTTTTTAATCCCTGCTCGCCTTAATCCGAATAATCCCAGAATCTCTTCTAGATCTCTTATGAATCCGAATGATCCGAATGTTCTTATTCGTAGCATTCGGATGTCGAGAACAGCTCTAGAGCAAGAAGCGCTATTCGGATTAAGGCGAGGCAGAGCTAAATATTAAGGAGACCTTTATTCCGCTATGGGTGAGCAAAAAGTCAAAACTATTAGCGGCGAAGCAGACGTAAAAGCTGCGCCATCCGCCAAAGGCGCCCGCCTGCCGGACGGGCAGGGACCGTCGCCTTCGGGCGGGAAAAAAATCAAGCACAAGGTGCCGCGCGGCCGAATCTATATCCAGTCCACCTACAACAATACGATTATCACGGTTACGGACGCCGCCGGCCAAGTCTTGGGGTGGGGCAGTGCGGGCAATATTGGCTTTAAGGGCAGTAAAAAATCGACTCCTTACGCCGCGCAAAAAACCATGGAAGAAAGTATGGCCAAACTCAAAAATTTGGGGTTACGAGAAGTAGATGTGTTTATCAAAGGGATTGGTTCAGGTCGGGACTCGGCTGTCCGGGCTTTGCAAGGAACCGAGATTGCGGTTCTCTCGATCAAGGATATAACCCCGATCCGGCATGGTGGGGTAAGACCCAAGAAAGTGAGGCGAGTCTAAGATGCGTCGCATTGGACCAAAAACAAGACTGGCTCGGCGCATTGGCGAAGCATTGCGTGATAAAGATGTCAAGTACCTCCAAAAGCGCAATTATCCGCCAGGCATGCATGGCCAAGCACGCTCCCGCCGCTCAGAGTTTGGTACCCAGCTTCTGGAAAAACAGAAAGCGAAATGGACTTATTTGGTTTCGGAAAGGCAGTTTCGCCGATATGTTAAACAAAGCAGTCGAAAAAAAGGTTTGACGGCAAGCCTGCTTCTGCAACTTTTGGAGTTACGGCTTGACAACGTTGTGTACCGTTTGGGTTTTGCTCCTTCACGCGCAGGAGCGCGACAACTCGTAAGTCACGGTTTTTTTACGGTTAACGGCAGAGCCGTAAACATTCCTTCTTTTGCGCTCAAGATTGGAGACGAGATTGCGGTGGTTGAGGCCAAAAAAACCACCAAGTATATGGCTCAGTACCAGGCCCTTTTGAAAGAATTCAAGCCGCAAGAATGGTTGAGTTTGCAAAGCATTGCTTGGCGAGGCAAGGTGCTTTCCTACCCCACGGGGGAGAATACAGGATCAACCATCCAAATGAATTTAATCCTTGAACATTATAGCAGATAATTAACATTCACAGATGCACAGATAACACTGATAACACAGATGAGATTATCAGTGAGATCTGTGAAAATTGTGTACCAGTGATCAATTATGGAGAACCCGATCGCTTTACCAAATAAAATTTATTTCGCGACTGAAGAAAAGTTTAAATCCGTAGTCGTGATTGAGCCGCTTTATCCTGGCTACGGGGTGACCATTGGCAATGCGCTGCGGCGGGTGTTGCTTTCTTCTCTTCCTGGCGCGGCGGTGACCGCGGTTAAAATCAAAGGAGTAGATCACGAATTTTCTACAGTTCTCAATGTTACCGAAGATGTGGTAGACATTATCTTGAATCTCAAGCAGCTGCGCTTAAAGCTCGACTCATCAGAAGAACCCGCCCGCCTGGAGCTTAAAACCAAGGGGCAAAAAGAAGTTCGAGCTTCGGACATCAAGCCAGATTCGCGAGTGGAGATTATCAATCCGGAATTATTAATTGCCACTTTGGATAATAAGAATGCGGAACTCCAGATGGAGATTGTGGTAGAAAATGGGCGCGGTTATGTGCCAGTGGAGGTGCGGGAGCGGGAGAGTGAAAAATTGGAAATTGGCATGATTGCCGTAGATGCCATTTTCACGCCCATGCGCACGGTTAATTTTGAGGTAAAAAACGTCAGGGTGGGTCAGATTACCAATTATGATAAATTGACTGTGACCATGGAGACCGACGGCACAATTACCGGCCGCGAAGCCCTGGATTTGGCTTCCCAGATTTTGGTAGATCATTTTGTCTTATTTAAAACTGACCAAATTGCTGCAAAAGAAGAAGCCGTGGCAGAAGGTGCCGCGGGTGAAGTGTTGAAAGCCGAAGGAGCCGACCACCAGGATCTGACGGTTTTGGGCTTGTCAAATCGCGCTTATAATGCCCTCACGCGCAACAATCTCCGCACGGTTTCCGAGCTTCAGGGAAAAACCCGGGAGGACTTGCAAGGGTTGGAGGGCTTGGGTACAAAGTCGGTAGAAGAAATAATGAGCGCTTTGGAGAAGCATAATGCGGCATCGTAAGAAGCGGCATTTGCGTGGGTCTTCTGATCGGCGGCGCAAAGAGCTGCGCGCGCTTTCCGAGGCTTTGATTTTGTAC
>CAYPVQ010000083.1:0-4794 GCA_964414215.1 uncultured Candidatus Saccharibacteria bacterium | reverse complement strand
CGGCCGTCCTGGCGCAGGCGATGTTCGTCAATCTTCAGATTCGAGAGGACCTTGATGCGCGCGACCACTGCCGGTTGAATCACTTTCGGTAAAGTCATGACGTCGTGTAAGATGCCGTCAATCCGATAACGGACGGTAACTTCTTTTTCTTGGGGTTCAATATGAATATCGGAAGCCTCTTCGAAGATTGCGTACTCGAGAAGCGTATCGACGACTCGGACCACGGGAATCTCGGAAGCCATTTTTTTAAGCTCGTCACCCTCTTCGGGTTTTAGTTTTTCCCCCGCCTTGAGGGCCCCGGCCAGGTCTTTTTTGGCAGTTAAAATCTTTTCGAATTCCTGCTTTAGGGAAGAATGATATTGCGAAAGCGCGTAATCCATCCCGGTTTTGGTCGAAAGATAGGGTTTGATCACAAAACCAGTCTTTTTTTTCACAAATTCCCGAGTCTGCAAATCCTCGGGATCAGTCATGGCCAAGTCCAGCTCCTGTCCGCGCTTTTTAAAAGCAATGACTTGGTGGCGCCTGGCAATTGGCTCGGGAATAACTTTTAAAACCTCCTGGGGAATTTTAAGTTTGGTCAAATCGACAACTGGGACTTTCAAAAACTCACTCACCAGCTTGGCCAAACGGTCTTCCGGAATAATTTTGCGCACTACTAAATAATTAGCCAAAGTTTGCTTTTTGCTTTCGGCTTCCGCTTCGAGCTTTTGAAAATCCTCGCCTTTGATGATTTGCTGATCGACTAAAATTTTTTTGAGATCAGTGGACGCAAGGGCCATTTTTATTTCAATTAGGCGACTCGAATAATACGAATCTACACGCGAATGACGCGAATTCGTGACATTCGGGTGTATTCGTGTATTAGGGTCGCATTTATTATATCATTTTTGACACTTTTCCGCTAGCTGGCGCAAAAATTCTTGAGCCTCTGCTTGAAAGGCATTGTTTAATCTCACGGTCTCCGTCACCTGAAAACGCGCTTTTTCCACCTCGCAAAGCTCGCCGTAAACCGCTGCCAATTTGGCATGAAGTTCGGCGCTATCGGGATTCAAGGCTAAGGCTTGCTCGTAATTTCTTGCCGCGGCTTCCCTGTCTCCGACCTGCAGACTCGCCCGAGCCATACTTAGATACTCTGTATAGTTAAGGGTATACCCTAAATCCTGGGTAATAATCTTGGTCTCGGCAACCACAATGTCCGGCTGCTTGGCTAATAGGCCAGCTAAAAGATAATTGAGATGACTGTCTTTCACTTCCGGATTAAGCTCAATTGCTTTGCGGAATTGTTCCAGCCCGGCGGGAAAGTCTTTTTGGGCAAAATAGGCTTGGCCTAGTTCAAAATAAATTTGCGGCCGGGTGGAAGAAAAGCGCAAAGCTTCCTGCCCCAGCGTCAAGACCTGTTCCGCATTTCCGAGTTTTGCTGGAAAGCGATTAAAGACACTCATGAGATACAAATAATTTTTCACATCATGGGGTGATTCTTTGATGCTTTTTTGCAACTCCGAGATCACGAACTCATACATTTCTTGCTGCTCTTCCGAGGAGAGCTGTCCCGAGAGCTCTGTTTCCCGGGAAAGATCGGCTAAGCGCTGGCGGATCTCCTCGTCCATATAAGTGCCGTAGGCAAGAGCGCGTTTGAAAGTCGGTAAAAATTCCCGATATGTCTTCAGTTTCGTGACGCGGATCCCTTGGGTAGTATAGTAATTCGCAAAGGCAGGCTCGAGATTTACAAAGTAAGCGGTAAAAAACATTAAACCAGTCAAGATCAGGGGGAAGATGAGGCCGGGATCATAACTCTGTTTAGGTTTTAATGCGGGCTTCGGTGCTAAATACTGATCTCGCAGAGACGCGATATATCCCAAAACCAAAAAAAACATGAGGTAAGTGGCCTGGGTATCAAACACAAAAAGGTTTTGCAAAAAATATGCCAAAAGCAGCACTCCCAAAATTACCGGTGTTCGGAAGCCCAAGTCTGGCTCCGCCCGGCGGTAAAGTCTAAAGATTATCCAAAAAGCCGCCCCAAAAATAGACAAGTAAACAACTAACCCTACAATCCCTGAAGTCACGGCAATATCAAAGACCACATTGTGGGCCCGGTCAAACCAAATTTGCGAGCCTTGATCCTTGAAAATGCGGGCAGGAAAATACTTGTTAAAGGCAATATTGTAATTTTCGTAGCCATAACCAGTCCAGAAACGATCTTTTAAGCCGCGCCAAGAGGCTTGCCAAGTATCAAAGCGGGACTGGGTGGTAATATCTGAAAGAGAAATTGTGGTTAGCCGGTAAAGCGTGTTATTGGCCTGCACCCAAGGAGCTTGCCGATTAAGATAAATGGTTACTGCCGAGAGACTCAAGAGGACTAAAAGGGCGGCGGAAGTCAACTTCAGTTTTCGGCTTTCGGCCCGGAAAATATTAAAGAGAAAATAGATGATAAATGCGCCAGCGGCCGCCAGGATCGCACCTCTGGTTCGACTCTCAAACAAAACCAGGAGTTCAATGAAAAATATGGCCCAGAGATAGACGCGCTGTCTTTTCGAAGGAGCAAAACGCAAAAGATACAAAGCAAGAAAAATCCCAAACAACATCACTGCCGCAAAAAACGAGGCATTGCCAATTGTGCCCGAGATCCGGGTTGCCCCGGCATGAATCACAAACGGGAAGTTTAGAAGTTGCCCCAGGCCATACAAAGCAGTCACTAAAGTCACGCTTAAAGCAAATAACAAATACTTATACCAATCGGCTTGAGTGCGAAACACTGCCGGAAGAATCGTAAAGTAGACAACGAAGTGTAAGATGGTGATGATCCCCTCGCCCCGTTCGATGTCCCCCCAAAAACTGCTGCTAAAATTCAAGCCCAAGACACTTGTCAAGAGAATCACCCCCACATAGAGCCATCCAAGGCGCAGCAAGGGGTTATGCCAGCGCGGACGAAGTTCTGGGTGCTTCAAGGCCAAAATGAGGTACAATACCAAGGCCGCCTCCAGGAGAATGCGAAAATATAAAATTTTACTGGTGATAAACGGAAAGAGAAAAATGCTAAACACCCACAAGGGCGTCAGAAGCAGTGCATACAAGATAATTCGCAGGAACTTCTCGGCCATAACTTAACTTTAGTTTACAAGTTTGATCTCTTCTGGTCAAACTGCGAAGGATTAGCTATAATACTGGGCATGATTTTGCATAAGCTTAAAAAACTCATGCTCTTTGGCGGAGATCTGCTCGTGCTGTATTTGGCTTTGTATGTGACTTTGCTGCTGCGGTACCGTCAAATTCCCATCCCCGAAACTTGGGACCTGCATTTCTTGCCCTTTACCATTCTGTTCGTGGTCTGGCTCATAATTTTTTACGTCAATGGACTTTATGACCTGGCCACCAGTAAAAACGACGTCGAATTTTACAATAAGATTTTGCGCAATCTTTTGATAAACTTTGGTTTGGCCGCGGCTTTCTTTTATTTGCTGCCTGACCGACTGTTTGACATCAAACCCCGCGCCGTGTTTTTCATCTTTATGGGAACTTCTTTGGTTTTGTTTTCCCTGTGGCGCTATTGGTATAACGAGCTCGTACAGCGTCCCACTCTTTTGAAAAACGTCTTAGTGATTGGCATGAAAGACGAAGCCAAAGAGCTGATTGAAGAAATTATCCGCAAGCCGCAGCTTGGCTACCGCATCTCCGCAATTATTCACGATGGCTTTCGCAAAGACTATAACTTTCCGGGGGTGACCATGCATGAGAGTTCCGTTAATCTTAAAAAACTTTTGCGGCAGCAGAATATTAGCACCGTGGTTACTTCGCTTGATCCGCGAGGCGATCCGAGTCTCGTACAAAATCTTTACGAAAGTCTGGCCTTGAAACTTCAGTTTTTTGATCTGCCAACTTTTTACGAAAAATTAACGGGCAAAATTCCGGTAACAACCATTGGGCACATTTGGTTCTTGGAAAATCTGGCCGAGAGTGAAAAAACTCTTTACGAAATCCTCAAACGGCTCTTGGATATGCTTGGCGCACTCCTGGGGCTTGTCTTTTCCTTGCCGCTTGCTCCTCTGCTTGCTCTGCTTATTAAACTCGAGAGCCCGGGGCCGGTATTTTTCCGGCAAACCAGGGTAGGGCTTTTGGGGAAAAATTTTGCGGCAATCAAGTTCCGCACCATGATTTTAGGCGCGGAAAAAGAAGGGCAGCCGCAGTGGGCGCAAAAAAACGACCCGCGGGTCACGCGGATCGGAAAAATTTTACGCAAATTAAGGCTTGACGAAATTCCCCAGCTTCTAAATATCTTGCGCGGGGAAATGTCTTTTATTGGTCCTCGTCCGGAGCGCCCGGAATTTGTGCAAAATTTGCAAACCTTAATCCCCTTTTACAATGAGCGGCACTTGGTAAAACCCGGACTTACCGGCTGGGCGCAAATTAATTTTCAATACGGCGCCTCCACCGGCGATGCTTTAAAAAAACTTCAGTACGATCTTTTCTACATCAAAAACCGCTCTCTGCCCCTCGACATCGGCATCCTGCTTAAAACCATCAACATCATCCTCACCGGCCGAGGGCAGTAACTACCTGCAGAGCGCAGCAAACACATCTTGGCAATCGTCGCTGGATCTGGAAGCGGCTGGATCTGGAAGCGAGGATACCTACATGCACTATGTCTGCTATATAACGATCGTTATATAGTGAACCAACGTTTTGGTGGTGGCTCATTTCCCAGGCATTTGAGCCACGCTTAGCGTGGTGGGCCACAAGACCAAAAATTGAGCCACAAAGACTTTAGGAGATTGGAGTGTAGCGGGCGTTCCGGGGGTG
>CAYPVQ010000082.1:0-4938 GCA_964414215.1 uncultured Candidatus Saccharibacteria bacterium | reverse complement strand
GGGGGAGAAAGGGGGAGTTCTCTGGCGCTGGTTAGTAATTTCCGCCGCTATGCTGGCGGTTATCCTCGGCCTGTCCCGCAGTTTCTGGCTCGGCGCGATTGCTGGGGCGTTTTTTTTCGCCGGAGTGTGGCTTTTCAAATTGCGCTGGGGGGTAGGGAAATTAGGAAGATTGGCAGGAGTCATAATTTTGATTGCGGTTTTGGAGATTGGCGGATTGTATTTGTTGTCTAGGGGCAGTGTTTTAAGCGAGTCGGTTGCGAGTCGAGGGGTAAATCCGGCAAGCGAAGCCGCTGGCAGTGCGCGCTTGCTTTTGCTTCCCGAGTTACTCAAAGGGATTGCGAAGGCTCCGTTTATCGGTTCTGGTTTTGGCAAAGAACTTACTTACAAAAGTTATTTACCTGACCGGATTACTCTCGAAAATCCCGAGGGAGAGATCAGGAGTTTTGCTTTGGAGTGGGGATACCTGGATATCATGCTTAAGGTTGGTTTAATAGGTTTAATTGTTTATTTGCTTTTTATCGCACGCATCTTTCAGCAAGGCTGGTCAAAAATCCAAATACCAAATACCAAATACCAAATACTTGGAACCTTATCTGGGTTGGTGGCGCTTTTGATTTTGAATCTTACCACGCCGTATTTGAACCATCCCTTGGGCATTGGGTATTTGATTTTGGCCTTATTAAGCTTTAGAAATATGAATGATTCTGTCATCCTGAAGGCCGACTTGCGTCGGCCTGAAGGATCTCTGTGAGATTCTTCGTCCCTCCGCCATAGGCGGACGGACTCAGAATGACAATATAAACTTTATGGCCAAGCCTCTCGTTAGCATCATCATTTTAAGTTACAACAGCCGGCGGTATATTGAGAAGTGTCTCAATTCGGTCTTGGGTCAAGACTACCCAAGGCTCGAGATTTTAATTGTAATCAATGGTTCAGCCGATGGCTCTGCCGAGCTCATCAAAACCAAATACCGCCGCTTCAAAAAAATCCACGTGCTTGAACCACTGGAGAATTTGTGGTTTTGCCAAGGAAATAATTTTGCGATTCCGCAATGCCAAGGAGAATATATTTTAGTTCTAAACCAAGATACCATCATGGAACGAAATTTTGTAAACCTCTTGGTTAGAGCCTTGGAAGAAGACCGAAGCCTGGCATCAGTAACTGGCAAACTTCTGCACTATAATTTCGAGATCGATTCCAAGACAAAAATCCTAGACAGTACCGGCATTGAGATTTTTAAAACCAGACGGGTGATTGATCGCGGCCAGTGGGAGGTTGACCGCGGCCAGTATGATTTGGATAATGAAATTTTTGGCGCTTCCGGAGCAGCGGCTCTCTACCGCCGGAGCGTTTTGGAGGAAGTTAAACTGCCAAAAGCTGACGGCAGGTTTGAATACTTTGACGAAGACTTTGTGGCTTACAAAGAGGACGTGGATCTCGCTTGGCGCTTGCAGCTTCTAGGCTATAAGTGCCGCTATGTCCCCCAAGCTGTGGTTTATCACGGCCGGACCATTGGCCGGTCGTGGCCTTCGCAAGTTATTCGGTTTATCCTCAATCGCTTTCGCCAGCCGCGGCTGGTGCGTAAACTCTCTTTTAAGAATCACTATCTAATGATGGTCAAAAACGAAGTTTCTGAAGTTTTTTGGCGGCATGGAGTGTATATTTTAGGGCGCGAGCTTTTGCTTCTCTTGTATACTTTAGTCTTTGAGCAGTTTCAAATTTTTGCACTTTTGGAATTTTTTAGGCAATTACCCGAGGCCCGGCGCAAACGACGGATTATTATGGCTAATGTGAAAGTGGGCGCTAGAGAGTTGCGCAAGGTGTTTTCACCAAAAACCTAATACGAACGACGCGAAAAAATGACTGATTTAACAATCATTATTGTGAGTTTCAATACCAAGGCACTCTTGCGGCAGTGTTTGCAGCAAGTTAGGAAGTCGCAAACAAAATATAGTTTTGAAGTCTGGGTCGTGGATAATGCGAGCGCTGACGGCTCGGCGGAAATGGTGAGACGAGATTTCCCGCAAGTGAGATTAATCGAAAATCAAGAGAACGCGGGGTATGCCAGAGCGAATAATCAGGCGATAAGAGAAATAACAATAATCGCCAGTGCATCATCAGCAACCTCTCCCGGTCCGCCTCGGCGGACCGCCCTCCCCTCCACCACGGCGGACAGGTCGCCAGGGGAGGGTAAATACAGTAGATACATCTTGCTTCTTAATTCTGATGTGGAAATTAGCAGCGATACTTTTGACAAGATGCTTTCTTTCATGGATAATAATCCTACGGTCGGAATTGCGGGATGCAAAGTCGTGAAAGAAGATAGGAGTTTGGATCTCGCGTGCCGCCGAAGTTTTCCCAATCCGGTGAATGCCTTTTTTCGCTTCACGCGTTTATCCCTGCTTTTTCCCAAGAGTCGTATCGCTTCTTACAATTTAACTTTTTTACCAGAAGACGAAATTGCCGAGGTGGACAGTGTGATGGGCGCGTTTTTACTCATTCGGCGGGAAGTGATAGAGAAGATTGGGCTTTTGGATGAAGATTTTTTCATGTATGGCGAGGATCTGGATTTTTGTTTTCGCGCGAAAGCTAAAGGCTTCAAAGTGATGTATGTGCCGATTACTACTGTTGTTCACTACAAAGGTTCATCGGCAAAAAAGGCGCCGGGGCGTGCTTTGTATGAATTCCACCGGGCCATGCAAATTTTTTACGATAAACATTACCGGCAGAAATATAATTTTTTTGTAACTTCGCTGGTTTATGCAGGAATTTGGACTCGCTATTTATGGAAATCCAAACTTCGGAAATAAATCCTAGCGGTTTTAAACCTAAGAAATATAAAAAGATTTACTGGGTCTTCTTCCTGGTCATTGTTTTCTTTTTGGGTGTCCAGTTTGGCAGATCCGATATTGACAGTGTTCAAACCCTCCCCAAGATTTTTACCGAAAAAGGCCGCGAGGCCGCACCTCGGGAAGTTGATTGGCAGCTTTTATGGGACACCATTTCGCAAATCAATACCAAGTATGTTAATCGGCCTCCTGATCTTTTAAAGATTTTATATGGTGCAGTCAGTGGCGCGGTGGCTTCGCTTGATGATCCTTATAGCACTTTTTTGCCGCCTAAAGAAGCGCAAGATTTTAAAAATGAACTTAAAGGTAACTTTGAAGGCATCGGCGCAGAGATTGCCATTAAAAATCAGCAGTTAGTGGTCGTGACGCCGCTGGATAATTCCCCAGCACAAAAAGCCGGTTTACGCGCGGGAGATTTTATTCTCAAAGTTGATGGGCTGGAAACGCGTGGACTAACTTTGGAAGAAGCAGTTAACAAAATTCGCGGACCAGCCGGCACGCAAGTGGTGTTGACCGTATTTCACAAGAGTGAGACCAAACCAACCGAGATTAAGATTACAAGGGCCAAGATTGAGGTTAAGAGTGTAAGCTTTGAGATCAAAGAGGTTAGCGGAAAAAAGATTGGGATTTTGAAGCTGCGGCGCTTTGGCGAGGAGACTCAAGGGGAAATCAGTAAAGCCATCTCTAATTTTTTGCTCCAAAATGTGGGCGGAGTTATCCTCGATGTGCGCAACAACCCCGGGGGATTTTTGGAGACGGCGGTGGAGGTGGCCAGCAATTGGGTGGCAGAAGGCGAAACTGTGGTCATCCAAAGGTTTGGTGATGGGACTGAAGATATTTTCAAAGCCAAGGGCAATAATCGGCTGGGTAGCACCCCCATAGTAGTTTTGATTAATGGCGGCTCGGCTTCGGCTTCCGAGATTGTGGCTGGGGCACTTCGCGATCACGGTCTTGCGAAATTAGTCGGAGAGAAAAGTTTTGGCAAAGGTTCAGTGCAAGAGTTAATTGACTTGAGCGATAAGGCGCAAGTCAAGCTCACGATTGCCAAGTGGCTAACTCCCAAAGGGCATGATCTCAATAAAGAAGGTTTGGAGCCGGATGAAAAGGTTGAGCTGACTGACGAGGATTTTCAGAATGACCGCGACCCGCAAATGGAGAAGGCCCTTGACATTCTGGCGAAAAATTGAAATGTAAACAAGCCCATTGCCCACTTTTGAAACGGCCGTCTCATTTTTGGGCAATATGGAATTACAATATATTTTATTGGTTCGATCTTGTTAAGGATCAAAGCAAATGATAGAATTCTTGAAGGACAAGCTATTTTGGAGGGAAAATGAAGAAGCAACCGAAGTGCACGAAACCCGAGATTAAAGAGATGATCGAAATGATGGGGTATGGATTCCTCATCCAAACCCTAGGGCTGGACCACGCGCTTTTTTGCAAGACTTATAAGACCCGCCAGTTGACGAAAGCGATAAGGAGCCGCCTTCGGTCACTCGTGATAGAACATCATCAATCTTGTAGTGTCTGTCAGGCGGCTGCTCGTGGAGAACGAGATAAGGACGAGATGATTAAGAGGCTGTTGCGTTCAAGGGTTCTGCTTTTTCCAAAGCGAGGTTGATTTTCTGCAGTGGGTGATTAAAAGCCGTCAGTGGTTTGTCTAAGGCAGACACACGGGCTTTTTGTTTTTGCAAAAGATAGGAAAATTTGGTTAAATATGGATGATAGTCAACCCCCTCTTAATCTCCCCCTATTCTCCCTTCGGGAGACAGGGGGAGAAAAGACATTTGTATGACGGCCAACGAAATCAAGGAAAAATTTTTAGAATTTTTCAAATCAAAGGGACACACTGTGATTCCTTCGGCTTCGCTGGTGCCGGAAAATGATCCGACCGTGCTTTTCACTACTGCCGGCATGCATCCCTTGGTGCCTTATCTTTTGGGGCAGGAGCACCCGGGCGGCAAGCGGCTGGTAAATTTTCAGAAGTCCATGCGCACTGATGATATTGACGAGGTAGGCGATGCCGTGCACAATACTTTTTTTGAAATGCTGGGAAACTGGTCCCTGGGAGATTACTGGAAAAAAGAAG
>CAYPVQ010000081.1:3446-4959 GCA_964414215.1 uncultured Candidatus Saccharibacteria bacterium | reverse complement strand
TGTTGAAGATCTGTCTAAAACCTGTGGGCTGTTTAATAATTTCCCAAAGCCAAGCTAACATTAGAACAAAAAATACCAAATCTGTCAAGTATAAATAGAAAGTATTGTAGAAAGCATGGTAGCCAAAGTAAAAACTTTGGGAAGTGAAAAAAATCTTCCGGGTTTGCAAGGGTAATAAAAAAACTAAGATATAGAAAAGAAATTTCGATAAGCCGTGGATCTGGAGCGTTTGTATAGCTGAATTTGCTATTTTAAACATTTTAAGGTGTAGTGTTTATTTCAGATTCTAATCTTGGATTAAATATATCACTATCAGGATCAGGTTGTGGAATTACTGTGCATAGCCTGTGGACTAAACCAGGATTTTAAGCTAATTTCCTAGAGGCCTTTTAATCCTTGACCAAAAATAATTTTTACTCTAGACTCACAGTACCCAAAATCCAAAATAGAAAGGAGGTGAAACAAAATGATTGAAGCAGTCGTCGTGCCCAAAACTAAAGGGCTGTTTTCACAGCTCACCGACTTGCTTCAGAAAACCGAAGACTCAAGCCAGATAAATGATGACATTGCTCGTGAGACCCTCGATCTCATTGCAGTGATCTCATCACTTGATCCACAAATCAAAGAACCAATGCTGAATGACGCGCTCATCCTTCGAGACCGAATTCGTAGATTTCAGATTCACACGGGAAAATTACGATGAGTACGGGCAAATGGTGTCTGAAAACGGCCAAGAATGTAGAAGTTGCTGATGCTAATTCTCCTCTGGCCGTTTTCTCGTTTAGGGGATAAAGGTTTTGCAAAAAGCGATCCTCTTTTAGCTATTCAGAAAAATATATTATGCTTCATACGCAGTATGTGCTGAATAGATGAACCTTTTTAAACTCATGCGCGCGGGTGTCGTAACTGGTAGCCGAGCAGGCTTGAGGTGCCTGTGCCCGTAAGGGCGTGAGGGTTCGAGTCCCTCCCCGCGCATTTCGGGCAGTTAGCTCAGTGGTAGAGCACACGGTTTACATCCGTGGGGTCGCAGGTTCAAGCCCTGCACTGCCCATTGACCCCGTTAGACAATACTTACCCACGATCGCTCGATCTTTTAAATATTGTCTAACGATATTGACGAAACTCTGAAAATCTGCTATAATATCATTGGAAAATAAAATATTGGGAGGTAATAAAAACCGCAATTATAGCGGTTTTTAAATTAGGAAAAATCCTTGAAAGCCTTGACTGGGGACCCCTTTTTATGCTAGGATATCGGGTTGCGCTCCGACCCGGTGCAAACCGGTCGGAGGGCAACTTTATAAGGAGCAAAGTTTATCTCTTACATGACATCTACTAAACAAGTTAAATGGGGTAGTGTTACTGTTTCTTCTTTAGACAACTTAAGTCCTTCTGACCGGTTGTTTGTGGGTGCATGTTTACTGGGAGTCTTCATCTGGATGTTCCCTCATGTGGCTCTTGCCCAAACTATAGAAACAGCCCCTCTGGTATTTGAAGTTAACAATCTCGAATT
>CAYPVQ010000081.1:0-3436 GCA_964414215.1 uncultured Candidatus Saccharibacteria bacterium | reverse complement strand
CTAACCCGCAAGAAGATTATCTGGCGCGTTTTCTGGCTGCGGAGATTCCTACGAAGCCAATAGATCCGCGGGTGGAATTGATGCAAGCGTATTTGGCAATCAAAGACTCTCCCTTGGCTTTGGAGGCAGAAATTTTGCTACAACAATATCATTTCCGACTGATTCTCGGGGTTGCCTTTGCGGAAAGTAACTTCTGCAAAATTCAAATCATGCCCAACAACTGTTGGGGAATCGGTGGAAGTAATCCCGAAAGCTACAAAACTTTAAGCGACGGGATTATTCGGGCCAATGGACTCATCCAGAAATATCAAGACCTGGGTATGACCACCCCCAAATGGATGAGGGACAGTTGGGTTGGCTGGCCAAATGATAACTGGATTATTGCCGTTGAGCAAATCACCCAAGAACTAGAAGCTCTGGGATTATAATTTTTTATCCCCCCCGATCTGGATCGGGGGGATTTATTTATAGACTTTCTTGGCAAAGATGTAACTGGCAACCAGAGATAAAATCACTAGCCAAACAGTTAACACAAGGATATCTTGGCCCAAAAGCGGAGAATCTAAAGTCAAAAGATCATAGCGCAGCAAGCTCGCAAGTGGCTTTAGGGGGAGGTAATTAGCAAGGGATGCCAAGCCTGGGGGAAGATTAGCAACCGAAAAGAAAACATCACCCAAAAACACTAAAGGCAGCCCAATGATCGTAGTATATGGTGCGGCTTCTTCATAGTCTTTAGCGAAAGCGGCAATTAGAAAGCCAAAGTTTAAGAAAAGGACGCTTCCCAAAAAAATCAAAACTGGCAAAATCAATAGGCCTTGGACTTTTGTCCCAAAAACTGCTATGCCTACAACAATCAAAACTGCGGTCTGCAATATGGCAATGACAAATCGTGAAATAATTTGCGCCCAGAGAAAACGAGCAGGAGAGAGGGGAGTGAGAGATAATCTTTTTAAAACTTGAGTTCGCCGGTAATCAATTAAAGTATAGGCTACGGTGTAGATCCCGGTTTGCATTAAAGCCATAGCCATGATCCCCGGGAGTAGGAATTCGGTATAGGTTACTTCTGCTTCAAATCGAATAATTCCTTCGAGCCCCAAAAAACCCAAGACGGCAAAAATCCCCGCTGGCAAAAAAATTACAAAAAACATAGCCGGCGGATTGCGGAAAAAGATTTTTAAGAATGTGAAAACTAGTTCTTTCATTCTCGTAGCGAACGACCGGTCAATTTCAAAAATACATCCTCGAGCGTGGCTTGGTGAACCTCAAGATTAAAAATTTTTCCGGTATAATTTTTCTCCCATTCTAAAAGTTCACGCAAAGAACTCTCTGGACTCGAGGTCTCCAGATCATAATTATACCGGTTGCGCCTGACTGATCGTATCCCAGAAATTTGCTCAAGTTCCTCAAGCTTGACCGGTTTATTGCTTAGAAACTTGATGTGGGAGACCACTCCCAAAGAATTAATGAGTTTGACCGGCCGATCACAAACCACAATTTTTCCGTGATCAATAATTCCAACCCGATCGCAGACAATCTCGGCTTCTTCCATGTAGTGAGTTGTAAGTAAAATCGTAAAGCCCTCTTGGCGCAAGCTTAATAGGTATTCCCAAAACTTCTGGCGCACTTGCGGGTCCAGACCCACAGTTGGCTCATCTAAAATTAAAAGCTTGGGTTTGTTGACCAGAGCTAAAGCTAAAACAAACCGCTGCCGCTGACCACCCGAGAGCTCCGCAAATCTGCGATTCTTAATCTTTGCTAAATCAAACCTCTCCAGAAGCTTGTTAATTTGGACAAAGTCCGCCGAATCTGCCTTAGGCAGAGAAGGCGGATAAAAACTGGCAAATAACTCGAAAAGCTCAAAAATAGTTAATTCTGGGAAAAATTCTGAAGATTGAAGCACAATGCCGATTTGTTCTTTTGGCAATATTTTAATTTTGCCGCTATCTGGTTTTTTTAAGCCCTCTAAAATCTCCAATGTGGTGGTCTTGCCAGCCCCATTGGGGCCTAAGAGCCCAAAAATTTCTCCTTCGGCCACAGAAAAACTGATACCGCGAACGGCCTGAACTTTGCCGTAAGACTTGGTTAAGTTTTGAACTTCAATCACATTCATGAATTTCGTAACTCCCCTTAATCCCCTCTTACCCTAAGAGGGGAAACTCCTCCTCTTAGAGCCTGCCCCGTCGAAGGGCGGGGTAAGAGGAGGTTGGGAGGAGTTATTTCTTGGGTTTGGTAATATTTGGCTCCTTATCATATTTTGGCAATACTATTTCTCTAATCTTCCTCGAAGGCCATTCGGCTACAGGAATAGCTAAAGCATACGCCAGAGCATTAGCAGTCGCAACGCCTGTACGTGTGGAAGAAAAGCCGCCAGGACCGGGATTAACATAAATTTTGCCAAGCGCAGTTACTTTTAGCTTATGCTTTCGTAAAAATTTATTAATCTCGGGTAAGAGATCTTCGGAAATTTGAAAGACTTGCTTTTCCTGCCGTTTAATTATCTGCCCAGCGCTATCAATTAGCCCCAAAACAATCTTTTCCTGCCCAGTTGTGTCAATTAATAGAAACATAATGCGAAATTACGAATTCGTATGCGAACGATGCGAACCACTCCTCTCCCCAGGAGATGGGGAGAGGTTAGGAGAGAGGTCGAGTTTTTTTAACTCCTCTTTCATCACTTCTCGATCATCCCACGGTACTTCTACTCCATCAATATTTAAACTTTGCTCATGACCTTTACCCGTAGCCACGACCAGATCACCTTTTTTGGCTTGTTTTAGGACAAACCGCAAGGCCTCCCTTCGGTCAGGAATAATATAGTAGCCCTCGTTTTCTGTCTTCTTTTTAATGCCACTTACAATCTGTCGGGAAATTTCCTTCACGTCTTCCGATCTGTTATCTTCGCGAGTAATGACAATGAGATCTGCATATTTATCTGCCACCTCTCCCATAAACGGCCGTTTGGTATGATCCCGCTCGCCAGCTGCACCAAAGACAACAATCAATTGCCCAGAAATGTGCGGTCGCAAAAAAGTGAGCAATTCTTGAAGAGCATTTGGGGTATGCGCAAAGTCCACCATGGCTAAAAATTTTTGGCCTTCATTGATCATTTCCAGCCGGCCGGAGATGTTTTTGACTTTTGCCAATCCAGAAGCAATCGTGCCTAGGGAGAGATTGTATGCCAAACCCACGGCGAGCGCAGCTAAAGCATTGGATACGTTGAATCTTCCGGGAAGATTAAACTCTATTTTTTGTTCACCGACCGGAGTATGAGCTTGGAAAGTTGTATTTATCAATGACTCTTGAACATTGTCTGCCCAGATATCGGCTGAATTAGTAAATCCATAGGTTCGTAACTCCCCCTCTCCCCCTCTTACTTTTCCTCCAGAGGCTTTTGCGCCAGCCGGAGGCTGGTCAGCCTTCGGCTGAGATCCGCCTT
>CAYPVQ010000080.1:0-5129 GCA_964414215.1 uncultured Candidatus Saccharibacteria bacterium | reverse complement strand
GTAAGGTTTTCTGGGCGAAAAAAGCAGTTGGCGATTCTGCAAAATGCAGTTCGAGTCGATATTTTTAAGAAATGTTGTCATTTCTAATTTGTTTTCGGACTCAAGCAGTTTTGTGGCTTGATTTAATGAAGCGGTCAAGTTTCTAACAATGGCAATTGATCGTTTCCGAAATGAGAAAAGTCATATTTCCGATGCGAAAATAGACGATCCGATTCGTGCTTACGAATATTTACGATTGAGTAGTTTAGCCATGAATTTACTTGGTCAAGGAGAGATTAAATTAAGATTTCTCAAAAACTTAAAATTATTTATAAAACTAATAATGGATAATATTGTCGAACGCAGGATAAAAATTGATGGATTAAATATCCATTATTTGGTAGGCGGGAATAAACAAAATCCGCTTCTTGTATTTATTCATGGTTGGCCAATGAACCTTGTGGTGCTGAAAACAGTAGACCCACTTGTATTTATCAGTGAGTTGGTCAAACATTTTTATGTAATAATTCCTCAACTTCCTGGCTTTTTCCGCTCCGAGCCACCAAAAAATTTATGGAGTATGGAAAACTATGCCGATTTCGTGCGCCAATTTATTCAAAGGTTAAATCTTGGTAAGCCGATTCTCATGGGAAAATCTTTTGGTGGCGGCATTGCCGCCATGTGTGCTCATAAGTACCCAGCCGATGTAAGTAAATTGATTTTAATAGATTCAGCAACAGTGCCGGAAAGAACAAAATTGCCATGGTTTAAGATTGTTAAACCAGTTGCAATGTTAAGTCGCTGGTTCATGGTTAAAAATTGGTTTCCTTTCGTATTGAGAAGAGTTCTTATCTCTAAATTTGTTGGG
Organism: uncultured Candidatus Saccharibacteria bacterium; assembly: GCA_964414215.1. Classification (GTDB taxonomy): domain Bacteria; phylum Patescibacteriota; class Doudnabacteria; order UBA920; family 2-01-FULL-46-14; genus CAYPVQ01. The sequence continues at coordinate 4,282 of CAYPVQ010000080.1, read as the reverse complement.
GTAACCAAGCAGTTTATTCAAAAAGACAATTTTACACAGTATTTAATCATGGTAGATATTTTCATATCGTATTCACGATATTTTAATGCAAAAGCTATCAAAGTTCCCACCTTGATTGTTTGGGGAGATAAAGATAAAGTGACACCATTCCGTGAAGCTCAACGCTTGAATAAAGAAATACCAAATTCGAAATTGTTAGTATTTCGTGGTGGGCACCTTGTGTTTGAGACGAGGCCGAAGGAAGTAATCAGTGCTATAATAAATTCATTAGGGAGGGGGTAGGGTGTGTTAGCTTCGCTGGCCTGAATGGCGGCGATTTTCAAAGCGAGGGCGCGGCGGAGGAGGCGACACAGCAAAGAATGTCCGGTGGGCAATGAAAATATCCAGTGTCTTGGTTCTGTTGTTCCTCACTATGGCAACACTTTTCGGAATTTTCGGCAAAATTCTTCTGCCCGATGCTCATTCCAATCTCATTGTCGCGTTTTTGTTCATTGAGCCTGTTCAAGCATTTATCCCCGGTTTGATTGTAAGTTTCATTACATTTTTTATCGTCAATGCTTTTGTATTACGGAAGTTACCAACAACTCCCCAAGCAGTGCAAGCACTTAATATATTATCCAATAATACAAGTGCACAAATTAAGAAATGAGCCGATTCTTTATGGCTCATTTACACCATTTGAGCCATAAAACAACAAGACCCCTTAAGCTGCGCTCTTTACTAGCAACCTAAAGGGACCAAAAGGGCATACCATCACATGTAAGTGTCAATAAGTTTTGTCAATCTTGACCGGATTCTGCTATGCGCTTATGATTAATTTTAGATGAGTAACCGAAAGTAAACTGCAAATGAAAAAAATTCTCGTCTCTCTAATCCTCATTGTTTTAGGTGGTTTGGCTATTTATATGGCAACAAAAAAACCGCAACAGAAAGCGCTTGAGTCTAGACCAGAAGCGCAAACCACCGAACCAATTACCTCGGAAACCCCAACGAGCAGCGCCGCCCGAGAACCCTGTCCCGAAGACCGGCCGGCTTGCCCGGAAGGCGAGCCGCTGTTCTGCCGTCATGGGAAATGGGTTTGCGGCGGAGAAGCCCAACCCGCAAAAACTACTCCACCGTCTCCCGCACCGACACCGGTAACTTTCAGTGGAACAGTATTGGCGGGGAATAAATCCCAAGTCATTGATTTCAACAAGGCTGATTTTGATAAAGCAATTGCGAGCAAAAAACTCGTAGTCCTTTATTTCTATGCTAATTGGTGCCCGATTTGTCGAGAGGAGATTCCCAGGCTCTATGAAGCGTTTAATTCGCTCAGTGATGATCGTGTGCTTGGTTTCCGGGTAAATTATAATGACAATGAAACTGATGGGGAAGAAAAAAAATTAGCCGAAAAACAAGGCGTGTTGTATCAGCACACCAAAGTTTTTTTGAAAAATGGCCAGCGAATTTTTGTTTCTCCCGAATCTTGGGATAAAGATCGCTACCTTTTAGAAATCGATAAGGCTTTAGACGAATAATTAGAGAAACGATGATTTGGTCGCCCCAAGCTCTCGGCGCAACTTTTTGGCCTCAAACTTGGAGAGCGTGCCCTTTTTGACCATCTCCCCAAGCTTCTTTCTCACTTCTCCCCGACCCAGTCCATGTTGGCGCAAATTTGCCAGCTCGTTTGAGATTTCTCCTCTCTGCCGGGCATTCAAAAGCGAGCCAAGACCTGACTTTAAATCTTTGCGGATATGGGTTTTAAATGACTGGCGACTGCCAAAGATTCCTTTTTTAATTGTGCCTTGCGATAAATCAAGAGGTGTCCAGTCTTGTGCTTTCGCTGGTTTTTGCGGGGGAACTCCGAACTCCTCTTTTTTGGGAAGCGACCCGCCAGTGGCTTCTTTGAGGACAGAGGAAGGCTGGCTTTGGCTGCTTTTCGGAGTGCCTCCTAGTAACCTGCTCAAAAAGCTCGGGGCTTTAGGCAACTGTGAATTAGGAGATGTTAAATTTGGCTCATTCGGCTGTTGCGACATATTTTTTATTTCCAAAAAAACTTAATTTCGTTTAATATAATAATTATAGCAAATTTTTTACTTTCTTGCAACTATGGAAGCAAATATCAAAATCTTTGGTAATGTTCAAGGTGTCAGCTTTCGGTATTACACTTTCCAGAAAGCCCGGGAACTTAACCTGGTTGGCTGGATCAAAAATGCTCCAGACGACACAGTAGAAATTTTGGCCCAGGGCGAGAAACAAAATTTGGAAAAACTCATTGCCTGGGCCAGGGAAGGTCCCCCTGGAGCGGAGGTTAAAAAAACCGTGCTCGCCTGGCGCCAACCCCAAGAAATCTTTAGCACTTTTGAAATTCGCTGCTAAATTATGATCCTGGCCGCGCTCATCCTCATTTTATTTCTCTCTCTCCTGGTGCTCTTTTACACCGCAAGCTCCTTCTTCAGTTTCTGGCGCACCAAAGTCCCCTTTGTCCCAACTCCCCGAAAGGATATCAGACTGATTGTCCAAAGCTTAAAAATTACTCCTCGCCACACTTTTTTTGATCTGGGCAGCGGTACGGGCAAGGTCATTTTCTTGGTCGAAGAGCTGACTCAAGCCAAAACCAAAGGATTTGAACTCGCGCTCTGGGCTTATCTGTGGGCAAGACTAAAAAAACGCCTTACGGGTTCGCGCGCCCTGTTTACCCATGGTGACTTTTTCCAAGAGGATTGGTCAGAGGCTGATTTTCTCTATGCCTACCTTTTTCCGCACGCCATGGCCCAAGTCGAGGAAAAGTACAAAAGCAATTGCAAACCGGGCGCTGTCGCCATTGTCCGGGATTTCCCGTTTCCGAAATCTCAACCCTCCCGCATCTTGACCACTCCTGCCAACCACAAAATTTTTGTTTACCAACTTTAATTTACTGATTTTTTGGCAGGTCCTCCTGCCGTAATATTTGGTAATGGCCCTTGCCCGTGCCCGTGCCGCTGAATGATCTTTCGTCGAGATAAAAATTGGAATTACTCCATATAAGATTTTATCTTACCCTGCAAGATCTTCTTGAAATTGCGCAGGTGCATGCTGTGGCTGGCCGGCAAAAATTTTTTTAATTCATTTCGAAAATCTAATTTTGTCTTAGTTAAAAGCACTAATACTTTTTGTATCGTTTCTTTCTCTTTTACTAACGGGTAATTTCCTGACAATAAAAAGAAGTAATCATAAAAATCCCTCGGTTTATGGCGATTGAGACTGCTCTCTCACCAAGCTTTTGTCAGGAAATAGTTTTTTGAAAATTTCAATTAAAATTCGCTCATTCCCCTCGTATCCTTTTTGGATAAAAATATCCTTTAGGCTATACGTGCCGGATTTCAGTTTTTCCTGTATCTCTTCTTTGCTTAGCTCTTCAAAAAACATCTCCCAAAGTAGCCAGGCATCAGATAACTCCTGATAGGCCGATTTCCGACCGCTCCGGCCTTTTATCCCTTTTGCTCCATTGTTTGTTCCTTTTGGCAAACCCATACTTTTTGAATTAAAACGAATTTTCCTCGGGACCTAGCGATTTTTCACCCCTCTCTGCGAATTCGAAATGCCACATACAAATCTCATCAAGAAGCTTAGAAATAGTCATACCAGACTCAACAGATTTCAGCTTTAAGATTTTGTGAACTTCTACACCGACCCTTACCTGTTTAGTTATACGTTTGTAGCTTTGTTGATTTGTCAACATAATTGCTTTCCCTTATGGGTCTAAACACCTTCCCTCCCTCGCTCCCTCAACCCGAATAAACTCTTTTGTTATTCCCGGATCCCTGGCGTGCTAGTCTCGTAGCACTCAAAGCCAGTTAATCGAGTATTCGGTATATCGGTCGCTTCGGTTGGTCGCCCGTAATCTCCGCCAAGTTTTGTTTTACATCGCCCTGGCTGGCACTACGGGTATGCCCCTTTGCGATAGAAAGCACCCTTAAATAAAACATCCCCACCCTGTCAAGAGGAGTGGGTAATAAATCTGCGCGATTTCGGCCTAATTTTGTGGTTTTATTTCAAATTTGGAAAAAACTCACACTTTGACACACTGCTCACGGCCAGTATTCCAACCAAACAGACCTTCTGCTATCACTGAATTTGAATACAAGTTTGCTTTGAAATTTTTTTTCCCTTTGTAATTCTTTTATTGCATTTTCTATAATTGAAATTTTGCGATTAGATCTTGTAATGGAATTCTGTAAATCTGCATCTTTTTTGTCTCCAAGCTCGATTATTACATCAAACACGTACTCTATTGTTTTTGGTACTCCAAGAGGCTCTAATA
>CAYPVQ010000079.1:1001-5156 GCA_964414215.1 uncultured Candidatus Saccharibacteria bacterium | reverse complement strand
ATAAGTATCGGTTTAGAGGGAGTTCGTCAAATAAGTCCGAGAGGTTGAAAGGGTTAATAGCTTATCACGGAGTTGTAATTGAGCAAGTGAGAATTGGTATGAACCGCTCTGATTTGCAAAAGGTTGAAAGCGGGAATATTCTCGTGGCGCCGATGACTTCTCCTTGGTGTTTGCCAGCAATGAAGAGAGCGGCAGCTTTTGTAACTGATGAAGGCGGCATTACCTGCCACGCAGCCATAGTGGCAAGAGAAATGAAAAAACCCTGCATTATCGGCACCAAGATCGCCACCAAAGTCTTCAAAGACGGGGATTTGGTCGAGGTGGATGCGGAGAAGGGGATAGTTAAGCTTATAAAGAAAGCCGCCCGCTGACGACGCTATGAAAACATACGCATTCGTTGACGCTTCAAACCTGTTTTACGGAGGGGAAAAAAGTTTGGGCTGGAAGATTGATTACCAAAAGCTCAAAAAATACCTAGAAGATAAATACCAGGTCTCTAGGATTTTATATTTCGGTGGCGTAGAAACCCATACTTTTCGCTATGATTATATGAAAAATCATACTGTGCCGCTTAAACCGCTCGAAGCCCATTTATCAAATTTACTCAAACAGGATGCCAGCAAATTGAACGAAGCGCAGATCGCCCTCATTGGCAGGCATTTGCAACGGGTCAAGTTTTACTTGAAACTGGAACAATTTGGTTATGAGCTATACCTCAAACCTGTGAAGCTCTACGAACAAGAAGATGGGACGACTAGAAGAAAAGCCAACTGCGATGTGGAGATGGCTTTTTATCTGATGAAAGAAAAGGACAAATTTGACAAAGTGATTGTACTTTCAGGTGATGGAGATTTCTTACCCCTGCTTAAGTATTTGCGAGATAGCGGCAAAGAAGTTATCATTCTGGCGCGAGGCAAAAGAACAGCCAAAGAAATTAGACAATTTGCAGGCTCAAATTTTAGGGATTTTGTCAGGCTGGAAAGCCATATCAAATATGAGGACAAATAAAAACGAAGCGGACATTCGAAATATCCGCTTCACGTTTAGTGTTTATAGTATATACTAAAGCTAACAAATTTGTCAAATGGGCGCCTGTGGAAAAGGTAAATTTTCATCAACCAGAGCCGCCCGATAGGGTAGAAAAAGGGTAGAAATGTTTAATAAACCTTGGCGGTTATTTGTGACAAGGCCGGCCACGCTGCTCGAGCGGGCGTTGCGGTGCCCCGGTTACCATCAAGCAGGATTAAAAAACGTAATTTCCATATCTGAACGGGGATTATGCAAGATCTATGTGGTAGAAGACGAATGGCAGAGTTTAGAGAAGTGGCGGGTAAAGTCGTTATTATTGGGGGGAGGGAGCCGTAAAATTCACAAATTTGAATATTTGGTTGAAGACGGGAGAAAGTTTGTTGAGTCCTTCAAGAAGGAATCGCTTTCTCCAGCTATGACAAAATCACTCTTTAATTACTACGCAAAAATAACAGAGATCATCATATATACTCATCTGTTGGAGAAGAGTGTTGATACCGAATCAAAGCTCGCGCGGTATCGCAAAAAAGTGGGATTTTTGCATAACGAGGGCAGGCGGGTGATAGATATGTTTTACGATGTATATTTAACCAAAACCGGGAATCCAAGTTTTGGGTGGCAGACACCTCAAGAAATCATCGGAAAGAAAAACGTCACAAAAAAAGTGCTGAATAATAGAAAAAAATATTATGTGTTGTTTTCGCAGCCACGTTTGTTTCGGTTGTGGACCGGGTCAAGAGCAATGGAATTGGCTCGCAAAATTGAAAAAATTGTTAGTTCATCCGAGAAAGGGGTTCTAGCAGATACCGTGCGCGGAACCCCAGCGTATCGAGCAAAAGTCCAGGGCAGAGTCCTTGTTCTCAATCATATTTTAGACTTAAACAAAATCAGATCCGGCGTTATTTTGGTTTCGGCAATGACTGAACCCCGAATGAATCCATACTTAAAGAATGCCAAGGCAATCATAACTGACGAGGGCGGCCTTACTTCTCACGCCGCAATCATTGCCAGGGAGCTTCGGAAACCCTGCATCGTCGGCACCAAAATCGCCACCAAGGTCTTTAGAGACGGGGATCTAGTGGAGGTGGATGCGAATAAGGGGGTAGTGAGGAAACTGACTTGACTATTAATTAAGTTTCGAATATTATAGAAAAGGAGGCAAAATTGAGAGGTAAAAAGCGAAACTTCTACCCCCTCTTCCACCTTCGCTAAAGCTTCGGCGGACAGGTATTCTCCCCCTTATCATGGGGGAGAAAAGGAGAAACATGCTCAAAAAAGAGATAATTTGGCGAGAAATTTTACACAAGGCCTTTTCGGAGGGAGTTTTGGTTTTTACACAGAAAGAGATAGCAGGGAAGCTTAAAGTTTCTCTTTCCACTGTCAACAATGCTTTGAGATTGCCCAGATCGTCTGGGGCGATTGAGGTAACCGGTAAAGATTTTCGCATCAAGGACAAAGAGAAATTTTTGATCCTGTGGGCCTCGCACCGCAGACTCGGAAGAGATGTTATTTACCAAACCAATATCGGGGCAGGCGTTTCTGAAATTGAAGGCAGGATGCCCCCGGGAATAATCTACGGAGCATATAGTGCGTTTGTCAAGAAACACAAAACGCCGCCAGCGGATTATAGCGCAGTCTATGTTTATGCCACGAAACACATCCTGCCGGAGATAAAAAAAAGGTTCCCTTCCCGAAAAGGAACACCGAATCTATTCGTATTCAATGCGGATACTTATTTGAGCAATTACGATGGTGTCACGCCAGACGTTCAAACCTTTGTCGATCTGTGGAATTTGCCGCAGTGGTATGCGAAAGATTTTTTGGAGGAGTTAAGAAAGAAGATGAAGTTATAACCCCTCCCTCAATCCCTCCCCTCGTGAGGGGAAGGAGGGATGTTTTATGGAATACTATCACAATCTCGTAACCCAAAAAAGTTTTGAACTTTTGAAACAGCTTAAGCGAGATTATCAATTTATTCTCATTGGTGGCTGGGCAGTGTTTTTGTGGACTCACGCCTTGAAATCGAAGGATATAGATTTGGTCGTAGATTTTGGGGAACTCGAAAAAATTCGTCAGACACATGAGGTGTTCAAGAACGACCGATTGAAGAAGTATGAAATTAAGATTGAGGAGATTGACGTTGATATTTACGCAACCCACTATTCAGACCCCGGCCTGCCGGCAGAAGAGATTGGCAAATATGCAATTTCCAAAGAGGGTTTTTTGGTTCCCAAACCAGAGGCTCTCTTGGTCCTCAAGCAGGAGGCTTGGGGAGACCGCCAAGGAACACCCAAGGGCGAGAAAGATAAAATTGATATCATCAGCCTTTTGACTATGGAAAATTTCGCCCTGCAAAATTACAAAAAAATCCTGGCCGATTATGACCGCAAGGATTTGCAGGAGTCGTTAAAAGTTTTGCTCCAAAACACTTCCGAAGTCAGGGAGTTGGGATTTAATCCGCATCAATTTAGTAAATTGAAAAAGGCCGTTTTAGCTAAACTGTAATAATCGCCACAAAAGTTTTTAAAGACGGAGATTTGGTTGAAGTGGATGCGAAGAAGGGGATTGTTAGGAAATTGAAATGAAAATTGATCTAGAAAAACTGAAAAAAATCAATTGGTATAAACAGGGCGGGGCTATCAAGCTTTTTTATATTTTCGGACCATACCATAGCGTGCATGAGACCCTTGGGTATGATCGAATGATTATCCATCAAAATGGCAGCGTCAATACTGGATTTTTTGATCGTAACAGAGCCATGAAACTTACCAAGTGGCTTTTTTTGCGGCAAAAAAAGAATCGGAAATTTATTGATAACTGGATTGCAGACTGGCGAAAGAGGAATACTCGTTACCTAGAATTTTTGAATGACGCGTTTAAAAAAAATATAGACGAATGGACTGATAAAGAATTAGTCAATTTTTTCAGCCGTTTTTATCGGTTATCTTTGGACCAATGGAAAAAAGGGATAATGATCGAATGGACTGATCCGGACGGGATATATTTGCTTGAACGGGAGATTCGAAATCACGCGATCAGTCTCTCGCCTGATGAGCTGGCTGTTCTGATCAATGCTGATAAGTACACATTTATTCAGGAAGAACTCATTTCCAGATATGAGATAGC
>CAYPVQ010000079.1:0-991 GCA_964414215.1 uncultured Candidatus Saccharibacteria bacterium | reverse complement strand
AAAAGCATGCCAAAGAGTTTTATTGGTACAAAAAGACCTGGGCTTATGTTCATGAGCTGGACGAAAACCATTTCCGTAATTCAATAACGTCAGCATCGAAGCAGATCGGAAAACTGGGCAAAGAAATAAGGGCAGTCAAAAATCATATCCAAAAAATCCGAAAACTGATAAAAAATATTCTTCGAGAAAAACAAATTCCTCCACGGCTCGATAATCTTTTTTATATGTTCCGCCGAATGTCATTCTGGCGTGATGAGCGCAAGAAACTTGGCGCCGCGATCCCCAACGGTTATCTGCACAAAATTATAAAAAGATTGATGCGGGAAAACAGATTATCCGAGGATATTGCGGGCGCTTTGACTTTTATGGAAATCCAAAGCTGGAAACTGCCAGCTAAGACGATAAAAGAAGTCAAGAAAAGGTTCCAGAAAGAAGCAGTCCATATTTATCTGGATGGAAAAAAACCGAAGTGGTTTTATGGAAGAAAAGCTCAGGCAATATTCCGAATATTAGTTGATTCTATTGCCAAAAAGATCATAAAAGGATTCGCGGCTAGTTGGGGACTCGCCCGCGGTCATGCGCGGATAATTGAGACAAAAGAAGACTTTGCCAAAATGAGAAAAGGAGACATACTAATTGCCCAAATGACAAGGCCGGAATATATACCCATTATCCGCATGGCCTCGGCAATTGTTACGGATGAAGGCGGGATTACTTGTCATGCGGCGATAGTTTCGCGGGAGCTTGGTTTACCTTGCATAATTGGGACACAAACTGCGACGACAAGCTTTCGTGATGGTGATATAATAGAGGTGGATGCCAATAAAGGAATTATCAGGAAAATTAATTAGCGGCAGAAAGTGGTATCACCAGCGCTTTGACGGAAGCCCGATGTTTTTGTTTGCGGTGGGCGAGGCCGAGGTCAAAAAAGAGCGGCGCAAACCGGCGGGTACCGAGGCCAATATTCGAGTTTGTTTTTTCTCTCGCGGAA
>CAYPVQ010000078.1:4114-5198 GCA_964414215.1 uncultured Candidatus Saccharibacteria bacterium | reverse complement strand
CCCAGCTATCCAGTGGTTGCTTCCAAAGGCATGCGGTGCCACCGAAACCAACGCCAGCTTGGACATTTGGCCGCGGGTACACCCTTTTGTATGCCTCCCGCCAGATACCATCAGCCAGACGGTATTTCTGGCAAAGGGCTTTCATTCTGGCTTCTTCCAGGGTGAAGGCAACCAGACTGATAAGCCGAAACCCCTTGGTAATGCCCGGGGTCCAGATGCCATTATACGACCAGCCGCCTGGATCGTACCCGTCGTTGATAATCATTTGTATAGGGTTTGGATCAGACTCAATCAGCGTGAGTTCGATCTGAACACCATCCACAAGAGGAACTCTAGGCTGTAATTCGTGATTAGTCATGGCTCGTCCTCCCTCCTTAAAATTGTTCGATTTTTTTAGCCACACAATTTTGCGAGATTGCAAAATTGCGACTAAAAAACCCACTGGTGAAAGTGGGCTGGATAAAAATGATTTTTACAATCACGTTCAATCAGACCACTTCCACAAAGAAATGGCCGTCATCATTTTGGAATTTTGATAAATTAGGAAATTCATAAAGAATAAAGCCCTTTTGCAAGGGCTTTGGAGTCAAAAGATTAAAATTTATACCAATTTAAATCAAGCCCTTGCGATTAAGGTTTTTCATCTGGCTCATCATTACAACTTTTAAAATTGAACTGTAATTCATAGGCTTGTTTGTATGGTATACGAGATTTTGAAAATTGTCAAGGTTGAATGAATTTTTGTCAACGGCAGGACTTACGCACTACCAATATTTGGCCAGAATAAGCGATAATCTAACATTTATAGGATGAAAGTAACAGGGCGACGTTATTTTCAAAGCTTCAGAAAACTCAATAAAACCAAGTATTTCTGAAATCCGCAACTCGGAAGCATCGCCGCTACTTTACCATCAACATTGCCATTTTACCCTTTGTTTAAGCTATTTTTAGTGGGTGCGTAAGTCCTGTCAACGGGAAATAGAAATGTCCTACTTTCAGGGCTCACTGATAGTGCGCAGGTCTGGAATGGCAGGGGTGGCAGGAATCGAACCTGCAGTTCTGCTTTTGGAGAGCAGTGGTTTAC
>CAYPVQ010000078.1:0-4104 GCA_964414215.1 uncultured Candidatus Saccharibacteria bacterium | reverse complement strand
GTAAAGATTACGGCGAACAATTTCGCCGTTCTTATCGTAATCAATATGAATTTCCATTTCTAGAACCTCTCCCTTGATCCCTTCCCACTTGCCTGCCGGCGAGGCAGGGACTTGGGGAGGGAGATTCCACACAGGGGTGGCAGGAATCGAACCTGCAGTTCTGCTTTTGGAGAGCAGTGGTTTACCATTAACCAACACCCCCTAATGTCGCAATATAATCCATAATCAATAATTGCTAATTAATAATCTTTTTGATTCTCTCGCGAATTTCTGCTTGACCCATTGGTCCACGCTTGTGGTCGCGGATGTTGCCATCACGGTCCACAAAAATCGTCTCCGGCATGGAAAACCCGCCAATGGCTTGATAAAATGAATCGCCGGGGTCCGAGAGAAAGACTAGATCATTTGTTACCCCAAGTTCATCAGTATATCGCTTTTGGGTATCTGCGGATTCCGCGCGGTCAATGGCAATGATCACTACTTTGTCCCCGAATTCTTTTTGCACTGCGGCAAAGTCTGGCAGTTCCTGGCGGCAAAACGGACACCAGGCGGCCCAGGAATTAAGCACCAGGGGTTTGCCTTGGAAGTCTGCCAGACTGACTTGTTTGCCGCTAAAATCCTGGAGGCTGAAATTTGGAGCTTTGGTAAAAGACTCTTGATTGATCGCAGGATTACTTGTCGCCGGGCCCCGATTGGCTATGCGCGAAACAACTACGCCAATGATTGCAACTACAGCAATAATTATGATGACTAATAATTTCTTCATGTTAACGAATCAACTGATCAATTTTTTTAATATCCAAACCGTTTATAATTTGCCCCTTAATCTCGATAACCGGAACAATGCGCTGTCCTGACTTGGTGACCAGTTCCTCAAGACATTCTTTATCCGTTTCCACATTGCGTTCTTCATAAGGTAGCCGATAGCCGTTGAAAAAAGCTTTTACCAGAGTGCAGGCTTGGCACGAAGAACCGGTATAAATTATGATTTGGGTCGTCATGGACGTCATTTATAAAGTTCCGTATCCGGATGCGCCGCTGCCCAGGAAAACCAAAAAGCCGCGAAGGGATTTATTCTCTCTAATTTCTTTTTTCCGCCAGAGGCGCCTGCCCGTCCGAAGCCGGGCGAAGGCGGGGATCCGCCTTCTCCTCCAGAGGAGGATCGGCCTTCGGTGGAGGCGGAAAATAATCTTACGGCGTCAATGTCTTGCTCATACCGGGCAACAATAATTTTGCCGGCAAACTGGTCAGTAATTTCTCCTTTCTGCTTAATCGCCGGCGGGAAGTAAGCTTTGGCTTTGCCATCTACCACAATCCCAAGCACAAAATCTTTTTCTTGCAAGCGGTTATCCTTGTTCTTCACGGAAAAGAATGTGCCAGGCGTGGTGTAATAATCGCCATACGGATCCTGGCCATAAAACCGAGTCGTACCGGTATCACGAGACAGTACCTCCCCCTGCGGGTATTTTTTCTTATAATCCCCAAAGCGAATCATGTCCGAAGGAAGAATAGCGAGCTTGGTACCGGTCATCTCGCCGACAATCGCTTCCCCTAAAATCTGCGACCACAAACTGTCTGTCTTGCGATCATACATGACGAGGTTGGAGTTCCAGAGTTTTCCCGAAGTGCCGAACTCCACTCGTTCCCCGTTAACCGCTGGGTCAAAGACAATTCCTGATAAACACAACGGACAGTAGGTGATTAAAACCCGCTTGCTCTTGAAAGTATCATTGACAATCTCATGCCAGACCAGGATTTGATACGGATAAAAGCGAGAAATTCCGTCAATCTCGACTGCCAGGCCTGGCTCCTCATCGTTCAAAAATTCGGCAACACTGGGTATACTTACAAACTTCGGATTATCAATCGAGGGAATGCCATCTTTCGGCGGTCCGCCACCAACGATCTCGTTCAAAGGGACACTGTGTTTGGTATCATCAGTAATCATAATTTCTTTTGGTTCGTTATCAATAGTAACTTGTTCGGTCTTTGTTTCCCCGCCCCGGGGCAGATTGAAACCTGTGGTGAGCCCGTCGAATCCATCATCACGGAAGAACCGCTGCCAGATGAAAAATCCGATAATTCCCAAAACCAGAATCAGGATAATTGCGCTACTACTGGCTTTCCATGGCATATTTTGATTTATTAAGAATTTACTGGCACGGCAAGAGGGCGCATATGCAGCTCACAAAGCTGACCGTGGATCTGGTGGTCTTCATAGGCCGAAGTTGCGGCCACCGCGCCCATGGCTGCGGCCGTGATATCCTGTTTAAATCTGCCGAAGTGGTTTACCGTGTCGCCGGCCGCAAACACGCCGTCAATATTGGTCCGCATTATGTTGTCAACTTTAATATACCCGGATTCATCCAATTCCACTCCCAGACTTTTTGCCAGTTCCACATTTGGTTTTGCGCCGATTTCCACAAACAATCCGTCAATCTTAAGCTCGATCGAACCCTCATAGGGCTTGGACAGCACAACCTTTTCCAAAAATTTTTCGCCGTCAAGACCCTGAACTTCGGTTTCAAAAATCACCTCGAGTTTATCTCCCAATTTCTGCATCTGCTCCAGATTGATCGGTTCGGCTGTAACTTGTTTGCCTCTGACAATCAAATATATTTTTTTGGCATAGGCAGCGGCCAAATTTACCCCCTTGATCGAGGCATCCCCGCCGCCCACCATGGCAATAGTCTTGCCGGTAAACAGCGGCCCGTCGCAGGTTACGCAATAGTGCACGCCCCGGCCGGTGAATTCTGTCTCACGCGGCAAGCCCAATTTTCGGCGTTCGGTTCCCGTCGCGAAAATAATGGCGTTGGTTTGATAATTTTTGCTTCCGGCCGTCACCTCAAAACAGTGCTCTGTGCGCTTGATTGACGTGACCTCATCATCAATCGTCTTTACTCCCAAATTTTGCGACTGTTTTTGCATAAGTTCCATAAGCTCAAAACCGTCCACTGACTCAAAACCCGGGTAATTTTCGATTTTTCCGGCCTTGGCTGTTTCTCCGCCGAATTCTTTACCGAAGGTTAGGACATTAAGTCTGTACCGGCCGGCATAAATACTTGCCCCAAGGCCAGCGGCCCCCGAACCGATAATCATCAGGTCATAGATTGTTGAATCTTCGTTCATAAATTTTTGAGAAAGTTAGGTACGAGACCTTCCGATAATTGTCATTGCGAGGAGTATTACTCCGAAGCAACCCCACGAAGAAACCCAAAAGATTGCTTCGCTGACGCTCGCAATGACCATAAATTGAATTTTCGGACGGTCTCATTACTTCTTACCCGCAACCGCAGGCCGCACACTTTCCACTTTGGGCCTCATGCGCATGACCGCACGTTTCACATTTCTGGTCATGCTTTTCGCTGTCGCCATGCTCGTCATGTGCATGGTCGTCTTTGTCGTCATGGTACATCATTTTGGAAGTCTCCTTAGATTAATTATTAGGACTGACCTTTTCAATTTATTCTAATGAACTCCCGCTAACTGCGCGATTCGCGGCTTATCAAAGCCGATCACGATCTCACCGTCAATGTCGATGACCGGAACCCCCATCTGTCCTGATTTCCTGATCATCTCTTCGACAAACTGATGGTTGGTAGTGACGTCCTTTTCCTCATAGGACACGCCATGCTCGCGGAAAAAATTCTTGGCCATCCGGCAAAACGAGCAGGTCGGCGTGGTATAGATAGTTATTTTTGGCATGGGATTAGTCCTTTCGATAATTGTACTAATCCCAGTCTAACGGAAAGCAAAACCCTGCGCTGTAATCTGGTTCACATTGTTACATGGATTTTGCCAGTTGGATGCAGTCCAGGCAATCGTTTAAGATCTTGTCGCGATTGAGGAAGAGCCTCCTGTCGGGCTGGTAAGAGATAAAGCCTTCTTCTTCCAGAGAATTCAAAGTCTTGGTTACGGTTTCTCGGGTGAGTCCTGTCATCTCTGCCAAAGACTGATGGGTAAGTTTGTCCTCAATCTCGTAAAAGCCGTTCGCGGCTTTGCCATGGCTTGAGGCATAGCGGATGAGCTCATTTATGACCCGGGTCCGGGCAGTTGATAACGCCAAGTCTTTGATTTTACTCTCGGTTTGATGCAAACGGTTTC
>CAYPVQ010000077.1:2483-5244 GCA_964414215.1 uncultured Candidatus Saccharibacteria bacterium | reverse complement strand
GATTGGTTGAAACTGAAAATTCAAAGCTTCGGCATAAGCAGAATTAGTGTATTGGCCCGAAGGAGCAACAGCGCTGGCAATAACTTCATATTCAATTTCCACGATTTCCTTGGCCACCATTTTTCCTAAGGGGAATTTTTTGACAGGTAAAGCTTGGCCGCTTGGGTTTCTTACTGTGTCATACACTACGACATTATAAAGCTCATCAAGTCCGGTATTGCGTACGGCGACGAAAAAGTTAATTTTTTCCCCAGGCTTTTTAGGCAAATTCCCAGAGTCATTTCTTTTGGTAATCAACAAAACACTGGTATTATTAATTCCTCCTCCTCCAACTCCTTGAGCGGGAGGCGGTGGCGGCGCTCCTCCCCCCCCTGGCCCAGGAGAATTTGAATTAGGTGCCGAGGGACTACTATTTACCGGCGGTGCAGGAGGGGTTCCGGGAGGGGTGGAAGGAGGCGGGATTTCTGGAGGGGCTGGATTATTCGGGAGTGTGGCAGCAGCCAAATTTCTCAAGACACTTTCATTATTGGTTTTATTGCGCTCTGGGCCAATGCCAAAGATGCTGGCATAGTTTTCGATGACTGTGTCCGCAGCTAAATTCTGGAGAGTGCGAAGTTCCAAGTTAATTTGGCCGCTTCCAGCAGCTCGAACTCTGCCTATGGAAAATTTGAGAATTCCGGGAGTTTTTTGCGTGTATTCCAGATCTGGCTCAACTTTTTTAAGTTTCAAAATCGCCGGATCATAATGCCATTCTAAAGTGGTGCCAATAATCGAAGAGCCGCCAAGATTGGAGTAGGCAAGTTCGTAACTAACTTTCTGGTTTTTTTCTTTGGGAAATTTCTCTTGGGCCAATTTTTGGCTTAAGCTTAAATCAGGGAAGCCAAAGAGAATATTGCCTTTCCAGTGCCCAAGCACATTCACCATCCCCACCTGAAGATCAGCATTGATGAGATTGGTATTAGCAAAGTTTAAGATATTTGCGAGGGCATAAGTATTACCCGAAAAGATCCCCGACTCGGTAACCTCTTGCGCTTCGATCTCATTGCTGCCAGAGTAAGATCGCAAATCCACATTATTGACAATCTTGCCCCGGTTTTCGTTCCTCAAATCAATGGTGGTGGTTGAGCGTCTGGCAATCTCCGCCATGGTTTCTTCGAACTTTTGATAAAGCAAATCATTATCTTTTTGATTGGTGGCAAAGAAACTCAAGCCAGTGGGTGTGGTAGCGAGCGCTACCTCCTCTGGCAGGGAGAAAATATCTCCAGACCAATCACCCAAGGTATTGACCATGCCCAAATACCATTTGCCGTTTAAAACATTGGTGTTTACATAATTTTTGATATTTGTCTCGCCTCGCGAATCTCCGGTTTGCATTTGGCTATTTTCGATTTCTCCACCTTTGCCGCTTGGGGAGCCGGTCGCTTCAAGCTCATTTTTTCCAGAGTCCGCATCAACCAGCACATTATTTTCCACGGTAATATCATTGTCATTTTGAACATTGATAATGACCTTGTTGATTTCCTCCAAAGAAATATCCGAATTTTTCGCGGCTCCCAAAGACAGAAAATCAGCAAAGTAGAGTTCAGAAGGCAGGATCAAATCACCTTCGAAATTACCAAAAATGTTAATCGAGGCAATTGTCCAGCGGGAATTGACCAAGTTGCTGTTGACAATATTAAGAATGTTCACGACTGCATTAACATTACCCGAGCGAATGGTCCCGCGTTCTTCAATATTTTTGAGGAGGTTTTGCCCAGATTGTCCTAGGACCGCGACATTGTTTTCGACTTCCGCATAGTTTTTGTTGGTTAAGGTAAAGGAGTTGAGTGACTCGCACTGCAAGGTACTGCAAACTTGGGTAACTAGATCTTGGGTGAGCTCCAGGGGCCTGGTTTCCGGGTGATTAAGTAAGAGGTCAGCGGAGAGATTATTAAAGTTCTCGGCAATTTCGACAATTTTGGAGTTCAAGAGATTGGTATTGATCACATTTAAGACATTAGCAAAGACATTAACATCGCCAGTGTCAATGGCCGCATCTTTGCCTTTGCCAGAAATCACAATCTCGTTTTTTCCAGTTAAACCCTGGCCTTTGATTTCATTGGTGACTTTAATACTGTTGGTGTTGACGATTTCGACAAGGTTTTTGATGGTTTCTTTGGAATCAATCACTGAACCGTCAGGAGTTACAAGTTTAGTAGTGCTTGCTGTAGTAGTAGAAGAGCTTTGTGGTGGAGAAAGGTCTTGGGTTAGGATTTGATCGGTTGTTGAGGCAGTAGTGGTCGGGGTAGTTGTGGCTTGCCCTCCTAAATTTTCTTCAAAAATTTTGGAGGGCCCTTCTACAGACCGAGAGAGGTCAAGAGAAAGGTTGTCTGGCGGGGGACCTTCTCCCTCTCCCTCAATCCCTCCCCCCTCAGGGGGAGGGAGATCCAATGTGAGTGGAGTTTCAGGCGGAGATAAAATCGGCGGGTTTACAATCTTCTCGACTATTTTTTTAACTTGAGTTGCAAGTTCTTGACTCCCTTGGTTGCCAGTGATTTCTGCGATTTGCTGGAGTACGGGGTTTTTGGGATCAATATCTTTATCAGTAAATTCGATAGTGGCGGCGAGAACTTGAATTAAGGGAGTTAAAGCAAAGAAAATCAGAGCAAGAGAGGCCACGAGTTTTTTCACTCCCTCCATTCTCCCCCTTAGTAAGGGGGAGAAAAAGAGGGGGTTAGTTAGCTTTTCGTCTAAATACCCACGCCAGAGCAGAGAAATTTTT
>CAYPVQ010000077.1:696-2473 GCA_964414215.1 uncultured Candidatus Saccharibacteria bacterium | reverse complement strand
TTTTTTTTTTTTTTCTTCATTTTCTTTTTTATTTATTTTTTCTTTTTTTTTTTTATTTAATTTTATTTTTAATTTTTTTGCTTTTTTGAATTTTTTTATCTTTTCTTCTTCATTTTTTCTATCTATAGAAATATGTGAAGTTCTTATGATTTTTAGGTTTTTGTATGTTTCCATTCTGTAGAGAAATTTTTAAATACTCTGCTAACTTTTCATCCAAAAGCTTGAGACAATAGAAAAGTAACTTTGTCAAGAAGAAAATTTGGATTTTGGTTCTCTCAAAAATTATCCTGGCAATTATTTTGGCAACTACTGTTTGCTCATAGGAGATAGCGAGGCTAAGGCCGATAAACTTGATAAACTGTTCTTTGGCAGAATGGAGGTGAGGGGAGAGAGTATGAATTAATTGTCTACCAAGTTTTTCGCTTGTCATTCTGAGAGACTGTGCGAAAACTGTCATCCTGAGCGTTAGCGAAGGATCTCTACCTTTCGAAAGCGACTTAAATACGAGATTCTTCCTCACCGCCTTGAGGCGGCTCGTCAGAATGACCAAAAGGGGTTTAATCTCCAGACTCGGTTTTTTAATCGGCCAGGTTGGCTTAATAAAGCCCAAAATCACTGGGTGAGTGTCGTATAGTAAAACTTTGGCCGCTAATTTGACTGATTTTTTGGAAAATCGCGGGCGGTAATATAAAGCAGTAATTTGGTTCAAAATTTTTATCATCCCGGACTTGCCTGCCTGCTGGTAGGCATGGACACGGGATCCAGAAATCATGACGGCATTGATAGCAGATTGGATTCCCGCCTTCGCGGGAATGACAAGACTAGATAGCGCTTTTGTCATTCTGAGCGAAGCGAAGAATCTCATACATAGAGCGTTTTTCCACGGGATTCTTCGGGCTTCGCCCTCAGAATGACAGTTTTTGTAAAGTATTGTTTTTAGTGATTTTTTAAGTTCGCACTTGATAAAAGCAAGATTCCCAAGCAAAAAACTATTTTCCAAAGCCTGGTTTGGAAGAATGTCCAAGACTGGGTGGATGGCAAAATCTATGGCTTGCAACCTCTCCTGCCCTGCGGGCATCCTCCCCTCCACCACGGCGGACAGGTCGCCAGGGGAGGAGGAAGAGGAACGCACTATTCGCAAGGCAACCCAAAGATTTCTATCGCTAAAATAGTGTTGCTCTAAAAGCTTTTTGCGATTGATTCGAGTATCTGCAAACATTTGTAATTTCGTAAAGTGTTTCCCTCCCCCTCACCCCTTACCCTTCAGACTGTCCGAGAACTGTCATTGCGAGTCCGCCTCGGGCGGACGAAGCAATCCCATTGAAATTTAGCTTAGACACGGGATTGCCACGCTCTCCGTCCGCCCGCCTAAGCGGGCGGACGGATCGCTCGCAATGACGGAAAACGGAATTTCCGGACAGTCTCAGGTAAGGGGTGAGGGGTTTTTGTTTTCTATCAAGAGCATCAAGCGCAAGTGGTCCCTAGAAAACAGCTACGAGAATGCTGTTTTTAGTCCCCAACCGTGCGCACGATACTTTTGATGTTGGTATGAAGCGCGGTGACCAAATCGTTAAACCCAAAGGCTTTTCCCGCGGTTACAGATGTAAGAGTATGATCATCAACCGAGGTCACTGTGTTGCCCCCAGAAAGTCCGTCTGCTGTGGCATCAATTACTACTGGCCCGCTGTTACTATTGGTCATATCATTGAGGATATCATCTGTATCGTCTATCGAAGCCGTTGAGCTATCGTCGACCATATCAATTGCGGGGCCAGAG
>CAYPVQ010000077.1:0-686 GCA_964414215.1 uncultured Candidatus Saccharibacteria bacterium | reverse complement strand
CATTGGTGTTGGCTGTGTGGTTTTGGGTATTAGTTGCGTCAGAGTCTCCGGTTACCACCTTGGTATCAGTAAGACTGTCTCCTGAAGTGACTGTGTTGGCGCCAGAAGTACCGGTAGAGCTTACCGTGACATCGAGGTCCAAAGCGTTAACATTGTCCATGAAGACACTCACCAGAAAGCTTCGGGTGATACTGGCAAGCGAGCTGTCCAGGACATTTTTGATACTCGAGGCATCAGCATAGCCGGCAAAGGAGAAGGCCATGGCCGCAATCCCTACACCAGCAAGAAGTTTTTTCATTTTGTTTCTTCACCCCCTTTCGCTAACCACCTGCCCATGAGGCAGATGGGCTAATTTTAAGCTTTCCAAAAGCGAGTGGTTATTCCGGGGCAATCCTGCGGATGATCCGGAGGAGATTATTGTTGAACAGGTTCTCCAGTCCGCTGACTGCGTCCGCATTGCCGGTGATGGCTTTGGTATTTCGCAGACTATCTACCGAGGAGAGAGTATTGCTTCCGCTATCTGCTAGAGCATCTGTATTATTTTCAACCTTGGCGTCATTGTTGTTTTGCATTTTTGACAGCATGTCGTCGGTAGTGGTAGAGGTTGCTTCGGATTGATCAGAGATATTAGAGATTTCGTCTGAACTGCCGATTGAGGCTTCGAAATTCGTTTCCACGAAATTGCT
>CAYPVQ010000076.1:0-5342 GCA_964414215.1 uncultured Candidatus Saccharibacteria bacterium | reverse complement strand
TGGAGCGTGCGGGCTTTGGAAAATTCTAGCCGAAGAGTGGCCTAATCCTAAATGGCTGGGGAGGAAGGATTCGAACCTTCGAATGACGGGTTCAGAGCCCGTTGCCTTACCGCTTGGCTACTCCCCAATAAAATCGTGGTCATTATACTAGAATTTTTCCATTTAATCCAGGATATCCATTGAGAAAATCCTTTGCTTTCACGCGCCGAGACCCCTCGATCTGGAGGTCGAGGAGTTCTAAAAGACCGGAACCGGTTTGAACAGAAATACGATTATCTTTAATCTCGACCTCGCCCGGCAACCCCTCCCTAACCCTCCCCTCGTCAGGAGAGGGGATTGAAGTGTAGATTTTTAACCTCTTCCCCTCGAGCGTGGTCCAGGCTACGGGCCAGCTTTCGTAGGCTCTCACCATTGCCTCAATTTTCGCGGCCGCGAAATTCCAGTCAATCCGCGCGTCTGCTTTGGTAATAATTTTTGTAAATGTGGCTTGGCTGTGGTCTTGCGGAATCGGTTTGATCTCGCCGGCAACATAATCCGGCAAGATCTTAATCAACAATTCTGCGCTTAGCTTGGCAAGTGTGTTGTGAAGCTCACTATACGTAATTCGTGATTCGTAATTCGTGATTCGCTTCTGAGCCACAATCGGCCCATGATCTACTTCCTCATCCATTTCGATTATGGTAATTCCTGTCTCTTGATCGCCATTCAAGATCACTGCCTGGATCGGTGACGGACCGCGGTACTTTGGGAGAAGGGATGGGTGAATGTTTAACGCGCCGTATTTGGGAATTTCGAGAATTTCTTTGGGAATGATTTTGCCATAGGAGGCGACAACAAACAAGTTGAATCTACCCCCTCTTAATCTCCCCCTTCGCATGGGGGAGAAAGGGGAGGGGCTAGTTTCTCCCCCTCCTGAAAGGAAGGGGGAGAGGAAAGAGGGGGTAAGTTTCACAGGTTGTATAATTTTTAATCCCATCTCCTGCGCTGCCTTCTTGACCGGAGAGGGGAGTGGCAGCTGCTTGCGGCCGGCCGGTTTGTCGGGTTGTGTTACGACAGCAACGATATCATATCGGCCGCTTTCAAATATTTTTTTGAGAGCGGGCAGAGCGAATTCAGAAGTGGCGAAAAAGAGTATTTTCATGTTATAATTTAAAAACAAAACAATGAATAATGCCGATAAATCGGCACGCTACAAGTTCTACCCCCTCTTCATCTCCCCCTTATCACGGGGGAGAAAGGAGAGGAGGTAGGACTTCATTTTTTAATATCCCATTTGTCGCAGATGAGTGTGCCATTCAAATGATCAATCTCGTGCTGGAGGACTTTGGCCAAAAGCTTGTCTGCTTTGATTATCACTCTTTTCCCGTCTTCCCGATAAGCCTCAACTTCCACTTTGGCCGGTCTCCGAATTTTGACAAAAAATTTAGGAATCGAGAGACACCCTTCTTCCATTTCGGTTTTTTTAATAGATTTCGAAACAACCAGAGGATTAATAATCGCGAATGGTTTAATGCCCAGTTCTTGCAAATTAATCATAGCTAATCTGAAATTCTTCCCAATTTGCGGTGCCGCTAACCCAATGCCCTTAAATTCTTGAACTGCGCTTTTCATTTCCGATAGGCATTCTTTAAGTTCTTTTGAAAGTGGAAAAGTGATTTCTGCGTTGACAGCACGCAGGACGGGTTCGTCTTTAGGAAGAATATGTAGGCGAAGTTTGGCCATATCTTAATTATAGCAGTGATTCCGGATCCACATCGATGTCAACATTGTTTGGCAGATCCTGCAAAAAATTGTATAGATCAACATTCTCACGCCGCGGGATTTTTAATATAACCTGGAATTGATAACTACCTCGCAATTTAGAAATAAAGGCGGGCACGGGGCCGATTATTTCGAAGGAGCTCGCTCGTTTTTGCCGCAGTTGCTTTGTGATCTCAAGGGCAGCGCTTTGAGCTTTCTCTTGGGACTGATGCTTGACACTTAATTTCACTAACTGACTAAATGGCGGATATCCCAACTTTTGGCGCTCTTTCAATTCTCCGTGGTAAAAGCTTTCGTAGTTATGACTCTTCGCGGCGGCAATGGCGAGATTATCTGGGTTATAAGTTTGCAGAATGACTAAGCCTAGCTCCGCTCCTCGACCAGCTCTTCCGGCCACTTGGGTTAAAACTTGGAAAGTGCGTTCATTGGAGCGAAAGTCGGGCAGATGCAGGAGGGTATCAGCAGAAATAATCCCCACCAGTCCAACTTTACTTACGTCCCAGCTTTTACTAATCATTTGCGTGCCAATTAGAATCTGAATTTTTCCCCCAACCCACTCGCGGTAAATTTTGGAACTTTGGTCTTTGAGTGTCGTGGTATCTTTGTCCATTCTCACCACAGCCGGTAAAGATTTGTCTTTGAATTCTTGTCCTAAAAATTTTCTTAATTCTTCTTCGACCATCTGCGTACCAATCCCAAAGTATTTGATCCGTTGTCCTTGGCAAACCGGGCAAGAAATTGGCAAGTCATAAGCTTTCCCGCAATGATGACAAATTAGACTTTTGGAGAAACTGTGCCAAACCAGATTGACTGAACAATTCTTGCAAGTTGGTACAAAACCGCAGTCTTGGCACATCACAAATGTCGCCGCCCCGCGCCGGTTAAGAAAAAGGATAATTTGCCGCTTCTTTTTCAGATTCTCGAGAATTGCGTATTTTAAATACTCACTAAAAATCGAAAAAAAGCCGCCCCGCGCAACTTCTTGGCGCATATCTACCACCTGGACTTTGGGAAGCCCCACGTCAGCTTTGATGCGGTGAGGAAGGTTTAAGAGCATTGCTTGCCTGGATACGACCTCGTAATAAGTTTCAATTGAAGGAGTAGCGTCTCCTAAGATTAGGGGACAAGACCAAAGTTCAGAGAGTCTAGAGGCGACTGTCCGGGCGTGATATTTGGGATTTTGATCATATTGTTTAAATGAAGCGTCATGTTCTTCGTCGAGGATAATTAATCCTAAATCCTGAACCGGGGCAAAGATGGCCGAGCGCGGACCAATAATGATTGGCTTTTCCTTCTCCCGAATTTTCTGCCACATGAAATAACGAGCAGAAGCGGAAAGTTGACTATGCAGAAGCGCAATCTTCTCAATTCCAAATCTTCGGGCAAATCGTTCAATTGCTGCCGTAGTCAAGGAAATTTCTGGGACGAGGATGATCAGTTGTTTATGACTTTCTAATACGCGCTCCATAACCTGCATGTAGACTTCGGTTTTTCCCGAACCAGTAATCCCGTGCAAGAGAAATTTGCTTGGTTTGCCCAGAGAATTTGTAATTTTATTTACGGCCTGACGCTGCGGTTCGGTTAGAACAAAATCAGGATTAAATTTTTCATACCCCACCAAATGGGGATCTTGCGGTTTTTTGCTGGGCGGCGGAAGCATAACCTTGATGACCAACCCTAAAGGGGTGACATAATAATTAGCAAGCCAATTGGACAAGGTCAAACTGGACTCGGAAAGAACAGGGATAGCATCGATTAACTCCTCAATTGTTTTTAAATCGCGAATTTCGGCGGACAGACGAGGCATTTCAAAAGAAGTCGTGACGGCGTAAATCCGGCGTTTGCCAAAAGGAACTTGCACCAATTGGCCGGGACGAATTTGTCCTTCGAGACGAAGCGGGACAAGGTAGGTAAAAATTTGTGAACTTTTAAGATTCACGCGGGTTAAGGGGACGACGTTGACCACACTTTTGAATTCGCTCATCTTAGTCTAATTATATATAATTAACTCATGCTTACCAAACGAATCTTTGTCAGTGTTGATCTACCGACAGAAGTCAAAGACTATCTTAGATCTCTGCAAAAATCCAATATCTACTGGATCAAGTGGATGAAACCGCAAAACCTTCATATCACTTTGAGTTTTTTGGGAGATTTAATTGACAGCAAACTAGCTGAACTCAAACTAATCCTCACCGAGATAGCGGCCGCCTATCACCCTTTCAAACTTAAATTTACGGACTTTCATCAAGAGCGCGATATGCTATGGCTGCTGCCGGAGGAAAACCAAGCGCTTTCAGATTTGCAACAAGACCTTCAGAAAAAATTTCGGGAGCAGCGATTGGGAAAGACAGAAAGGCGACACTACGCACCGCATGTTCTGATAGCCAAATCCAAAACCGGCCGGCCAATGATTTGGCGCCCGGAAAATTTTTCGCCGCAAGAATTCGAAGTTGATCGGATAAATCTCTACGAGAGCAAATTAACTCCAGATGCCGCGACCCATATCCTAATCCAAAGCTTTGCTTTGGGAAATCCTACCCCCACTCTTTCTCCCCCTGTCTCGTCCGCCTCTGGCGGACGGATAGGGGGAGATGAAGAGGGGGTATTATGAAAATAGACCTTCTAGGCATTAGTATAGATAATTTAACAAAGCGACAAGTCTTGGAGAATATAGAATCGCGATTAAAAGCGGTTGGGTCTATTTTCATTGTCACTCCTTATTCCGAATCAATCGTCGCGGCACAGAAAGATGAAGAATTTCGCAAGATTCTTAATTCGGCTGACTTTGCGCTCCCTGATGGGATCGGTATCCTCTGGGCCGCAAAATTTCTGCACAAACCCTCCTCCCCTGGCGAGGGGAGGAGGTGGAGGAGAGGTCGCTCCGGCACTCTCTGGGAACTGTTAATCTCTTTATCCGCGATTATCTTCAATCCCTCCTATATCCGTTCTCCCATCCCCGAAAAAATTTCCGGCTCGGAATTTGTCTGGGAGTTGACCGAGCTTGCCGCGAAAAATAATTATTCTATCTTCTTGCTCGGCGGCTTTAATGATACGCCAGAGAAAGCCGCTCAAGCTCTCAAAGAGAAATTTCCAAACCTCAAAATCGCCGGCTTTTCTAATGCTTCTCCCCCTTCCGCCGCAGGCGGAGAGGGGGAGAGTGAGAGGGGGTCGGATGTTGCCGAAAAAATTAACGACTCCCGCACCGACTTCCTCCTCGTCGCCTTAGGCCCCATCCGGCAGGAAAAATGGATTTGTAAAAACCTGCCAAATTTACGCGTAAAACTAGCTATCGGCCTCGGCGGTACCTTTGATTATCTTGCAGGTAAAAGGCCCTACAGAGGCCAATTTTGGGCCTCAAGAGGCCTCGAATGGCTGTGGCGCCTTCTCACCCAGCCTTGGCGCCTGAGGCGCGTTTTCAAAGGTGTTTTGGGGTTGATTTATTATTCTTGTAAAGCTAAGTTAAAAAGCTAGACACGTCACAATTTGCAGGAGGAAAAAATGCTACAAAAAAGGCTAGCAGATCTCGTAGCAATCACCCACGGGTTCTGGATGTTAATGATTGCCATCGGACCCTTGTT
>CAYPVQ010000075.1:0-5398 GCA_964414215.1 uncultured Candidatus Saccharibacteria bacterium | reverse complement strand
GGGTTTCGATCATTGGGATTCTGGATTTCGGGGTGGAACCTATTGGCAATTGGCAGCGTCACATCCCGCCCTGACTTCCTGATGTAGATCTGCACGTTACCTGTTGTCAATTCGTTCCCCCCCGAGATTAGGAGTCCATTCTCTAGCTCTTCGAAGCGATCCGAAAGGAGCTTGCGTGTCGCGTGATTGTCAGGACAGAGCAGGACTACGTCACCGTCTCGGATCAGGCGCACCACGTTGTCCCCAGTTACATACTCTGGCTTCGCCCGGAGGCGGAGGTTAGCGAGCTCTTTCCGCAAGCGTTCCGCCATGACTTCAGCCTTGTTACCTGGCCGGTGGAACTCCTGCCTTTCTCGATTCCTTTCCTCGTAGTCATCCCCATCAATTAGGGTCAGTTCAACTGATTCGTCCTTCGCCCCGACGTGATAATTGAGGAAGCGCGCCAGAATCGGTACGAGGCACGACCCAATTCCGCCGAGGCCAATAACCTTGATCTGCATGTTTCCTCCTCGTGCCCATTATACCAGCTACAGAAGAATTTCGGTAATCGGTTTTGGTTTGACTTTGGCCTTGGTCAGCCACTCCTTGGGGAAGTGCAGGACTTGATCGGGATTGGGCAGAGCAAGTTTGTAAAACTTAGTCCCGAAATATTGTACGAGACGTTGGCCGAGCTCCTGCTGTCCCAGTCGGTTAAGCTTTTTGGCGAAGGTTGGTACATCGGCAAGGCCGTCCAGCCAGCTTGGTTTTGCCCTTACTGCTTTGATTCCGTTAATGACTGCTTCTGGAGGTTGCGGAAATTGGTTGCCGTTGACCACCAGGGTACAGCTTAGGTCCAAGTAGCGCTCATGCACTTGTCCCACGGTGATGTGGAGCCCGTCAAACTTTCGCTCGTTTGCCTCATCCTCGTCAGAATGCCAGGCTCGAAGGTGTCCGTGCGAGTGAACAATTCCTACCAATTGGTATCCTTCAAACCGTTCGGTGCAGTCGTATCGAACCGACAGTAGACTGACCTCCTGGGGCGGGCAGCAGAGCTGGTACTGGTGAGTGGCGGCAGAATAGTGAAGCAGAATTGCCGCTTCGCTCTCGAGCTGTTCCATGATCTTTCGGAAAAAGCCCCAGCACGAGGCGATGAGTCGCGCAGGGATTTTCGGAAGTCTGGATTTCACAAAGGGCTGAAGCTTCCGGAGGGAAGAAATTCCTTCTACTTTTACCAAGGCTTCGAGTAATCCAGTATCTTTCCGAAGAAAGATGCCGTCGGCGGTAACCACGTAATACGATCCGTGATCAGGAAGCTTTACTCCTTTTTTGAAAATGTAAATTGGTAGCACTGTTTTACTCTCCTTTCCCTTTCAGCAATTTAGGCAGTTCTTGCCTGAATCGTTTCAATCCTGTTCTAGCGATTTCCTGTTTCATTTGGTCAAGATAGGCGGCAAATTCTGCTAGCGTTGCCTTCTTGGACCAGGTTTCGGTCTTGAGTTCTGCGCAGAATCTCTCGGCTACTTTAGTGATTTCTTTGATCTTGCCTTGCACCACCTCCGAAACTATGTGCTCAAATGTTCGCCTTTGGGTGTCAAAGATACCTCTTTCCCCGCAGATATCCTTGATTACGGAACGAATTGTCCAGCGAGACCGTATCCATTTCACTTTTGTTACGAATGACATGTCTTCTCGACTACTTCTCTCCCACTGCCAGATACTCCCAAAGTGTGCCTTATCTCGTAAGGACATCTCGAAGTATCCTTCTGCTATATGGTTTGTAAATACGCTTCGCCAAAAACCGGTAATTATCTCCTCTGCTTTACCCGCGAGGCTTTTGGCTTTTAGGCGCATTTCTGTCAGACAAGCAATGGGATAATGCCGATGAATGTTTGGAAGGTTGGGAACACAGAGTTTGTCATCGAGTGACGTCAGAGGGCTGTTTCGGTAGAAAACCCAGAGGTCACAGAAATTCTTTTCCTTGAATTCAACTACGAATATGACGTAGGGAAATGCCAGCTCCACGATAGTCCGCCATCCAATGTCGCGGTCCGCCGCGCGCGGATCAAGCTGGATAAGCCCTTGGTCGAACCTGATTCTATGTTTTTGGGGTTTCTGCTCGATGATAAAGACTTTGGTTTTTCCTGCGGAGAAAAAAAACTTAGTCCCTTCAGGAAAAATTCCAAACACCTCACTTAGAGGAAATTCGCTCTGCCGGACCAGGCAGTCCTTCCGGATTTTCTTCAAAAGTTTTTTCCCCAGACCATTGAGTGTTTCCTCGAGTGCCTGTGGTACGCCCACCGCAATTTCTTGTCGGTAGCGGGCAAATTTTTTCTGCGTCACTCGATGGATGAGACCCTGGGTGGAAGCAAACGAACCGCACCCGTGACTAACAGAAGTTTCTCTGATACTTCTTTCGATTAGGGCAATTAAGCCTCTTTGCTCGTTCATTGTACCTCCTCTCCTCTCGTAAGGAACGCTTTAAAATAACATCTTTCCCTGGCAGGTGTCAAATCATGTGGTATACTTAAGAGAGATGAAACCAGACCATTACATGTTTACTAATTACCAACACCGTGGTGAACTCTTCAAAAAGTTTGTGGAAAAAATACGATAGTGCTGTTTTGGGCAGTGTGTTATTGCTTTTGGCATTCGGGCTTATAGCCGTGTCTTCGGCTTCGGCTGTGCTTTCGTTTGAGCGCTATGGGCACAATAACTACTATTTTTTTCGGCAGCTCCTTTTTGCCGGCATTGGCTTAGCAGTGCTTTTTGCGGTAAGCCGCATTGATTATCATTTCTGGAAAAAATGGTCGCGGCCGTTTTTGCTTTTTTGTTTAGTTTTACTTGCCCTAGTTCTCGTTCCCAACATCGGGTTTCAGCCTACCACTGCCAGAAGTTGGTTTAAATTTGGGGAATTTCTGTTTCAACCTTCAGAACTCGCAAAACTCGCGGTAATTTTTTATTTAGCCTCCTGGTTTGCGCGCAAAAAAGGGGCAGAAGGGAATTTTTGGTTTGGGATATTGCCGCCGATTTTGGTAGTCGGCGCGGCCATGGGCCTAACTATTTTAGAACCGGATATTGGGACAGCGGCGGTAATTGGGGTAATCGCATTGGCAATCTTGTTTGCCACGGGAGTAAGGTGGCAATCTTTAGGCGGACTTTTCGCGGCGGCTAGTTTAGGTTTATGGATTGTGATTAAAGCCGCCCCTTACCGCGCGGCGCGGATTATCACTTTTTTAGATCCTTCCCTTGATCCGCGCGGCATTGGCTATCACATTAATCAGGCCTTGCTGGCAATTGGTTCCGGAGGCTGGTGGGGTTATGGGTTCGGGGCCAGCCGCCAAAAACATAATTATTTGCCCGAACCAATTGGCGATTCAATTTTTGCGGTCATGGCCGAGGAACTGGGGTTTGTGCGCATTCTTGTTCTGCTGGCGTTGTTTGCCATTTTAGGCTTTGCGGGCTTGCGGGTAGCCAAAAACGCGTCTGATAAATTTGGCCAGCTCGTAGCCCTGGGGATTACCAGCTGGATTGGGCTTCAGGCAGTGATCAATATTGGCGCCATCTCCGGCCTTCTGCCGCTTACCGGGATTCCTTTGCCATTTATTAGTTATGGCGGTTCCTCGCTTTTGGTTTTGTGTGCCGCAGTTGGGGTTTTGTTGAATATCTCAAAACAAAGAGTGTGATATAATAGTAATATAATGCTTAAAACTAAAATTAAAAAAATCCACCCCGAACCCAACGTGGTTTGGGGCAAAATTGACGCAGTTTGGCGCAAGGTTGATCTGCAAAGTTTAATCCACAAGCGCCTAGGATATCTCAAATCCAAAGTTTACCCGCCCAAAATTTTAGCGCAGAGAAACTTTTTGGGTCTGCGGCGGCGAATCTTTTTCAACTTTGGCATGATTTTGCCAAAGTCATGGCGAGGGCAGGCGTCAGTATTTTTGGCCGGCAGTTTAGTCCTCTTGCTTACGCTCGGCAGTCTGGGGAGAGTAGACCAAGATTTACGCACGCGAAAACAAATCTTGGGAGCCAAGACCACGGCAGCCCTCGAAGAGTTTCGGAAGATTGCTTTGGAGTGGGACCAAGAAACTAATTCTTCTGGCAAAGAGCTTTATCATAAGCTTCGCTCTTCCCGCGGTTATCTCGCTGCGGCCTTGGAAAAACTGCCCAAACTCGGGAATGTTTTGGGACAAGTCAGGGAGGCAAGAAAGACGCTTGAGGAGGCATTCAAGCTTGAGACCTTTCTTTTAAAACTTTTAGGGGGAGAGCCCAAGACTTATTTTTTGATTTTTCAAAACAATAATGAAATGCGCGCCACCGGCGGCTTTATCGGTACCTATGGTCTCTTGGAGTTTAGAAATGGCCAGATGCACCTCGGGCGGATTGAGACTATTTACGCTCTTGATGGCGCTCTTCGCGAGCGCATTGCCGCGCCCGGGCCCTTGCAGCGGCAAGTAAGCTCGAACTGGGGGATGCGCGATAGCAATTGGTTTGTGGACTTTCCGACGTCCGCTCGCAAAATTTTGGAATTTTTGGAAAAAGAGGGAGGAATTTTAGCAGACGGCGTAATTGCGCTCACTCCTGATGTTTTTGAAAACCTTCTCACTCTCACCGGTCCCATTCCCATGCCCGAATACGACGTAACCTTGACGTATAAGAATTTCCGCGCGGTTACTCAAGCCAAAACTTCTTATGAGTATGATCGCGAACTTAACCAACCCAAAAAGTTTTTGGCAGACTTTGCTCCGCGGTTTTTAAGTGAGCTTAAAAATTTTGATTTAGAGATGCTTTTGGAGTTGATTTCGGAAAAACAGATTTTGATTTTTTCGCTTGACCGAAGTCTTCAGCAAATAATTGCCGATAATAATCTCGATGGCGGCATCAAAGAGACGCAAGGAGATTATTTAGCAATTTATCACAGCAATGTAGGTGGAGGTAAGACTGACCAAAAAATTTCCCAGAGAGTGGAAAAAAAAGTAAGCTTCACCTCTGATGGTTTAACAATTGTCAATCTGAGGATCACGAGGACTCATTCCGGTTTTGACGAGAAATATTTTCCTAGAAATATAGATTTTTTGAGAATTTTAGTGCCCCGTTCAGCCAAGCTTTTACAAGCTTCAGGATTTGACGACGGGGTAGTTTTGCCCTCAAAGCTTGCGGGAGCAAAAACTGATCCGGATTTGAGAGCCTGGGACCAGGCACGGTACCGCGACGAGATCCACAAAATGTATGTCGGTCTAGAAGCAGGCTATACTGTATTTAGCAATTGGCTGGAGCTTTTGCCCGGGCAAACTAAAACCGTGGAGCTGACCTATGAAGTCGAGTCGTCAAATGGCAAATCTTACACCCAGATGCTGCAGAAACAGCCGGGAAGTCAGCCGATTGATTTTGAACTTGAGATAAATTACTTGGCCGGAAA
>CAYPVQ010000074.1:366-5611 GCA_964414215.1 uncultured Candidatus Saccharibacteria bacterium | reverse complement strand
TTTATCAAAATCTCCCAAATCTACGCGTAAAACTAGAGATCGGACTAGGCGGTACCTTTGACTATCTAGCCGGTAAAAGGCCCTACAGAGGCCAATTTTGGGCCTCAAGAGGCCTCGAATGGCTCTGGCGCCTCCTCACCCAGCCTTGGCGGATGGGAAGGATTTTGCGAGGAGTTTTAGGGTTGATTTATTATACTTATAAAACTAAGATAAGATAAATACTAGTCGCACAAATTTTTAGGAGGAACTGTGAAAAGGCTAGCAGATCTTGTAGCAATCGGCCATGGGCTCTGGATGCTAACCGTTGCAACCGGGCCCTTCGTAATTTGTTTTTTCCGCGACTATTGGAAAATGCAGGTGTTTCTAGTAATAGTAATGATACTTTCCTGGATAATTTTGGGACGCTGTCCCTTCACGACTTGGGAGAATGACATTAGGCGCCGCAGTGACCCGCAAAATGTGTATTCTGGTCCATGCATTTCCCATTACGTCCGGAAATTCTGGAGATGGAAGATCAACCGGCAGACAATCAGGATAAGCACTTTCGTCATACTGGTTTTGTCTTTGATTGTCCCTATCTTTTCTGACTGTGCCACAAAACACGTGTGAGACCATCCTCCAAAGCTTTATGCGAAGGGGGACAAAAACCAAGTCAACTTGGTACGCATAAAAAGGGTCTCTTTTTTATTTTATTTTCCCTAATCTGGCAAACAAATCTAGTGATCACTAGATTTGTTTGCACTTCACGGTTCTGACCGGACAGTTACGTGGAAAAGTTTGACAAGCTCATCATCTCCTTCGAAACGCTCTCCGGTAATCAAGTGAACGTTAGATTCAATATCCAAGACTTCGCAAATTGTGTCTATCTCTTTTTTGCAGGGATAGGGCAAGATGAATACACTCCTTTGAAAATGATAAAATCCCATTTCTTTAAGCCTCTTTCTAAAATAGTCTCTTTTTTGTTCTT
Source organism: uncultured Candidatus Saccharibacteria bacterium (assembly GCA_964414215.1). Lineage (GTDB taxonomy): Bacteria > Patescibacteriota > Doudnabacteria > UBA920 > 2-01-FULL-46-14 > CAYPVQ01. Next base: position 4,644 of record CAYPVQ010000074.1, on the reverse strand, counting down.
TTTCTTCCGGTATGTCAAAGGTTAACAATCGCCACTTTCCATCCCAAGGCACTTTTTTAATCTTTAACTCATCTATGTTGATCCGGTTAAGTCGCGATGCGCCTTTTTTGGTTATACTAAATCTGCCTTTTCCCGGATAAGCAATAAAGTGCTTCCGCTTCAAATATCTAAGACTGGCTTGGATTCTGCGCTTATTAATATAGTCATAGTATTTTGTCTCATCGTACTTGTATTTCAAGTATGCTTTTATAGCATTTAGGAGAAAGGTGGGGGATAGGATGCTAGCTGCGGTAAACGCAATGCCTAACCCGATCATTTTAAGAATTGTAATAGAGAGGGGCTCGGGCGGAGTCCATTTTTTGTACCTATAACCGCCGACTCTAGGCCCGTATCTGCGGTCTGCGGGATGAATATAGATCATGAGATCATTATAGCATACAGATTTAGTGATCACTAGATTTGTCCGCACACAGTTTGTTTTTTGCCTGTTTTTTCACTTATTTAAGGACTTCTGCTATAATTTTCTCATGACCTCGGGATTAAAAGTTAGGGTTCGATTTGCCCCTTCTCCCACAGGGTTTTTGCATGTTGGGGGGTTGCGGACCGCGCTTTTCAATTTTCTGTTTGCGCGAAAAAATCGCGGGAGCTTTATCTTGCGCATTGAAGATACAGACAAGAGTAGGGAAGTCGCCGGAGCTACAGAAAATATCATTGAAACCCTTAAATTTTTCAAGCTAGACTTTGACGAAGGGCCAGTTTTTCAATCGCAAAGACTTGAAATTTACAAAAAGCACATTGCGATTCTGCTGGAAAAAGGCGCTGTTTACAAGTGTTACTGTTCGACAGAACGAATTGAGGAACTTAAAAAACAAGCTGACGCGCAAAAAGTGCCTTTTCGGTATGATAAGCATTGTTTGAGAACTCCCCCTAACCCCCTCTTTTCCTCCCAAGGCGGATCTCCGCCGGAGGCGGATGGGCCTTCCTCCCGAGGAGGATCGGCCTTCGGCGGACGGGCGCACGCCTCCGGCGGAAATCAGAGAGGGGGAAGTGGGGGAGTCCCCTTTGTCGTACGCCAAAACATGCCGGAAGAAGGACATACCGAGTTTGAAGATTTAGTACACGGCAAAATTCGCGTAGAAAATCGGTTCCTCGATGATGGCATCCTTATCAAATCCGACGGCTGGCCGGTTTATAACTTCGCCAATGTGGTTGATGATCATCTTATGCAAATTTCGCATGTGATTCGAGGCGAGGAGTTTATCTCTTCGACGCCTAAGCATATACTTTTGTATCAGGCCTTTGGTTGGCAACCACCGAAATTTGCTCATTTGCCACTCCTCCTAGACAAAAACCGTCATAAACTTTCCAAACGCACCGGCGATGTCGCGGTCAAGGAATATTTAGACAAAGGTTATCTGCCCGAAGCAATTCTAAATTTTGTGGCATTCTTGGGCTGGAACCCGAAAACCGAACAAGAAATTTTTTCACTTGAGCAATTAACCGAAGCTTTTGATTTAACCAAGATCAACAAAGCCGGAGCAATATTTGATCTCGAAAAACTTAAATGGTTCAATAAGCATTACCTCAAGGAAAAACCAATTCCAGAACTAACCAGACTGGTAAGGCCTTATTTACCCCTCCCTCAATCCCTCCCCTCTAAATTTGTGCAAAAAATTATAGAGCTCGAAAAAGAAAGGTTAACCGTTCTAAACGAGATAGGGGAGAGGGTAGGATATTTTTTCCGAGAGCCGGAATATGAAGTAGCTCTTTTGATCTGGAAAGAAACTTCAAAGGACAAAATTAAAGCTAACTTGCTCCAAGTCATAGATTTTATAGACTCTGACCCCCTCTTTAATTCTCCCCCTCATGAGGGGGAGAGGGGAAAGGGGGTCATAGAAATTGCTTTTAAGAAATTTATTGATGAAAAAAAAATGGTTACTGGAGAAGTCTTGTGGCCGCTGCGCGTGGCCTTGACTGGACTTCAAGCTTCGCCTGGGCCGTTTGAGATTATGGAAGCTTTTCTCACTCTGCGAAACGGCAAGGAAATTATTCTGCAGAGGATCAAAAACGCGATTGAAAAATTATAGATTCTGTGATATAATACGAATCGCGATCCAAAACCCAAGATGAAACAAAAATTAACAATCGCAATCACGGTTCTCACTCTGACTTTTGGGCTAAGTTCAGCGCAAACTACGGTTGACGAGCTCCGGGGTGATATCTCCGAAAAGCAAGAAAAACTCGACCAGATCACCACCGAGATTCAAAATCTTCAGCGCGAAATCGGCCGCAAACAAAAGCAGGCGGCTTCGCTCAAAAATGAGATTGCGCTTTTTGATTTACATATCCGCCAAACCGAAGCCCAGATCGGGGCCGTAGAATTAGAAATTGAAAAACTCGGCAACGAAATCCTCAAAACCCAAATTGCCATCCAAGAAAAAAACGAAGACCTAGCCAAACAAAAAGAGTTTCTGGCCGAAACTCTAAGACTTTTGTATGAATACGACACAATCAGTGCCTTGGAGGTAACTTTGGGGAATGATACTTTTTCTGAATTTCTTGACCAGGTGCAATATGCCACGAATCTTCAAGAGAAAAACCAGGAACTCTTGGAAGCAATCAAGGTTTTGAAACTTGAGTTGGAGCAAAAAAAGGCTGATCTTACCTCGCAATTCGACAAACAGCAAGAATTAAAGAGCCAACTTCAAGCGGCCAGAGATTCGCTGGATGATCAGCGCGGACAAAAACAAGGGCTTTTGACCAAAACCCGCGGCCAGGAACGGATTTACCAAACCCTCCTTGGCGAAGCGGCAAAAAAACAAGAAGAAGTGGCGCGGGAAATTTTAGAGCTCGAAGTTGCTATCCGCCAGCGCTTAGGTGATAAAACTTTACCAGCCATTGCAGGGATTCTCCGTTGGCCGATGTCTGGAATCTTGACTCAAGGGTACGGCAAAACTGGATTTACGGCTTTAGGGTACAATTTTCACAATGGCATTGATATTGGCGCGCCGCCCGGAACCAGTGTTTACGCTGCGGGAGATGGTCTGGTTTTTGCCACCGGCCGTGGGTCTGCGGCCTATGGCAACTGGGTAGTGATCAAACACACGATTAGCAAAGATGGCAAAGTTTTTAATATTTATACACTCTATGGTCATTTGCAGGATATGGTTGTGGCCGCGGGAAAAGCAGTGAGGGGAGGGGATTTACTTGGATTTAACGGCAATACCGGCAACACTACTAGGCTTTTATATGGGCCAGAACGCGGCTACCACCTGCATTTTACCATCTTTGATGAGGAAGGTTTTAATATCCGAAATGGGGCTTACGAGCACATCCACGGGCCTTACCAGATTCCTTATGGGTATACTTACAATCCCTTGAACTTTTTGAAATAATAAAGTTTTGGTATAATAATAATGTTATTGGCGAGCGCAACCATGGGGGTTGCGCCACCAAAATCTTACTCAAGGAGGTGAAGGTATAGAACTAGGCAAGACAGACAAGCCTTTTGTGTTTCTACTCTAATAGCTCTCTGAACAAGCAGGCATAGAAGGTTTGTCGCTCCCAACTACCATGAAAGAAAAGGGAAACGCTAGCTGTATTGGTTAGTTGGGAGAGTCTGCCGCCCGATGGGGCCGGCCCGCGTTATCTGCCAAATGGGATCCTCAAGATCCACGTTTAGCTACTTTGAGCCAAGCGGGCCGGCCTTCTTCTATACCAGAGAAGGTCGTAAAAGAGATAGAGTAGGAACTGAAGGGTTTTGAGGCCGTAAAATAAGGAGAAAATGCTCACCAGTAATAAACTGGTGAGTTTTTTTAATCTGTAAATAACTTGTGGAAAAGTCCTAATCTATGAAACAAACATTTAAGCTGACGCCAAAGCACATTCATCTAATCGCCCTAATCAAGGCCAATGTCAGAAGACCAGGCACGGCTTTTTTGGCTCGGGAACTGCGGGTCCATAAAAACACTGTGCTCTACTACCTGAAAATTTTAAGCAGAGAAGGATTCTTGGACAAAAATGGCCTTCCGACCGACAAAGTTCGGGATAGCGTTTGAGATGGAGGAGTATCAGTTTTCGTTCATAAGTTGGCTAATTTATTTAATTTTTAAGAAGAAAGGAAACAAAATATGACAAAGTCCGAAGGATCTTTACGACAAGATGATCCTTTGGCCGGCGGCCAGGAGATGACGACCCAAAGCGTTACCTTTGGCAAGGTCGGAGACTGGATTAAGGGGACGTATACCGGCAAGAAAACAGTAGATAATCCTAATAAAC
>CAYPVQ010000074.1:0-356 GCA_964414215.1 uncultured Candidatus Saccharibacteria bacterium | reverse complement strand
CCGGGAGAGAAAGTTAATCTCTACGAACTAAAAGGATGGCTTGGAGAATATCACACCGTAGATGGCAAGAAAAATCCCATTGAGCCGGCCGCGGAAGTACAAGCCGGATCGTATTATGTGGTCTGGGGAGGCAAACAGGCCATTGATGACCTATTTGCGCGCTCGAAGCTTGGCGACATCGTGGGCATCCAGTTTAAGGAGGAGATGGAAAGCAAGACCAAAGGCAATGCTCCGTTTAAGGTTTATCGCTGCCTGACTTTTGGAAGGGACGAGAGTTGGTTTGGGGAAGACAGTCAGACTACGGAAGAAGTAAGTGTGGAAGGAGAACAAAAACATGAGTGAATTCACAGCAACGG
>CAYPVQ010000073.1:0-5724 GCA_964414215.1 uncultured Candidatus Saccharibacteria bacterium | reverse complement strand
ACCTCGGGCGACGTCATCAAGCTCGTGGTCAACGCCTCAAATCTCACAGGCAATATCTTCAATGTCTTGACAGATGGAGCCACGGCCATCTTCCAGATGCCAGATAGTGCCACAGCTACTACTACTCTCAATACTGGCATTAACATTGACTCTAATACCCTTGTTGTCAATGCCAATGAGAATCGGGTCGGGATTGGGACAGCAACGCCGCAAGCAGCCCTGCAGGTTACAGGCAATGCGGTGCGGATTGGCGATGCGGGAACAGTCAATACTGCCACCACAGACGGAGACTTGTATATTGAGGATGATCTTGAAATTGATGGTTTGCCCGCTGGTACAGCTGCGGCCGTTTGTCGTGATGTTGATGGGACGATTACGGAAGGTAATGCATCTGATTGTACCGTTTCGGATGTCAGGCTGAAACAGAATATAGTCGATCTGGAAGGGTCACTGGCTCGCGTCCTCCAATTGCGCGGAGTGAATTTCGAGTTCAAGCCCGAGTTTATTAAAAGGTGGGGCGAGCCCGGATTGCAGATGGGATTGATTGCTCAAGAAGTGGAAGAAATTGTACCCGAGGTAGTTACAGAAAACAGCGAAGGATATAAATCAATCAATTACGGGAGCCTGACCGGACTATTTGTCGAAGCCATCCAGGAACTTTCGAGTCGCATTGACCAGATTACCGGCGAGCAGCAATTAACCGCGGCCACTAGCACTGAAGGAGGAATAATTGTGGTTTCTGACCCCTCCCCAACCCTCCCCTCGTCAGGAGAGGGGGTAAAAGGGTTGAAGTTTAATGCCAATGCCATATTTGCCTACAAACTCGCGGCAGAAAATGGCCAGTGGCAGCTCGACCAAGAAGGCAAACTCGTGCTCAAAGACTTGGAAGTCGAGACAGTGAAGGTTAGCGGCGATAAAACCGTGGGTTTTGGCCGGATCAAGCAGGGAGACGCAGCCGTGGACATTGTTAATGCGAATGTTTCGGACAAGTCGCAAATTTTCCTTAGCTTTATGTCTGATTTAGCCAGTCGGAGCTGGTATATCGCCAATAAAAATCCGGGAGCCGGGTTTACCGTGAAACTATCAGGTAATTTGGCATACGATGTTGACTTCAGTTATTGGATTATCGAAACGGATTTGGATTATGCGGCATTCGTTCAGCAGCAAACTAATGGGAGTAATGGGATAAACGGGGGGAATGTTGAATCGCCGCCTGCGCCGGAACCAGCGCCAGAGCCGGCCCCGACGGCTACTACCACAGAAACCATAATTGAACCAACCCCAGTAGTAGACAGCTCCGCTGACACTACGGGGCAGGCTGCGACTAGCACGGCAACGACAACGGCAGAATAAAAAGGATTTGAAACAAATCGGTGACCTGTTTGAGAAAAAGCTTCAGGAAGGATTGGGGCAATTTTGGGAAGGAAACCTTGAACCGGCTTTTGATACCGTATACGAGAAATTTGATGAAGTTAAAGATGACCTCCAAGTCATAGAAGCAGTGGAACAAAAGCTCGGCATAACGGTATCCGAACCGCCGGTTTCGCAATGAAACAGAGAGGCGGTATTCGTCAGAACCAATTCAGAATTTCCCACCCCCTCTTTACTTCCCCTAACCCCTCCTTGTAAAGGAGGGGAATTTTTGATCTAAATCGGAGACTCTGTCCGGATTGACCAGATCAAGCCCGAAGACGAGATTCTCTCGCTCAATGAAGCCACTGGAAGATTTGAATACCAGACAGTCAAGGCTCTGATGGATATGGGCCGGAAGCCGATTTATGAACTTATCACTGAATCAGGCCGCAGCATTCGCACCACCGGCAATCATCCATATCTCGTGAAAGCAATGCGGGATAACAAAAACCGCTCTCTGTTTGAGCGCGGCTTGGTGGATACCCTGGAAAACCCCTATTTTGCCGAGTCGCCGATCGCCAGCGCTTACTGGACCAAGGTTTATGGGATTAGAGTCGGGGATGAAGTAGCAGTAACGAACAATGAAAAATTATTGCCGACGGTTGCGGATTTTTTCAATGACAGTCGGAAGAGCTATCAAAGCCAAAGTCAATCCCAAAATCGCCAAAATAAGATAGAAGATAAGCAGGTCGCTCATGATTTTATTTGGGGTAATTTAATGCTAAAAAACCAAAACACAAAAGCGATTAATAATCCTGCGATTACAGGAAGCAGCTGGAATTTTTCTAAAACTGCTGGTATAGCTACAGAAGCAAGAGCAACTGTTCCAATATCAGCAGAAATGTCAGACATTTTATCAAGTTGGTCATTGGAAAGTTTCACATTCCCAGACTACACTTCTCATGATAATTTGTCAATGGGCTCAAAGTTAATCTGAGAGCAAATTACTGCTATCCGCTTCGCGGGCTATAAACAAGTCTATTCTATGACATCGAGATTGAATTATTCTAAAAAATGATCAAACGATTTCTTGAATGGATAGGCCTGAAAGAAAAGATTCACAGTAAATCCAGCGGACCTCTTTACTATAAGGAAGGAGAAATTTGGTGGTGCGCCGTACAAGAAAATCTGTCAAGGGCATGGACCCCCCTCTGTGTCTATGACAAACTGGCGGTAAAACAGCTTAAAATCGCGGGGAAACAGGCGAAAACCGTGGGGAAAGGCGTGATTCGCGGCAGTATTCGTCTGAGCCAATTCAGAATTTTCCACCCCCTCTTTACCTCCCCTAACCCCTCCTTATAAAGGAGGGGAATTTTTGACCTAAATCGGATCTCGACCTCTCTCCCGCCTCTCCCCAGCTCCTGGGGAGAGGAGAAGGAGGTGAGGGGGAGCGGAGGGGGAGGTCTCATCTCACGGCTGGGAGGGTGGCAGCCAAAACCTCTCTCTTCCGACCCGGGTCGGAGCTCTCTCCCCTCGTCAGGGGAGAGTAATATTGTAGTGACTTTGCGTTGACAGGGTTTAAGCGGAAAATATATAATAGAAAAATGGATAAGAAAGACTTAGAGCAAATCAAACAGATTGTTAATGAGTCAGATGAAAACCTGGCCCAAATTATAGCCAAGGGTTTTGCAGGCACTGCAACCAAAGAAGACCTCAAAGGGCTGGCTACCCAAGACACTCTTGGTAAAGTTACCGCCACGCTGGAACGTACGACGGCCTTGGTGGCGAATTTATCAGAAGACATGAAAGACCTCAAATCTGATGTGAAGGTAATTCGTGCTTCTGTCGAATCTCATACTATTTCGCTTGACGAAATCCTGAAAAACACAAAACATTGGCAAACTGAAGCCACGGCGCTCCGCTCGGCAATCAAACGTCACGAGGATTGGTTTATACAGATCGCCGCTAAAATCGGCATCAAGCTTGAGGGTTTGGAAGACCGAAGCCCAAAACAAGTAAACTAATAGCCTTTCATCTATGGTCATCCGTAAATGCGATCTGTGCAACAAAGTCATCAAGAACGATACAATGGTTTCCGCTGGGATGGGGCTTAACCTCTGGGCAAAGACACTTTGTTATAAATGCGGAAAGCCAGTGGTTAACTTTCTTAAAAAGAAAAAACTATATAAGGAAGATGAAAAACCATGGCAAAAAAAATAACGCTTGATACTCTGGCCAAAATGATGAAAAAGGGGTTTGATGAAAACACCAGACTCTTTGGGGAAACTACAAAACAGCTTATCCAATTGAGCGGTTCAGTTAATACAAATACGGGCTTACTTAAACTCACTCGCCAAGAAATGGCTTTAGGTGAAGATTTAAAAGAAACGAAAGGTACAGTTGATTCCATCTGGAAAATGCTTGATGATGAGGCCAGGTTCATTCAACAAATGAGAACCGAGTATCCTTTGCTGCTGAAGCGTTTGGAGAGGATTGAGGATAAGCTCGGTTTGCCCCATCGGATTTTAGAAACCAAATGAAGATCCTTGGAGCAAAGCTCCGAAGCATCTAAATTTGACGCAAGTCAAATTTTTTGCTATAATGTCATTACAAGATGCCTCGAAAAAGAAAAACACCAACAATTTGGCAAGCTCTTAATGAGCCAGTGGTAGAAGTCTCCGAGGGTTTTGCCCGCAATCTCTTGATTGCGGCAATTTTGCTGCTGCTGGTGGCTTGGGTTGGTTCTTACTGGGGGGGAGATCGAGCCGGATTGCCCTACACTACCTATAGAAGCTCGGCTTTGATTGAAGCTCAAACTCTTCCTAGTCAAGTAAGCTTTTTCCGACTTGGTTCAATGGTCGCTGGGGTGCAAACCACTGGGACTCCACTTTGGTATGAAGTTGCCAAAGATTTGCCGGGAGATGTTGCTTTTACCTTCACTGCCGCTGCTTATGAGGTTTTGGACATTTCTGAACCAGTGGGGCAAATAGCGGAGTTTTACGAACCGGGATTTACGGCCGTAGGAGACGCGTGGCTGGAGCTGATGGCGGACCCATATTAGAGCGACACTAATACACGAATTTCACACTAATGACCCGAATAAGGTCCTGGCGAAAGCCGGGATTTTTTGGTATATTTGAATAAGCGACCCAAATCTACGAATGACACCCGAATGACCCGAATAATTGAAAAAGAGTTATCATTCCTTTTAACAGGCATTTGTTTCAAAATACACAACCGGCGGGGGCGTTTTTTAACTGAGAAGCAATACTGCGACGGTTTCGAATTAGAGCTAAAGAGCAGTAAGTTAAATTATCAAAGAGAACCGTTGTTAAAGCAAGGAGATATTACGATTGGTCGGCCTGATTTTGTCATAGAAGATAGGATTATTATGGATTTCAAGGCCAAGAAGTTTATAACAAAGGCGGATTACAACCAGATGTTGAAATATTTGTATTTGACCAATAAAGAATTGGGCCTAATAGTTAACTTTCATTCTACATACTTAAAGCCGAAACGAGTAGTAAACAACAGAATTAATTCGTGACATTCGCGTGTGAGTCAATTAGTGTCATTAGTGTCGCTGTATGTTCAAAGAAGTAAATTCAAAGCCGAATTTCCCCAAACTCGAAGAAGAGATTCTGGAGTTTTGGGAAGACAACAAAATATTTGAGAAATCGTTGGCCAAGAACCGCGACCTCTCTCCCAACCTCTCCCCATCACCTGGGGAGAGGGGGAAAAAGGAATTTCCCTCTCCAGGAGATGGAGAGGGAGAAAGGGAGAGGTCGAAAAACACTTTCACTTTTTACGACGGGCCGCCATTTGCCACGGGCCTGCCGCACTACGGACATATTCTCGCCTCGACGATCAAAGATCTAATTCCGCGCTATCAGACTATGAAAGGGCGATACGTGCCGCGGCGCTGGGGCTGGGACTGCCACGGTTTGCCGATTGAAGAGATTGTCGAGCGGGAGCTCAAGATTTCCGGGAAGAAAGAAATCGAAAAAATCGGCATCAAGAAATTCAATGAGACCTGCCGGAGCATGGTTTTGATGTATGTCAAAGAATGGGGCAAGATGGTGCGGCGCATTGCGCGCTGGACTGAATTTGACAACTCTTACAAGACCATGGACCGTGACTACATGGAGTCAGTGTGGTGGGCTTTCAAGCAGATTTACGAGAAAGGTTTAGTTTACGAGGGTCGAAAAGTTTTGCTGTATTGCCCGCGCTGCGAGACGCCGATTTCGAACTTCGAAGTGGCCATGGATGATAGTTATAAAGATGTTACGGAAGAAGCAGTGATAGTGAAGTTTTCCGCCAGAGGCGGATCCGCCTTGGGCGGAAAAATTCCAAATGACAAACCTACGTTTC
>CAYPVQ010000072.1:0-5730 GCA_964414215.1 uncultured Candidatus Saccharibacteria bacterium | reverse complement strand
CCTCAATACATGTCGCGGCCGATTCTTCCAAGAAAACTACATTCCGCGCACGGCTTCCTTGAGCCCCTTGCCGGCCTTGAACTTCGGCACTTTGGTCGCCGCAATCTGGATCTTTTCCGAAGGGTTTTGGGGATTGACCCCCATGCGGGCTGCCCTTTGGGAGACAGAAAAACTGCCAAACCCAGTAAGCGTCACCTCCGAGCCTGCCCGCAACTGTTCGGTAATGACATCAACCATGGCATTGAGAGCTTTTTCTGCCTCGACCTTTCCCATGCCTGTCCGCTGGGCTATGGCATCTGCTAACTCAACTTTATTCATTGGTTTTGTCCTTTCTTTAGTTAAGGATTTTGTTTAATTAACAACTTTCTCAAAATAATATAGCAAATTACCACAAGCGGCGCAAGAATTAGCCAAAAATTTGCGCTTCTCCAAAATGGTTTAGTTTGTGCTGGGGAAGCTGCGGAGGTAGTTGCCGCGGCAACCATTTCTTCTCTGGCAGTTAAAGTTGGAGTGGTGGTCGGCGTAGAAGTAGGGGTTGAAGCGAATAAGACTTCGGGCTCCAAGCTCTTTGCGGGCTTCTTGCTCACTTCTTTTACTTTTTCGACTGGTTTTACGGGAACCGTAAACCGGTTTTCCTGCCCAGGAGTTGGGCTAGTGGTCCATTGGTAAGTCTCATCTTGAAGCCAGGCATAACTTTGACTCTCTGGAGCTTTGCCATAATTAAGCTTCTGAATAAGTTTTTCTTGAGGATCAAATAACTCAATCTCGTCTCCAGAATTATTTAAACTTATCCCTGTCCCCTCGAGGTACAAAACAAAATAACCAAGGCTTAAGACGGTTTGCGTACTGGAAAACTGGTAATGTTTTTTTTGATCAGCAACTGCCCAATTCTCAAGATTAATATTCTGCAACCCGTAATTATAGATTTCAATAAATTCAGATTTCGCATCATCGCCAAAAGGATCCGGGAGCATTTCGGAGATTCTTAGAGTCGAGGGAGGAGAGGATAGCGGGGTTGGGTAAGCATAAGAAGTAGAAGTCGGAGCCGAGTATTGAGGAGTTGGATAAGAATACGTCGGGGTTTGATAATAATAAGTTTGAGGTGGAGAGGCCACTCCTGGGGTAGAATTTCTCGGATGTGCCGATGTCAAGAAAAAATCATTCGCATTGTTATTCGTGTCTTCTTTCCGCTCCAAGCTCTCGTTTGCTTGAGGATTAGTGGGAAAGGCTTGGCCTTCGACAAAGGCATTGGTTGCCTCACCCCAAGCCACGGCATCCACTATGGCGCCCGTGTTATTCGCTCCGTTACGCAGAGCCACTCCGTTGTCCGGAGCGATGCTTACGGTGGTAGTCGCGTCTGGAGTCACAGGGATTTCTGTAAAATCCGAATTTGCCCAAAGGTAATAACCTTGGGCTTTTATCATTGTCGAAGCTGTCCAGGACTTCACAAGGGTATCGGTCGTGCCGGTTTTGGTTCTTTTCACTAAGCGCAGGCCTTTGAGATCAAGGTCTGCGGTGGTGGGATTATGAATCTCAATAAAATCATTGGTTGTCTTGCCTGAGCCGCCGGTGATTTGAATCTGGGAAATCACTAAATGGTCGGCCGTCACAGTAACCCCCCAAGTGGAATCTGGAAGGAATGGCCCAATAATGAGCACCACCCAAAACCCCACAGACCAAAAACAGTTTCGCATATTTTTTAATTTCAATCAAAACGACCAGGCCTACTCTGACCTGGTCTGGCTTACTTCTTGGTTTGTTTCCCCCGCTGTTCGTGCTTCTTCCATTTGCCGGTAGAGTGTCCCCAGAACGCCATTCACAAATTTCCCTGAAGATTCACCGCCAAAGGTTTTGCCAAGCTCCACGGCTTCATTGATGGCGACTTTGGGAGGCACATCTTTCGCGTATTGAAGTTCATAAATCCCCAGCCGGAGAATGTTGCGGTCAATTATGGTAATCTGATCAATGGGCCACTCGGGTGCGGTCTTTTCAATGATCGCATCAATCTCGGCTTGATTGTCTTTTGCCCCTTTGACTAAATCATAAATAAATGAAGAGTCGTCGAGACCAGGGGCAAAATTTTCAATGTTCTGTTTGGTAATTGTTTCAAGATCTCCTTTGCTGCCGTTGAAATCCCATTCGTAAAGGGATTGCATTGCGACTGTTCTAGAAAGGTGCCTATTTGCCATTCTATCTTGCTCTCCCCCTTTCCTCCAGAGGCGGATCCGCCTTGGGCGGAAAAATAAGGGGGAGTTGGAGGGGGTTATGAATCAATGAAAAAATGTTAGGTTTTTTTAGGCGCACTAACTTTGACTTGTACAATTTCTCTACCGCGGTAATACCCGCAGTTTCGGCAAACCTCGTGCGGCATAGTGGCCGCGCCGCAGTTTTTGCACTTGGCAAGCTTGATTCGAGAAAGGGCGTGGTGCGACCGCCGCTGCCGCGTCGCACTTTTAGTCTTGCGTTTTTTGGGGACACCCATGCATTAGTATCTAGTATTTAGTGTTAAGTATCTAGTATAAAGTATCTTAAATTGTTTGAAATGTCAACAGTCATTTTTCAAATCAATAATCTATAACCTCTAAATATAATCTCTTTGATTATCGATTATTAATTATTGATTCTTGATTAAAAAGATTATTCCCCTTAAGCTGCCAAGGAAACCCGTACAGGAGACCCGCCGATGAGGCGGGACGAGCAACTCAACTATCCTAAACCTTTTGGGCTTGAGACAATCTATCCTTGACAGCTTGAGAGGAGGGAGTGCGGCGAGAGATCTTTAAGAATTGTCATTCCCTGCTGCAGCGGGAATCCAATCCCTAAATCCTCGCCCACTCCCTTAGCGATGGTGAAACCAGCGACGGCTATACTGCCGCCGCAAGAACCGCCATTCCAGCCATTCTCGAAAGGGCTGGTGACGCAGGAGGTCGCACCCGACCCCAAACGCCGTGCATACCCCAAGCCATGCCCAGAGTATGCCTCCATCATTCGCCAACTGGATCACAGCCCAGATGGCAAACCCAAGAGATGTCCCAGCAATTTTTTTCATAACCCTCCTTTCATCCCCACAATCCTGGGTGCAATTTACCCGCCGACGAGGCGGGAACCTCCGGTGAGAATGGGCGCTAATTAGAAATAATTAACCCTCTCCCGTTAAGGTTAATGATTAGCACCCAGAACTCTAGGGACGACTCTACTCTATACCCAAACTCCTAAAATGACAACCCTTTTTTCACTCTCCCCAGGAGATGGGGAGAGTAGGAGAGAGGTCGATTGATTTTGTGATCTCTCCGCCCAAGGCGGATCCGCCTCTGGCGGAAAACCTCTCCCTTGATCCCTCCCCATGTTTACCCCGTAGTGAACAGAATGTTCTACTACTGGGGCTTTGGGGAGGGAAACTTCTTGTCACCTTGGGAGTTGGGAGGAGACGAACCGCTTCGAGCGGATCGCCTCCTCGGTGTATTCGCCCTGCCGCCTACAGGGAGAACTCGCGAACCATGACCGGGCCGCAACCAGGGAATTTGGTGGTACACGGGCCGTATTGAGGATACGCCCGTGACCCTAAAAACACTATCCCCTGGTACCGCGGGTGCCGGTGAGAAGCCGCGATAGCCTCGTGCAAGGAAACCTTGCAAATCGGCGCGACGGGCGCCGACTCGACAGAACCAGTCTCGCGGCCGTTGCCGTTGATAGGCTTGGCCGGCTATATCTGCACTGCAGTCGCCATCCCTTGAAAATCCGGCCGCAAAGCCGGAACAGACAAATACTGCTTCCATCCGCGATACATACTCGTAATCATATTCCCTCCGGAAAAAAAGTTGAACTACAATCACTTCTTCCAACAACAACATTGAGTACTAAACATTTGTCAGGCTGTAAAATTCATTACTTTCTTCCTGTGTAGAATAATACTCAAGATTGTTGCGAGAAACTTCCAGAAACAACTTTGAGTGCTAACATGATTCAGGCTAGTTTGTTGTACTAATAACTCCTGTATTATTAGCACCCAAAATGGTTTCCAGAAGAGCCGATAAACCTGTCCTCGACGCCGATCGGGGATCGGTACGCTACACTCCCTTCCGCGTTTGTCCGCGTCAAGTCCGCGTTAGTCAGCGGGCCGCTGAAAGAGCAGCCGAATAACAAAGACCCGCAGGAGATTTGGAAAAGAGCAATTTTTTTAAAAACCCTGCGGGTCTTAGTTCTGACGGCAAATGATCTCCTGTGAATATTTGCCGTCCCGATATTCTATTTTTAATGCTACGACTTTTGCATCGTAGACAGTATAGGCTAGCAAAAAATAAAGCCCTTGTCAAGGGCAAGCGCGGAAAAATCGCAAAAAATGGCTTAGATAAGGGAAAATATCAATTCTAATTCCTGTCATTGCGAGGCCAAAGGCCGAAGCAATCCCGCTTACCTTGGGATTGCTTCTCCGCCTGCTGGCGGATCGCAATGACATAGATAAAAGGAAGCGTGGCGCTAATGCAATAATTCATTTTGTCCTCGCGAGTTTCCTTATCTGCCGCACCTTATCGAGCCGCTCCCACGGCAAATTCAAATCATTGCGGCCGAAATGGCCATAGGCCGCGACTTGCCGATAAATCGGCCTTCGCAAATTAAGTTCTCTAATAATCATGCCAGGGCGCAAATCAAAAACTTTATTAATAATCTCCACCATTGCCTCCTCGGCAATCTTGCCTGTGCCAAAAGTATCCACCCGCACCGAAAGCGGCTCCGGCACCCCAATCGCATAAGCAATCTGGACTTCTAATTTTTTTGCCAAGCCAGCGGCCACTAAATTTTTGGTGACATAGCGGGCCATGTAAGAACCAGAACGATCAACTTTGGTTGGATCTTTACCTGAAAAACATCCGCCGCCATGGCGACCCATGCCGCCGTAAGTGTCAACGATAATTTTCCGGCCGGTAAGCCCAGTATCTGCCTGGGGTCCGCCTTTGACAAACCGGCCAGTCGAATTGATGAGAATTCGAGTTTTTTTATCTAAATATTTTGCCGGAACAACTTTTTTTATTACCTGGCGAGTGAGTTCGACTTTTAATTTTTCCGAGTCAATCTCTGGATCATGCTGGGCAGCCAGCAATGCTGTATGAACGCGCTTTGGCCGATCTCCTGCATACTCCACAGTCACTTGGGATTTACCGTCTGGCCGTAAACCCTTCACAACCCCCGATTTGCGTACTTGAGCTAACCTTTGCGTAAGCTTATGTGCCAAAACAATGGGCAAGGGCATATATTCTTTGGTTTCGGTGGTAGCATAACCAAACATCAAGCCTTGATCCCCTGCCCCTAATTTGCTTAAATCTTCTTTGACAATCTCCCCGCCTTTGCCAGTTTGGTAAGCATCAACGCCTCTCGCAATGTCTCCGGATTGTTCTTGAATTGCGACCATAACTCCTGAAGTTTCCCACTGGAAACCATATTCGGCATCAGTGTAACCGATCTCCCGAATTACCAAGCGCACTACTCGCGGGATGTCCACATAGGTTTTGGTCGTAATCTCCCCGGCCACAAAACACACGCCATTGGTAACCATGGCTTCCACCCCGACTCGAGCTTTGGGGTCGTCTTTCAAGATCGCGTCTAAAATGGCATCGGAAATCTGGTCGCAAAGTTTATCCGGATGCCCCTCGGTCACGGATTCGGAGGTGAATAACTTTTTCATAAATGCAATTATAACACATATAATAACTCCCCTCTACTCCCCTCTTATTT
>CAYPVQ010000071.1:0-5777 GCA_964414215.1 uncultured Candidatus Saccharibacteria bacterium | reverse complement strand
TATAAAAACTCTGAAAAGCCCTGACTATCAGATACCAAGTTATGGCGATAGAACAATTGCGTTTAAAAAATTAGGTAGGCTATACTTAAAAGTAGTGTTTCGTAAAGAGCATCAAAATTTAATTGTAATCACCCAACACTGGGTCGAAACATTTAGGAAATAATCATCCATGAAAATTATTTACGATTCACACGCTGATGCCCTAAGCATCACTTTTAGAGAAGGCAAGGTCAAAAAAACTCTTGAGATTGCTCCGGAGATTCTTTTGGACGTAGACGTCAAATCCCGACCGCTTTACCTAGAAATTTTAGGGGCGAAAGAGAAATTAGGAAAAAAGGGGGCGGAAGAAATTTCGGTTAGAAACAAGGTTCTGGCTTAAACTCTTTAAGCCGCGTCACCAAAAGGAGTCCGCATCATGCGTCTCGACGCCGGCGACAGCATCGCCTCCGCAGCGATTATCTAAAACACTCAAAATAAAAGCTACCGCGTGATAATGTTCACGGATAGCTTTTTTGTTGATATTCCCATTCCAACCAATTCTTACCGCTGGATACACACGCCCCTATCTGCTCGCTTTATCCAACTATAAAGCCGGGCAAGCACCTCCAGCACTACCCCCAGCGCGGCGTAAAACCCAATCACCAGAACCGCCAATTGCCAGTCCCGTGGCATTGCAGTCACGTTTAACAGCTCTTGCATTGACAATCCTTGCCCCAACAACCCAAACAGATGAAGGGCTATTACAGCGCCCGTAATACCAATCATGCAGACCAGCGTGCTTACAACCGGGAACAAAATGAACATGATCATCGACATCAATTGTATTTCAATTGGCTCTCTTTTTGCTATTTTTCCCATTGATGAGAAAAAAAGACAAACATAGGAGATGCAGAAAATTATCTCCACAGCCGACTCCCAAGAAAACCCATTCCCTTCCAACTTTATCAGCCACCAATAGGTACCGACTCCATACAAAGCCAACAAGCCTGTCATTGTCGTAATCCACCATGGGCGGTGGTACTTGGTTAGGTAATCGAACACCTTCCACCACAACTCAATGGCCTTGCCAATGGTTTTGTTCATCGCTTTCCTCCTGTATTTGATTGTTTGGTGCTCCATTGACACTACTGCCTAAATCTTGTATTGTAAATATTGTCGTGGCATTTCCACAACTGTTATGAAAATTGACCAATTGTCTGCTCTATTTCGTCTTCGTCCCGTCGAGGCAGGACTTTACCGGGAACTCTTTTACGGATCCGGCATGAAGGCGGCTGAGGCGGCCAAGCGCGTTGGTATCAGCCGCACCGCCGTGTACGATCTGCTGGAACGTCTGACGGCTCTGGGTTTGGCGGCCGAAACCCTGGAAAGTGGCGTAAAAATTTTTTCCGCCGTCCCTCCTGAAAAATTACGGCTTTTGCTGGAAGAGAAAGAAAAGGAGATCACTCTCGCCCAAGAAGCGATCGCGGGACTAGAAGATGAATACAGTAAAACGCGAAAGTCGGCCAAGCCGCGTTTGCTGATTTACGAAGGCCGAGAAGAATTACAGCAAATGATGAAAGACCTTTTGCTTTATCGCGACAGCAGTGTTCTGGCGCTTTGGCCAATTACCAAAGTCATCTCATTGCTCACGCCGTCTTTTCTTTCATTGTTTCATAAAGAGCGTGTGCGGCAAAACATCTCGCTGAAAACAATTTGGCCAGCCGGACCAATCCCTTCTTTTGACAATTACCCTTTCCTAAAAACAGGCGCGGACCAAAAAAGAGAGGCGCGCCTTGCTCCGGTCTCTCTTAATTTTTCTTTGGGATACGCAATTTACGGCAATACTGTTCGTTTTATCTCTTCAACCCGCGAAAACTTCGGTTTTCTGGTTGAAAGCCAGGAATTGGCGGAAATGATGAAGGGACAATTTGAACTGGTATGGAGAAACTCCAAACCTCTGAATGCAAAAAAGAATTAGGCGAATGCCAACACATTCGGCCGCGCCACGCAGGGAATGCGGGTAATACGCCTCGATGACGGCGACAGCGTGGCTTCGGCGACAATTGTATGAGCCAAAATTCGGGTTACCAAAAGCAATTGAAAGAAAAGCGTCTGGAGATCAATATTCTCCGGCAGATTGGCGAAACCATTAGCCTTCATTCCAACCTCGAAGAACTATTAAAAGCCGTCATCAAAATCGTCAGCCGCTACCTCCGCTCTGATTCGTGTTTTATTTACCTCATCGAAAACAGCCACCTCGTCCTGCAGGCCTCCCAAAACCCGCACCGCACGGCCTTGGGCAAAATCAAAATGAAAACCGGCGAAGGGATTACCGGTTGGGTGGCGGCGCACAAACGCACCGTAACCCTGTCTGCTCGCGCCTATGAAGACGAGCGGTTTAAATTTTTTAATGTTTTGCCCGAGGATCGCTACGAAGCATTTTTGTCAGTCCCGATTACTTGGAAAAACCGCGTGGTGGGAGTCATTAATATCCAACATAAGGAAACCACGGTTTATCCCAAACCCAAAGTCTTGTTTTTGGAAATCATTGCCCACTTGGTAGGCGGGGCGATTGAGAATTTGCGGCTTCTCTCCGAGACCAATCTCTTAAAAGAAGCGCTCGAGACTCGCAAACTGGTTTCCAGAGCCAAGGCCGCTCTCATAAAAAAGCATAATCTGACCGAGGCCGAAGCTCACCGTGTCCTCCACAAAGCCAGCATGGACAAACGCAAAACCCTCCGAGAAATCGCCGAAGCCATCCTGCTTTCGCAAGAGATCCTAGAGTAGATTTATCCACAGCTTGACGGCCCGCTAACCGAATTTTAAGATAAAATCGAAGGCACAAGGATGTGCCCGAGATAATATAAGACAAAGAAGTCTTCTTGTTCGCCGAAGAGGCGGATCAAGAAGTTTTTATTTTTACCTTAAAGGAGAACCAAACTATGCTAAACTCTGGGGACATCGCCTGGGTGGCCGCGGCGGCAGCTCTGGTTATGCTCATGACGCCGGCCTTGGGCTTTTTCTATGCCGGCCTCGTGCGCCGCAAAAATTTAGTGTCCACCTTGGCCCAGTGTCTGGCCATTTTCGCGGTGGTAAGTCTGGTCTGGACCTTGTGGGGCTACACTCTCGCGTTTGGCCCAAGCCTCAAAGGAATTGTCGGCAATCTTTCCGCCTTCGCCCTGAAAACCGTTGGCGCCGCGGCAAATGAGAATTACGCCGCTACCATTCCCGAGCTTCTGTTCTTTTTCTTCCAGCTCAAATTTGCGGCCATCACGCCCGCCCTTATCATCGGGGCCTTTGCCGAACGGATTCGCTTCCGCTCCCTCCTCATCTTCATTGTCCTGTGGGCCACTTTTGTTTACTCCCCGATTGCCCACTGGGTCTGGAACCCGGGGGGATGGTTGCGGCAATTGGGGGCTCTGGATTTTGCCGGCGGCACAGTGGTGCACATTGCCGCCGGACTCTCGGCTGTGGCGGCGGCCCTGGTGGTGGGCCGGAGAGCAGACACGGAAAACTCTACGGAACTAAAGCCCAATAATGTGCCGTTTGTCATCCTCGGCACTGCCTTGTTGTGGTTTGGCTGGTTTGGCTTTAATGCCGGAAGTGCTCTGGCAGCCAATGCCCTGGCAGTGTCTGCTCTCGTAGTTACCAATATCGCGGCGGCCGCGGCGGCCTTGAGCTGGATGCTTACCGACTGGCTCAAAAAAGGCAAACCCTCGGCTGTCGGCATGAGTATTGGGGCGGTGTGCGGACTGGTGGCCATCACCCCGGCTTCAGGCTACGTAGGCATAATCCCATCGCTGCTGATTGGCCTGGTGGCCGGGATTGTCTCTAATCTCGTTGCCAATTTGCGGGCGCGCAGCCGGCTTGATGATTCGCTCGACGTCTTTGCCTGCCACGGAGTATCCGGCTTTTGGGGAGCTTTGGCCACCGGGCTTTTTGCGACCACAGCCATCAATGCCGCTGGGGGAAACGGGGCCTTCTACGGCAACCCCAAACAGCTTCTCATTCAGCTCATCGCGGCAGTGGCGGTCGCGGCTTATGCGTTTGCCGGCTCTTACCTTATTCTCAAGGTTATGAATCTGTTCACGAGTCTGCGGGTGAGCCGTGAGGAAGAACATGCTGGGCTTGATCTGACCCAGCATGGCGAGGAAGCTTATAATTAGAAAGAAAAAAATATATGAATTTCTTACCCCAAAACGACCGGGCAGACATTGAAAAACTCATTGACCTCATCAAAGAACACCAAATCGAGATTGTGGATTTGAAATTTACCGATCTGCTCGGGACGTGGCAGCACTTCTCGATTCCGGCCCGGGAAATTCTGGATGCCGAAAACGGGATCTGGAGCGAAGGCATCGGCTTTGACGGCTCCTCGATCCGCGGATTTCAGGAAATCCAGGAATCAGACATGATCTTGCGGCTGGAGGCTAGGACCGCATTTGTGGATCCTGTCTTGGAAACCCCGACTTTAAGCATTATTTGCGATGTCTATGACCCAGTGAGCAAAAGCGCGTACAGCCGCGATCCGCGGTTTGTGGCCCGCAAGGCCGAGGCTTACCTTAAACAAAGCGGGTTAGCCGACATTAGCTACTGGGGGCCAGAGATGGAATTTTTTATCTTTGGCAGTGCGCGCTTTGACCAGACAGTCAATGCCGGCTATTACCATATTGATTCCCCGGAAGGGGCTTGGAATTCGGGAAAAGACGAAGAGCCCAATCTGGCCTACAAGCCGCGCTACAAAGAAGGCTATTTCCCCGTGCCCCCGCATGACTCGCTGCAGGATATCAGGAGCCGAATTATTCTGGCCATGGAAAAAGTGGGGATTCCTGTAGAAGTGCACCACCATGAAGTAGCCACTGCTGGGCAGTGTGAAATTGACATGCATTATGCCTCACTCACAAAGATGGCTGACCAGTGCCTGGCTTACAAATATGTAGTCAAAAACGTGGCCCGGAAGCACAATCTGGTTGCCTCATTTATGCCCAAGCCTCTGTTTGGCGATAATGGCTCGGGCATGCACACCCACCAATCATTGTGGAAAGGCGGCCAGAATCTGTTTTTTGACCCCGCCGGTTACGCACTTTTAAGTCAAATGGGCAAATATTACATTGGCGGGCTTTTGAAACACGCGCACGCGCTCATGGCCCTGTGCGCGCCGACCACTAATTCTTACAAACGGCTCGTCCCGGGCTATGAAGCGCCGGTTAATCTTGCTTACTCGGCCAGAAATCGCTCGGCCGCGGTACGCATTCCCGTGTATACTGACGCGCCGGCAGGGAAACGGATCGAGTTTCGCTCCCCGGATAATACCTGTAATCCGTACCTCGCTTTTTCCGCGATGCTCCTCGCTGGCCTGGACGGCATTGAAAACCAAATTGATCCGGGAGAACCGCTCGAAAAAAACACTTATGAATTGTCCGGCGAGGAAAAAGCCCTCATAAAAAGCGTACCGGGCAGTTTGGAAGAATCTTTGGCTGCCCTTGAGCGCGATCACAATTTCCTGCTTAAAGGCAATGTCTTTACCCCAGACGTCATCGAAACCTGGATTTCCTACAAGCGCAACCGCGAAGTTGATCCCATCAGGCTGCGGCCGCACCCCTACGAATTTTATCTCTACTTTGACGCGTAAATTTTTCAAAGTTCTCTCCTGGAGAGGGAATAGGTTTAACCCGTTTGACGGGTTTGAGGAGAGCCTTGCTTCATGCTCTTTTCTCCCCCTTGCAATAGATTCTTCATTTTCCCCTTCTCCCCTTGCGGGAGAAGGTGACCGAAGGTCGGATGAGGGGGAAACGGTT
>CAYPVQ010000070.1:0-5921 GCA_964414215.1 uncultured Candidatus Saccharibacteria bacterium | reverse complement strand
TCCCGGAGCAAGGATTTCGGCCTTGAGTTCTTTCTCGAGTTTCGAGGTTTGTTTGGATTGTTGTGCCATCGATCCTCCCCAAAGTGCCTATCTTTCAGACTACTGGCCTCAATCTGGTCAACCATGTTCGGAGCTCCGTCGCTTTCATGCTCTGGAGGATCCGTTGAATTTGTCGAAAGATCTCGGTCGGGGCCGGAGGTCTGTTCCTTGTCCAGTCTCTTTTTCCTGACCATTCTTTGCCGTCCCACCAGCCGAACCAGTTTGAGTACTGCCATCCATCCTTCGAACGTCTGCGATGAAACATTGCCATGGTCTCTAGCCAAACCACGTGAGACTCCCAATCGGGAGTAGGAGGGTCATGATCTAGGAAAAAATGACACCGGCGCGTTCGGAGAGTGGGGTGGTGATCGTCCTCTGGAATTGCAACTTCCTCCAAGGTAAACAGGAGGGGTAGAGGCAGGCTTTTGCCTGCCAGTGAAGCGACCCCAAGCTTGCAGTTCTGAAATTTTCCCCGGTAAGTGTTACTGCAGGCACATATGCCAATTCGCAGTGTATAGCGTTCACCCGGCATACCACGCAAAGTTTTCATGTCTTTACCTCCTTGAAGTTCTTTTACTTCATTGCCAAACTATATCAAGGTAACATCTGTAGGTGATTAAGTCAAAAAAAGATTGGGGACGGGCCCCGGTAGAGAGTAGCTTAGCCGCGCCAGCGTAATTTTGCGGGCGCATCTTAAAAGTTTGTGCTTAACCCGGTTTGCTTGTTGACAACTGTAGCGCGATCGCGCTACAGTTGTTTTTTTCAGTCAGTTGGTTTAATCATTTAGCTGCGTTATTCCCACTCCACTGTCCCTGGGGGTTTGGAAGTGATATCGTAAACCACGCGGTTGATGCCGGGGATTTCATTGGTCAGGCGGGTGGAGATCTTTTCGAGTAGCGCGTGCGGGAGTTTGGCCCAGTGGGCGGTCATGTAATCTTTGGTGGTTATAGCCCGGATAATAATTGGGTGGCCATAGGTTCGGGCATCGCCTTGGACCCCGACTGATTTGATATCTGGGAGTACGGCAAAATATTGCTCAATGTCTAATTTTGACTGGTCAAGCTCTTCCCGGACAATCGCATCGGCTTTTCTAAGCATTTCAAGTTTTTCTTTTGTAACTTCGCCGATGATTCGCACGGCAAGCCCCGGGCCGGGGAAGGGCTGTCTTTGGGTGATTGATTTCGGCAATCCCAGGAGATGGCCGATTTTGCGGACTTCGTCTTTGTAGAGCTCGCGCAGGGGTTCAATGAGTTTCAAGCCTAATTTTTGGGGCAGACCCCCGACATTGTGGTGGGATTTGATGACGGCCGCGGTTTTGCCAATGCTTACGCCAGAGGTGATAGCGTCAGTGTAGAGCGTGCCTTGGACGAGGAAGGAGAACCTCTCTCCAGCTCTCTCCTCGTCAGGAGAGAGGGGGGTCCTTTCCCTCCCCTGGCGAGGGGAGGGATTAAGGGAGAGGTTTTTTGCTTCACGCTCAAAAATTTTAATAAACAGTTTCCCAATGATTTTGCGTTTGGCTTCGGGATCAGTAACGCCTTTGAGGGCGCTTAAGAATTCTTTCTGGGCGTTGATGATGTGAAGATTGAGATTCACCCTCCCCCTGCCCCTCCCATCGAGGGAGGGGAATTGCCGGGTGGACTTTCCTCCCCCTTGATGGGGGATAGGTTTCGGTGGGGGTGAAAATGTCTTTCTGATCTCCTCAACCTCTCCTTCCCGCATCAGTCCCGTATCCACAAAAATGCAAATCAGCCGGTTGCCGATGGCTTTGGAAACCAGAGTGGCCGCGACTGCCGAATCCACGCCGCCGGAGAGGGCGCAAATGGCGCGGCCGCGGCCTATCTGTTTTTTAATCTCGGCAATCTTTTGCTCCACAAAATCCCTCATGGACCAGGTTTTTTTGGCGCCGGTAATTTTGATAAAATTTTCGAGAATTTTCATCCCATGTTCTGTATGGATAACTTCGGGATGAAACTGCAGGCCATAAATTTTGTCGGCTTCATTGGCCATTGCGGCGTAAGTGCAGTTGACCGAGGACGCAATGCCTTTGAACCCTTTGGGCAGCTTACTTACTTGATCGCCGTGGGACATCCAGGTCAGTTGTTTCAAGGACAGCCCCTTGAAGATTGGGGATTTTCGAATCCTCAAGTGCGTGGGACCATATTCGCGCTTTTTTCCGGCTTTGACTTTGCCTCCCAATTCATAGGCCGTAAGCTGCATGCCGTAACAGATTCCCAAGATTGGAATGCCCAGTCGGAAAACTCTTTTATCAATGCGCAAGGCATCGCTATCCGAGAGATTTTGCGGGCCGCCAGAAAGGATGATGCCGTTAGCTTCCTTCAGCTTATCTAAGCTAATATTATGCGGCACTAGTTCAGCATAGATGCCCAGCTCGCGGATGCGCCGCGTGATGAGGTGAGAAAATTGGGAGCCGTAGTCGAGAACGAGGATCATGCTCTAACTGTCATTGCGAGCGATCCGTCCGTCCGCCTCAGGCGGACGGACGGAGAGCGTGGCAATCTCCTTGGGATTGCTTCGTCGTCCGCTCGAGGCGGACTCCTCGCAATGACACTTCATTACTTAATAAAGCTCGCTTCAAAGGCCCATTTGGTGCATTGAGTGATCTCTTTGTCGGTTAAGATCTTATTTTTCTTGAGGAACTCCTGTTCTTTGTAAATATTGGTGCGGTACATTTCGGGGCCGTCAGTATTGATAGTAAAGCGCACTTTGCTGCGGAGGAGAACGCGATAGATTTGTTTGAGGTCCGGAAGATCTTTGACAATATTATTCCGCAGATTTGAGGTAGGACAGGTCTCGAGGATAATTCGACTTTTGACGATTATACGTATGAGTTCCTTGTCTCGGACACACATGATCCCGTGGCCAATGCGGTTGGGTTTAATTTCTTTCACAACATATCGCATCTCTTCGAGTGAGCCTTGTTCTTCGCCAGTGTGAATCGTAACGCCGAGGCCCACTTGGCGGGCTTTGCGAAACAAGGGTGTGTGTTTTTTCATAGAGAAGGATTTGCGTTTGGGCCCGGCGAGGTCAACTCCGATTACGCCGTCGGGGTGATATTTGACAGCTTTTTTGAGAATAATCTCGTTTTGTTTAAAACTCAGGGTCCGATCCATCATCAAAATAATGCCGGCTTTGACTTGGGGGTACTCGAGCAGAGCTTTATCAAGTCCCCAGACCGCAGCCATGATGATGTGATCGAGATCCCGCTCGCCCCCGCGGTTTCGAAACATGGGATTGAAGCGTAGCTCCTGCAGCACGAGGTTGCAGGCGCGGTACCCGCCGCCAATCACACTTTTGACTGATTCTTCCACAGCCTCTGGGGAAGACTGGATGAGCTCGGTCCAGTGGAAAAATTTATCATGCATCTCGTCCAGGTTTTTATTGCGCTTACTGCCGCTCATGGTGATGAGCCTTTCGAAATCCCAGTAATTTTTACTGGGCAGCTTGATGCCCTGGCGGTGGGCAATTGACCACAAGAGCGGCGGGTCAACCGCGGCCCCGAGGTGGGTATGGAGCTCAGCGCGTGGGATGTCGGTTTTACGTGGCATAAGTCAAGTTGTCATTGCGAGGCCCGTACTCGGGCCGCGGCAATCTCATTTTCAGCGGGATTGCTTCTCCGCCTCTGGCGGCTCGCAATGACATGAATTTAATAGTTTGGCGCCTTCTTCGTAATCGTTATCGAGTGCGGGTGCGATTCGCGAAGGCCGGCATTGGTTATTCTGATAAATCTCGCCTGCCGCCACATCTCCGGGATAGTCGCGGCGCCGATGTATCCCATGCCCGAGCGCAATCCGCCTGTGATTTGTTCGATCACGTCTTTGAGCGGCCCTTTGTATCTAACTATTCCTTCAATTCCTTCGGGCACATAACCCCCACTCCCTGCCTCGCCGGCAGGCAGGTTTCTCCCCCTTGCAATAGATTCTTCATTTTCCCCTTCTCCCCTTGCGGGAGAAGGTGACCGAAGGTCGGATGAGGGGAAGACGGTTCGACCTCTCCTGCCTTCGGCACCCATCCCCTGGGCCTCTGGGAGGGAGGTAAGGTAGAGTCTATTTGGGGAGATGAAGAGGGGGTAGATGCATTCGTCTATTAGTGTTGCTATTTTACTTAAAAGCACGTAGCGCATTGTTAATGATCTCCTTATCTTTTTTCTCGTCCAATTTTTCTCTCAAGATTTTCTCTGTGGCCATGACGGTTAAGGTAGCAACTTCTTCTCGAATTTCCCGCAACATCTGCTCTTTCTCTGTTGCAATAGCCGTTTTTGCCTCCGCAAGTAATTTACGAGCCTCAAGCCTTGCCATTTCGAGAATTTGCGACTTCGATTCCGAAGCTAGGCCTTCCGCTTTTTGGATCAAGGCTTCGGCTTGGGCTTGAGCCTTACGCATTTGCGTTTCTCTGTGCGCCTCAAATTCCTGCAGCCGTTTCTCGATTTCCTCGGCAGTTTTTACCGACTCCTCGATCCTCTGACGTCTAGCCTCTAAGGCCGAAGTGACCGGCTTAAATACCCACTTCCACAGAATAAAAACCACAATCCCAAAATTGATGAGCTGGGCCAAAAACAGCTTCCAGTTAAGCCCCAGAGTGCCTATGAAATTTGGTTCGACTGCTTGTTCCATCGGTTTCGACCTCTCTCCCTACCTCTCTCCATCTCCTGGAGAGAGGAGTTTCCCTCCCCAAGTGATAGGGAGGGAAAAAGGGAGAGGTTGCTTACAAAATAAACGTAATCACCAGCGCGTAAATCGCGATGGCTTCGGCAAAGGCCATACCCAAGAGCATGGGCACAAAAATCTTGTCCGCGGCTTCGGGGTTTCTACCAATCGATTCCATAGCCTTAGACGCGGTCATTCCAATGGCAATCGCCGGAGCAATTCCGCCCACGGCAATGGTCAGACCCTTGATAACCGTTGCCGTTGTTTCAGCGTCTATTACCGCCATAGTTTAATTCTCCTTTCACCCCTCTCTTTTCTCCCCCTTAATAAGGGGGAGAGGAAGAGGGGGTAGATTAATGTTCTAATACTTGAACCTCCATGGTTGCCACACTCAAATACACCAAAACCAGCATGGCAAACACCACTGCCTGAATAAATCCTACCAGAATTTCTAAAGCGATGAAAGGCAGGGGCACAACAAAGGCCAAAAGACTTCCCATCACTGCCAGCAGGACTTCTCCCGCGAAAATATTGCCGAACAACCGCAACGACAGGGAGACAACTTTGGCCACCTCGGAAATAATTTCGATAAGTCCGACGCCGAACTCCACAAAAGCCACAAAGATGTTTACCCCGCCTTTTTTAAGGCTCTGCCAGATACCGCCAAGTTTCACAAATTTATTGGTATATTTCCAAAAACCGATTGCCATGATGCCAAAAAAATGCGAGACTGTCACTCCCAAAACTGCCATGGCCAGAGTGGTGTTGAGGTCAGTATTGGCCGGCCGAAAAATCGGGACGAATTCCAGTTCTCCGTGCACTGCAAGCCACCGGCCCACTGACCCAATCCCCGGAAAAATCCCCAGCCAGTTGGAAATTAGAATAAAGAAAAACAATGCGCCCACGAGCGGCAGAAACTTTAGCGACTTTTTGCGGTCATGCGTCACCTGGTCAACGTATTTTAGACACACTTCGAGAATACTTTCGGCAAAGTTTTGGATTTTGTCGGGAATTTGCGCTGACCGCTTTCGCATGATCAGACCAAGCACCAAAAACAAAACCAAGACAATCGCGGAATTGATATATGTGTTGGTAATCGGCAAAGATCCGATATTAAAGATTGTTTCAGCCGCGAGCGGCGGGATTGAAAAAATCATATTTAAAATTCCAAATGACAAAATTCAAATGACAAATCAAATCCAAAATCCAAATGCCTAA
>CAYPVQ010000069.1:0-5928 GCA_964414215.1 uncultured Candidatus Saccharibacteria bacterium | reverse complement strand
GCGATTCCTATCTACGAATCCCATTCGAATCATTCGAATGCAGATTATCGTAAAGATCTCCCGAAGGGAGAGAATCATTAGAATCGCTTAGATTCTCTGGGCGAAGTTGGTCGTACTAAACACGATTACCAAAATCACGAATAAGACTGCCAAGTACTCATAGACAATCTGCGGCGTGAGATTTTTGTCCAAATACTTGTGATGAATAATTCCCCACATGGTGTTGTAAAGGGCAGCGAGCACCAAAGCCCCACTGTAGAAATTAACATTCCACAAGGAGTAAATTGCATAGCCGACTATGCCCAAGCTTAAACTGAGCAACAGCAAAAATTTTAACATTTTAAATCCCACGTAGTGGTGCTGAAAAAGGGCCTGGTAAATCAGTAAAAAAGTTACCGCAAAAACAAAAAGCCCAAACCACTCTGCACCGTAACCAAAATACCGCGTAATTCCTAAAGCAGCCGTAAAAGCTAGAAACGAAGCGTAAAGCTTCGCGACAAATATCACTTCGCGCGAGATGCGGCTGGCTTGTTTGTGGGCGTAAAATACGGTCTTCAGATACCAAAACTCGCTTGCCAGGGCAAGCACGGACAGAAAAATCCAAACCTGCTTACGAAGCTCATCAAAAGGATTAAGAAATAAAAGCGCTACCGTAGTCCAGTAGGTAATCCCGGGAAGGATCAAATAATTTTGGAAATTAAACCAATGGTGCTTGTGCCTTAAATATTCAAATCTTTCCCTAATACTTTCCGCGAAAGTCCGGGTTAAGTCAGCGTAAGTCCGCGGTTTGCGGAGATGCAGATCAAAAATAAAGGTCTGCCATAAAACTAAAAACAAGTAGACGTAAAGACTAATGCGCAAAAACAAGCCGACTTGGTGAGCCCCCACAGCCGCGCCAGCAACTTCCAGACCCAAAAAGCTCACGAGCGCCGCCACCAGCACAATGACAAATTTTTGTTTCGAAGGATGAATGACCTGCATAGGTTTCTAATTACGCTTCCAAATCGCGATATTCACAATCATGCGAAATTCGACGGTCCAATTCTGC
The DNA here is from genome assembly GCA_964414215.1 of uncultured Candidatus Saccharibacteria bacterium. Lineage (GTDB taxonomy): Bacteria > Patescibacteriota > Doudnabacteria > UBA920 > 2-01-FULL-46-14 > CAYPVQ01. The sequence continues at coordinate 4,880 of CAYPVQ010000069.1, read as the reverse complement.
AAAATTATCTTTTTTCACGGCTTCTTTAATCTCGGCAATGGTTTTCAAAAAGTCGGCCCTCAAATCAGTTAAATCCTCCGCGGTTCCCAAGAACTCTTCTGACTGAAGCGTATCCTTTAAAAACCAATATTGCAAGCTTTTGACTTTTTCTTGGTAGTATTCTTGCGCGCCCCACTGATAGACTAAAAGCTGCTGTTTATCCACAGGAGAAAGTTTAGTTTTGGCCTGGCCTGTTTTGTAGTCAATAATCAGGAGTCCTTCTGGGGCTTCATCTGCCCGGTCAAGTTTGCCAATAAACCAGGAGTCATCAAGTCTAATCTTGAAAGCAGTCTCCAAGTATTTAGGGAGGGGCAAATTTTGTTTACTGTGTTCGTAAAAATCCCGCAAGATTTTTTGTCCCAATTTTTTATACTCTTGCTTTTGGGTACGGCTTTCATACCAATCATCAATCCACGACTGTTCGTAGAGTTTGAGGAGGGAATCCAGTGCCGGAAGTTCAATGCTTCCAGATTTGCCAAACAAGTCCTGGTGATTCTGGCTTTGCTTATAAGCCTTGAGATAGCGCTCCAAAGTCTTGTGGATCGTACTGCCAAAAGAAAGCTGCGCTGCTCCAGGCACGGGTAATTTGAGAACGTAGCGATACTTATATTCCAAAGGACACTTCCGGAACAAAGAAATCTGGGAAAAGGAAAAGTATTTAGGTAATGCTAATCCTACCTTATCACCTTCTCCCCTTGCGGGAGAAGGTGTCCGCCTAAGGCGGACGGATGAGGGGATAAACAATACCTGGCCAGTGGAACTTAAAGCCTCTTTCTCCGTAAATCCCAACTCCTGCAAAAAGCGCGAAGGTTTTTTGAGGCGTTTGCCGCCGTAATCCTTGGCATAACTTAGAATTAATCCTTCTTTGGCCCGGGTCATGGCGACATACATCAACCGCCGTTCTTCCTCAAGATGAATATCCCCCACCGGTAAAATGTCTTTGATTAATTCTTGAGGAATCTCAATTAACTCTTTGCGCTCGATTGTGGGAAACCGCTTGTCGACCAGGCTTACCACAAACACGTAAGTAAATTCCAAGCCCTTGGCCCCGTGCACTGTCAAAAGTTTTACCGCTTCAGGACCTGCTTCAGGATCAAATTCTAGTTGCCCGAGCTCCCCGGCTTCAAGTTCAAAAGTAACTTGCGCCGTAAAAGCCTTGAGGGTTTTATCTTCGCTTTCATTAATAAAATTTTGAATCTTGCGGCTAAAGGCTTCGATGTATTTCGCAGACTCTTGAACTTCCTTGTCAAATTCCAAATCGGTAAAGACTTGTACATAAACTTGCACCACACTTTTACTGCCAGCCAGGGCGGTATGTTTTTCCAGCAAGGTGAGAAGTTTTTTAATCGATCGCAAGGCTTCCTGCGGAAGGCCCTTAATAGCTGCGGCTTCTTTGAGTGCCTCGAAAAGTGATAAGGATTTTTTGTGAGCGTAATGAGTAAGCTCTATGATCGCTGCCTGGGAGAGATTGAAAATGGAAAAATTTAAAACCCGATACAAGGCCGCGGATTCGTGGTAATTATCTAAAAGTTTAAAATAGGCCAGAAGATCCCTAATAATCTTTTTGCGGTAGAGGCCTTTGTTGGCAAAATAAATATAAGGGAGGCTGGAAGCTTCGAGTTGATTAATAAACGGTTCGAGGGCCTCGTGCGAGCGGGCCAGAATTGCAAAATCATTCCACGAAACCTCCTCTCTTTCTCCCCCTGTCTCCTCCCCTTCTTCTCCCTCTCTTAAGATAAGAGAGGGTTGGGGTGAGTTATGAGTTGGTTCCCCTTCTCCCCCTGTCCCCCGATCTTGGGTCGGGGGGATAGGGAGAGACCCCCTCTTTTTTTCTCCCCCTTGCTTGCCCGCCGAATTGGAGGGATAAGGGGGAGATTGAGAGGGGGTAGATTTGAGCTCAAGAATTTTCTCAATAACCAGCTTGGCTTCTGCTGCATAATCGGGGGCAAGCAGTGTCTCAATCTCTCCTTTTTTGGTTTGGTGCGCTTTTAATTTTTTGGAAAGCTTGAGGCGAACTTCCAGCCGGTCAGGATTATTTTGCTGAATGAATCTATAGGCGAGATCTAAGATCTCTTGTCCGGAGCGGTAATTGTCAGTCAGAGAAATAAATTTGGCCGATGAGTAATCTTTTTGAAAGTGCAAAATGTTGGAGATGGAAGCCCCGCGAAATTTGTAAATACTCTGGTCGTCGTCTCCGACCACAGTCAGGTTGTTTTGCGGCGCGGCTAAAAGTTTCAAAAGTTCGTATTGCGCAAAGTTCGTGTCCTGAAATTCGTCAACCAGAATATATTTGAACCGTTTGCGGTAGGTCTCTAAAACTTTCGGGCGGTTTTGAAAAAGTTTTAAAGAGTAATTGATCAGATCGCCAAAATCCAGGGCATTGTTTTGCAAGAGTAGTTTTTGATAAACATGATAGGCATTGGCAACTTCCCGTTCTCTTTCTCCCCCTGCCCCCCGATCTTGGGTTGGGGGGATAGGGGGAGATTGAGAGGGGGTTAAATCTGAATCCAACCTCATCTTCTCTGCATACCCTAAATACTCCTCGGGTGTGATCAGCTCATCTTTTGCCCGCGAAAAGTGGGAGACTAAAGCTTTAATAAATTTTGTGGGATTTCCCAAGGGTCGGTAATAATCAAGTTCAAATTTTTCGAGATTGTTTCGAATCATTAGCCACTGCCCCACTTCATCTAAAACTTTAAACTCCGGGAGGCCAATCTCGAGACCCCACTCGCGCAAAATTTGTTCGCCAAAAGAGTGGAAAGTGGAAATCTGTAAATTGTAATAGCCCAAGGGCAAAAGTTGATCCGCGCGCTCTTCCATTTCATTGGCCGCCTTGTCGCCAAAGGCAAGTGCTAAGATCTCTTCTGGTTTTGCCAGACCCTGCTCAATTAAATAAGCAATTCGCCGCGTGATAACCGTGGTTTTGCCAGTCCCCGCCCCGGCCACAATCAACAGCGGCCCTTCTCCGTGTGTTACCGCCGCCTTTTGCTCATCATTGAGGCCCTCTAAGAGCCTGGATTGAGATGACAAATCTGACTCCGTCTTGGGCATAATTTAAGTTTATCAAAAAACTGGCCTGACTAATAGGCTTGACTTTATAACGATAAATGATAAGATACCTAAACACAAACCTGAACTGGAGGACTCTATGCCAACTAGGAAAAAACAATTGAAATACCATGCATGTCTGTTTTTAAGTATGGGGGGTGGGACGTCGGAGTTGCTTGTGCAGCTTGCTCCAACCCGAGAAATAGCTACGTCATCGGTCCTTGAAGAGCATCCGATCGGGGCTGTGCTCGCGGTTTCAGATGGGGAAGCCAACCCCAAAAAGGCGTTGAAAACTGTGGCACAAAGCCTCTGCAATTTGTTTTTGTACCAGCCCTCCGAAGTATGTGGGCTAACCGTGGTAGTGAACGTCGTCTTTCGCCGCAGCGACCTGCCAATGGAAAGTCAGAAGGAACATATCCCAGAAATTTTTTGCGCCTGTGAGCACGATGGTCCGCCAGAGTATCAGGAGAGGAGGCTTGCACTCAGTCCGTACTATGTCACAATTGAGCGTACAGAAATCGAATTCTTGTTCGAATGAATGTTCCTCGCGACACACCTTTCGTTATCGCCGCGCGAGTTGGATGACCCGCGCGGCTCACTTTTTCATAAGTTATTTTCCCATCAACATCTTTGCCCAATCACTCCAAGCCGAGTCGTCTTCGCCGCCTTTGTATTTGGCCCAAAATTCTTGGGGAGTGGCCACCTTGGTTCCTTGATACTCCTCGACATCCAAAACTTCCCGGTCCCCGGTAACACTATAATCCGCCTTTGCGGCCAGCGCGGATTCAAAAAGTTTCACGTCTTCGCGGTCAGAAACGATCGCTCCCTCTCCTGACGACCTGTCCGCCGTGGTGGAGGGGAGGGTGGCCGCAGGCCGGGAGGGGTTTACAATCTTCATCTTCCTAAAAAACTCTTCCAGCAGCTCCCGATATTCTCGGTCCCGCACCAGCTTCCGAAGCATCTGCCGGTTCTCGCTCATAGTCTGGTGCGTAGCGAAAGCCTCAAGCCGGCCTTCAATGACTTCTTTGATAATCCGAAAAGCGTAGGAAGACTCGTCGTAGGAACCGCCAATCAAGATGTTGGTGTCGATTACGACTTTCATACAATTACTGTCATTGCGAGCGAGCGCAGCGAGCGCGGCAATCTCAATGGGATTGCTTCACTTCGTTCGCAATGACGCGATAAAGTGTTCTTGGTATCTCCTCCGCCAAATCTTCTGCATTATAAAATGGCCCGACTGTTTTATAAAGCTCATCGCCCGCCCGCCCATTCAGATAAACCCCGGCCGCGGCTGAAACAAAAGCTTCATTTCGACAGTAAAAACCCGCGATCAACCCAGCCAACACATCACCTGTCCCGCCTTTGGTCATCCCGGCGTTGCCAGTATCATTATATCCTACCTTCGCTCCTGTCTTCTTCTGTTTACCAATTCCATGGAATTGGTAAACCCCTACTATATCTACTTTGCCTTTCAGGACGACATTGCAGTGATAACTTCTCACTACTTTTTCAACATTTTTGGCATTTGCCGGCAGACCGAAGCTGTTTCTGAACTCTCCCGCGTGCGGGGTAAGAATATGATTTCGATTCAGTAACCTTAAAAGTTTGCCGTCCAAAACTTTCAATGCGTCAGCGTCCAGGACTGCTTTGATTCTGCTTTTCAAAACTTCCTTGACCAAATTATAAGTGCGCCTCGATGTCTCCATCCCCGGACCGATGAGAACGCAATTACATTTTATCCCTCTCCCCTCGAGGGAGAGGGTGACCGCAGGCCAGGTGAGGGGGATAAACTC
>CAYPVQ010000068.1:0-5938 GCA_964414215.1 uncultured Candidatus Saccharibacteria bacterium | reverse complement strand
CGGTTAGCTGCCGAGGACGGAAGACGAGTACGGCGGGTATTCCCATGTGGACTACCCGCCTTGTTACTTTTGGCCCGCCATTTCGCCCGATTTGGCGGGTTAACCAGGGTTTGGTTATAAACGCTCTACAAACTTTTTGAAGAGTTCACCTCGGTGAAGATAATTTTTAAACATATCAAAGCTGGCTGTTGCGGGAGAAAGAAGGACCACATCACCAGCTAGTGCTAATTCATTTGCCTTTGTCACAATCTTTTCCATGTTTTCTAACTTTTCGTCGACTATCCGTCCTTGGTAGCCGGCCTGGCGTGCTTGAGCTGCAATCTTGGGACCAATAAGACCAATGGGGATTAAGGCCTTGATTTTACTGTCTGCGATTGTCTGTGCCAGTCTGCTATAGTCTGCGTTCTTTTCTGAACCGCCGACAATTAAAATGATTGGTTCGGCAAAAGCCGAAACTGCGGCTGTGGTTGTTTCCGGAGTCGTGGAAGCCGAGTCATTGTAAAATTTTACTCCTTTCAGTTCGCGCACAAATTCCAGACGATGGGGAAGGCCTTTGAAGTCGGAAATAACTTTACGAATCACTTCGGCTTCAGTTACCCCAACTGCCGCAACTGCGGCAACCGCGGCTGTGACATTTTCGAGATTAAAGCGGCCGAGGAGCTTGACTTGAGCAATGTCCATGATGGTTTCTCCCTCACCCCCATATCGAGTACGGAGCAAGCTCTTTCTCCCTCTCCCCCTCAAGGGGGAGAGGGAAGGGGTGAGGGGGGTATTCAAGACGACTTTCTCATCCTGCACATAGCACCCCGGCTTAACTTCCTGATTTGTGGAATTCCAAATAATTTTTGCTTTTGTAATTTGGGCAAAACTCCTCGTCTCCTCATTATCATAATTCAAAACTGCAAAATCCTGCTCGTTTTGGTATTTCACAATTGATTTTTTGGCATCAATATACTCGGCCAAGGTTTGATGGTGATCCAAATGCTCGGGGGTAATCTTTAAAACCACGGTCACATGCGGGCTTTTGTGCAGATCTTGAAGCTGAAAACTTGAAAGCTCAAGAACTACAAAATCTTCGGGCTGAATTTGGTCTAGAAATTCAAATGGATCTTGTCCAATGTTGCCCGCAAGCCACGCTTTTTTGCGAGCGGTTGTGAGAATATTGTAAATTAAAGTCGCAGTCGTCCCCTTGCCCTTGGTGCCAGTCACGCCAATTATGGAAGCAGGGCAGAGATCAAAAAACAATTTTGTCTGACTATAAATTTGCGCACCTTTGTCCAGAGCTTGCTTTATAGCTTGAGAAGTATAGGGCAAGCCGGGGGTGCGAAAGATAATATCAAAATTATCCAGCTTGCCGACGAGTTCATCTGCTGATTGCCAATTGCCAATGACTTTGAAAGGGGTTTTTTTAATTTTAAAATATTCGGCCAGATGCCGATGGTTAACCCCTAGTCCCAGGATTACGACTTTCTTCTTTTTTAACTCCTCTATAGTCAAGGTCTCAAGATTAACTTGTGTGCAAAAAGTACCATAGTTGGTACTATTGAACTTTTGTTTTAATACTCTTCGGCAAGGTATAGTTGATCTTAAACTCCTCTTGTAAAAGTTTATTCAATCTGCGATAGAGAATGGTTTTTTTTGACAGTTTGTTTAAAATCTTCATTAGCCGCTCCTTTTTACGGCTCGGCGCATTCTTCACCAGTTCTTCAAGCAATAATTGGGGCCAATAATATTGGGGATAAATGTACTTGAGCTTTCCCCACTTCCGTTCCGGCGCTTCCGACTCTTCTTCTGGATATTCGGGGAGTCTCTTAATAACCCGCCTGAATCCCTCACCGCTTTCTTGCAGCCACAAGCTTACCCGTGCCACAGTGCCCTTACTGGTCTTGAGTTTTGCCTTGATTTGATCAAAAGTGTATCCCTCGATAAGCAGCTCCGCGATTTTTAACCGCTTTGCCAACATTTCGGCCTCGGGAGCGGACAACAAATCCTGAATGAATAAAGCGCCCTCTTCAGGGGATTTTATGGAGTGCAAGGCATGGCAAAAGGCAAAAAGCAGCCTTTCTTTATCCTTTCCAAAGAGTCGATTTTTAGGAGTAAACTTCGCCACTTTGATTCTGGTAAAAAGTACAATAGTTCGTACTATGGTACTATTTTAACAAATCTCCCTATTAATTCAACTAAGCTTTAAAAAACCCAACCCTTAATCGTTCCCTAATTCATCTTCGGGGCTTTTTGGAATTTTTATCGGTTCTTCACTGGGCTCTCTACGTTCTTGAGGACGCAGCATCTCTTCCATGCGTTTTCGCTTGATCGGATCCTTCGGCAGTCCTGCCTTTTTGCGGGTTCTAGACGGTCGATCATGATAAGGTAACTCTGGTTCCTCGAAACTAAATCCCCGTTGTTCTGGCATAAATTAAATATTAATTATTAGAAATACTTAAGCCTATATTACTATAGCAAACAATCGGCGGTTTGCCAATTTTTTTGGGTGGGTTAATTCCTAAAGCTTGTTGACAGTAGGAAAAATTTATGCTAGGCTTGTAAAACGACGAGAAGGAGGAGGTAAAATGTTGTCACTCAGTGAACGGATACAAGAGGTTCTAGAGGCTGAAGCTCGTCTTTATCCGCTCACGGATGAAGACAGGGCCCTTATAGACCGGGCGAAAAAAGCGGTTTTGGAATACTACGAAGCCGGCTTCCATCAACTCGCTTCAGTTGCGCAAGGGCGCAAAGGCCTCTATCTTGGCCTTCAGTTCGATGCCAAGGTCGGACAATTTTCAATCTGTGCCGAAGCTTTTGCCCAAGGGTTTGCGGCCATAGCGAAGGACAGGCTACTGACTATTGTTACAGCACGTCGTGCCAGGAACGAAGAAGGCGGGAGAGTGCATCTCGTAATGCCGTGCGCGGCCTGTCGAGAGAGACTCCTACAATTTAACCCAGAAGTTCAGGTAATTATCCCTTTCGCGGAAAAACCAGTAAAGCTTCCGATTGAGGCGATCTATCAGTTCGCCTATGCCACACGGATTAGACAGCGACCAACTGATGAGGAGCTAGACCGGTTAGTTGCTGACTGGTGGCAAACAGAAAGGGATTTTTTCCCCATCGCAAAACCCCTACAAGCACCGTCTTTGCAAGACGCTCCTATGCTTCCAACCAAAGTCCAGGAACCATCAGCAGCGACTCGACCTAGACTCAAAAACGCCTTGAATGAGCTTCTCAAGGCCATCCGTCTCAAAATGAAGTTAAGGGATTGAACGTCAACTTAAACGCTCTCAATCCCTTTTTGTTTAATTCAATAAATCCAGCGCCACGTTTTCAATAAAAGTGGTGCTGGATAAATAATAAGTTTTTCATACTCGCAAAACTTGGCCGGCGGGTTCGCTGGTAGGCTCCCGAGCGCTAAAAGCGACTTTGCCATTGACCAAGACATAGTCAATCCCCGTACTCTGCTGATACGGATTTTCGTAAGAGGCTTGGGAGCCAATCTCCCGCGGATCAAAAATCACGAGATCAGCGATGGAGCCGGTGATAATCTTCCCTCGCCCCCGCAGTCCCAATTTCTCCGCTGGCTTAGAGGTAATTTTTTTAATTGCTTCTGCCCAGGACATGAGTTTGCGATCTCTCACCATGCTCAAAAACTTAGGGAAGGTCCCAAAACACCGCGGGTGCACCAAGCCGTGGGTTGCCGAGAAATTAAAATCATAGCCAGTCCCGTCGCTGCCCACTACAGACAGGGGATGCCGCAGGAGAAGGTTCAAGACATCTTCGGACAAATTCTCATCAAACACAATGACTTGGGCCTGGGTTCCCGAAATGACATTGAGCAACGCCTCCTCCACTGAAATCTCCTGATTGGCGGCAATTTGGGCCAAAGTTTTTCCCAAAAAAGCCGGATTGGTTTCCGAAGTCGCAATAAAAATTTTGCCTAAATTTTGTTCCTGACTTTTCAGGTAAGCTAAAATCTTTTGCCGCGTGGGAGGATCGGAAAGATTTCGTAAAATTGCCGCTCGGCCGCCCTCGTAGGCCCATTTTGGTAAATAAGTGTAAAGTACAGTCCAGGAAGTAGTATAGGGATAGACGTCAAAGAAGATGTCAATGCCCTTTTGGTAGGCGCGATCAATCGCCGCGAGGGCTTGTTCCAGAAGCGGCCAATTCTGACGACCCCGCATCTTAAAGTGAGAAATTTTGAGCCGGCTTCCTGATTTTTGCGAAAGTCCAATTACCTCATCCACTGCCTCAACCACGTGCGCGCCTTCGGACCGTAAATGAACACTCAAAAGCTTATTTTTGGAGGCGACAAGTCTGGCGCCTGCCGCAAACTCTTCTGCCGCGGCATCAACTTCATGCGCATAGATTAAACCTAAGGAAAGCCCCCCACTGCCAATCTCCAAACTCTCGGCAAGTAACTTGACAGTGATTTTAATCTCTTCGGCTGTAGCTGGTCTGGCTTCGTCTCCTAAAAGTCCGCGTCGGAGTGTTGAGTGTCCCACCAAACTTAAGACATTAACTCCTAGAGGGTAGTTGCGCAAGGCTTCGAGATATTCAGCAAAAGTTAACCAATTAAGATTAACCCCAGCTAAGCTGTGCCATTTCTGTACCGATCGAAAGGCCTCCGGGTTAGCCAGAGGGGCAAGCGATGTTCCACAATGGCCAACCGCAATCGTGGTAATCCCCTGAGTTACCAAACTGTCTTGACTCGGGATTTCCAGCAAAGTGAGATAGGAATCCGAATGATTTTGGATATCAATAAACCCGGGGGCAATATATTTGTCTTGAGCCCAGATTACGAGCTTTGCCGGAGCTCGCTCCAAGTCGCCCAGGGCCTTAATCTCTTTTCCCGTAATCCCAATGTCCAGCGCGCGGCCGTTGATCCCAATGCCGTCTAGGACGGTACCGTCTCTGATTAAGATATCAAAACTTGCCATTCCTCACCTTTCGACTGTATTAATTGCAATATGCATAAAATTTAATTCTTCCTCTGCCTTTTCGGACGAAAGGTGAGGGACTAAATTAGACCTATCACCAAACCTAAGGTTGCCGTGACTGCGGCAATCACCCAAAATCTCATGGTGACTTTGGTTTCTGGCCAACCCAAAGCTTCGAAATGATGATGCAGCGGGGCAATCAAAAAAATTTTTCGCTGCCAATACTTTTTGCTAAGCCGCTGCAAGAGCGAAGAAAAAGCTTCAACCACAAACACGAAGGCGATTATGGGGAGCAGCAAAACGGTATTGGTCAAAAAAGACAGCACCGCGAGGGTTGCTCCCAGGGCAAATGCTCCCGTATCCCCCATAAAAAATCTCGCCGGAAAAATATTAAACCACAAAAAAGCTAAAAGCGCGCCAATAATCGTCCCCGCAAAAGCCGCAATGCCCACTTGACCTTGCACCAAAGCGAGGGCCATGATTGCGGCAAAACTGGCCGCCAACGTTCCCCCGGCCAAGCCGTCAAGCCCGTCCGTAATGTTGACGGCATTCGTAATAAACACGACCGTCAAAATAAATAGCGGGATATACAGCCAGCCGATATCCACGTTCGGCGGGAGATTCAGAAGGCCGGCCGCGGGAATGCGAACCTCGGAGAATTCCAATTTATAATAAAACCACCAGGCCCCTAAACCGGCGATCAAAAACTGGAAAAAAAACTTAATCTTGGCCGTGAGTCCCCGCACGACATTGACTCCCCGGACATTCAAGAAATCATCAATAAATCCCAAAGCCCCGGAAGTAACCAGCACAAAAACCGGCAGCCAAGTCTGGGAACGGGATAAATTCAGTAAGCTCGTAACCAGGGCCGCGGTCACCCACACCAAAAGTCCGCCCATGGTCGGGATGCCGCGTTTCTCCTTGTGCAATTTGCGAAAAATTTTGGCTGGCTGGCCGTCCCAGGTGGTCTGCCGCAGCTGCTTGACAATTTTATATTTGTACAAAAAGTG
>CAYPVQ010000067.1:0-5946 GCA_964414215.1 uncultured Candidatus Saccharibacteria bacterium | reverse complement strand
CAAGCAAGAATTCAAAGCCGCCGTGATCGTAAAACCGGCGCGTTTAGGCTCCTCAATCGGCATAGCTAAAGTGGTCGACAAAAACTCTAAAGACCTCGAATTTCGCATCGAGGTCGCCCTGCACTATGATGAGAAAGTCATAATAGAGGAAGCTGTTGAGGATTTGATGGATGTAACTTGCTGTGTCATCGGCAACGACGATCCCGCCCCTTCGCTTTTACAGGAGTCTGTTTTCCAAAGTGAACTTTTTGATTTTGAAGAGAAATATTTGAAAGGAGGAGGAGCGCAGCTGGGCAAAGCGCAAAACAGCATAGTCATTCCAGCCCGACTTTTGGAAAAGGTTACAAAGGAAATTCAGGAGTTGGCGGTGCGGATTTTCAAAACCCTCGGCTGTTCCGGCATAGCCCGGGTGGATTTTTTGTACGACAAAGACCAAGGCAAATATTATGCCAATGAAATCAATCCGCTCCCCGGCACGCTGTATCATCATCTCTGGAAGGCAAGCGGTCTGTTCCTTCCGCAGCTGCTTCGCAAATTGGTTGATCTGGCCATCCAAAGACGAGAGGCGAAACAAAAAATTAACCATGTCTTTGAATCGGACATTTTGAAGAGTGTAAAATCGAAAAAGCTGGGATTCAAGAAAGGACAGGGATAGCCGCTTGAAATGTTTGGCCTCCCCAGACGCGATCCCAAAAAACAGATCAGGTTCAGGCGCCCGGAGTTTCAGGAAAAACTTTTGAGAGCGAGGCGATACCAGCGTCCGCCAGCTGGCTGGGGGTTTCGCTCTAGGCTTCTCTCGTTGCTTTTAGGCTTTCTCGGTTTGGTTGTAATTTATTTTTTAACCTTGTCACAAATGTTTTTGGTCCAGGAAGCAGTGCTACCCGAGTCTTCAGCTTTGACTTCCCAAGAAGTGGAAGGGGTATTTACTTCTCTGGGACAAGAGAGAACCTATTTTATTCCTCGAAATCATATTTTGGTTTTGAACCGGCAAAGCTTACTTCGAGCTTTACAAAAAGAATTTCCTAAAGTGCGGCAAATTACTGCTTTTGCGAGGGTACTCCCAAACAAACTGAAGATTGCAATTGAAGAACGAAAGCCGCTTTACATTTGGCAGAGCGCAGATAATTTTTATCTTTTGGATCAAGACGGGGTGGTCTTTCAAAAAATTAATAATTATTCAGCGGCGGCCTTTTCCGAGATTTTAATTGTCGACCGAAGTCAAGCCGAGATTAAAGTCGGCCAGGAATTAGAAGTGCAAAAAACCCTAGCATTTGTTGCGGAACTTAAAGACCGCTGGCCGCAGGAGATTACTGAGACAACCTTGGTAAGCTTTTCTTTGCCGGCCCTAAAGAGTTCTGACTTGTTTTTGGAAACCGCCATTGGTTTTGGAGTTTATTTTGATTTAGAAAGGCAAGTTTTGCCGCAGCTTCGCAATTTAAGTTTAGTACTTAGTCAAGAAATAAAATCAGAAACTTATACCGGTCTCTCTTATATTGATTTACGGCTTCCGAATACTGCTTATTATTGTTACCAAGACGCACCTTGCGCGATCCCCTCGTCTCCCTCCCCTTGAGAGGGGAGGGATTGAGGGAGGGGTAGAATTTATGAAATATATTATTTCCTTAGGCGGATCAATTATTGTACCTAGTGAGATTGACATAAGGTTTGTCAAAAATTTCATCACTTTAGTTAAACACCGGGTCAAAAAGGGTGACACATTTTTTATTGTCACTGGCGGGGGAGCAATCGCCAGAAAATATGTGGCCGCCGCCAAAAAGTTGTCAAGAACCGTTTCCAATTTTGACCTTGACTGGATGGGCATCTCGGCTACGAAACTCAATGCCCAGCTTCTCAATTCCGCCTTTGGCAAATTCGCCCGCAAAGGAATAATTAATGATCCTTCAGAGGCAGGGAGAAGCCTGAAAAAAGTCAATATCGTGTCAGGTTGGAAACCGGGCTGGTCAACTGATTATGTGGCAGTAAGAATTGCGCAAACTTACGGAGTTAAAACCGTGATTAACTTATCAAATATCGCTTATGTTTATGAGGCCGATCCGCGTTATCATAAACAAGCCAAAAGGCATGAATACCTTACCTGGCAACAATTTTTGCGCCAATTTGGCCAAAAATGGCGGCCGGGGATAAATCTGCCCTTTGACCCGGTTGGGGCACAGTTAGCCCAAAAGCTGGGGATAAGAGTCGTGGTGATGGGTGGGCAGAATCTCAAAAACTTTGAAAATTTTTTGCGCAGAAGACACTTCCACGGAACAGTGATAGAATAATTTCATTTTATCGGGGCACCATCCCGCAGGATTTAATACCCTACGGCGAAGGTGCTGGATTTATTTTGTATAAGTAAATTGAATAACCAATTTTGGCGAGGGGTCTAGTTTCACGTAACCACGAATACCCCTCGTCTTTTCTTAAGGGCGCCCAAAATAGATCATTCATCAGAAAGGTTTCCGAAACCGCAATATATTTAGTAGGTGGCCGACCGTTTTGCGCGTGCCATTCCAGATAGGCAGATTCAGAGCAGTCATAACTAGGGGGAAGCCGTTTACAGAAATAATATTTGGGTTCCCCGCCGCCAAAATAATCAACTGCAATTTTATTTATTTCCGGATGGGCTTTGACATATGTCACCAACCGTTTAAGATCTTGCCCCCAATCAATATTCGAGTCACTGACATATTTATAAGCTTGCTGCGGCCCGCCAATAATTTCGTTAAAGTAAGCTACATAATTGGGAAAAATTAGGAAATTCGATAGACCATACCACGTAAGGAGCAGAACCAGAGTTCCCTGGTAGCCAAGTTTCAGCTCTGGGGATTTTGTTTCTCTAATCCAATCCACAGTTTCCTTAGCCACCAAAATTAAAATTAAAGGAATGATGGGGAAGAGGTGTCTTATCCCCAAATTCAGATTGCCGCTTATCGAAAGGTAGCTGTAATAAATTATAAAGAGGATAAAGGTTAATTCTACAAAATTCTCTCGCGCATACTTGATGGTCTTTTGCTTGATGGCGGCAGGAGCTTTGCGAAAGTACCGGTAAATTCCCGAACTTAAAGTTAGAAATGCTAAAAATAACTCCGGAACCGGGGTTTTGATGAGGTAGCTTACCGGAAAGTACCAGGCAAAACTTTGATTGCTCACGCTCCCCAAGAAATAAGTAGTGTTTCCGCCTTGCACCCGGGTAAGGACCATTGCTACCCCCAAAAGATATTGGACAATTGACTTCATTCCCGGCAAATCATTAAGACTGACCAGGAATTCGCCGACCTTTTTACCAAAACCCCATTGCAGCGAACTGGTAATGAGATTGTCTTGAGCAAGGAGGGGCATGTTCCAGGTGTGAGGAATGTAGAAAATCCAAATTAGGGCAAAACTTACCGCAAAAATAAAGACTAGCCCCCAGATATAGATTGATTTTTTCCATACGAGGAGGGCAATGACTGTCAGCAAAATAAAAAATGGATACATAATTACTGCCGAAAATTTTGCCAGTTGCATCAGAGCAAAAAAGATGGTTGCGAACCAGAGATTTTTCCAGGTTGGTTTCTCTAAATATTCAAAAAAGAAAAGCAGAGCAAAAAATATAAATGCGGCAATCCCTAAATCAGTCGTGACAAACCGCGAGTGGGCGAGGAGGTTAGGGGAGAGAGCAAAGAAAAACAAGGACAGCAGGGCCACATTTAGGCCATAGCGTTTTTTGCAAAACCGATAAATCACATAGCCGAAAACTAAAGACAGCAGTAAAATTGGCAGTCTTGACCAAAAAAGAATCTGGTCAGCATTATTGCCAATATGGTAAATAAAATGCCAGCCAGTTTCCCATTGGCCATTGGCTTCGGTTGTCCAGGCGGAAAGGTTTGTGGGGAACTTGAGATCTAAAAATAAGAGGGGAAGGGCGGCAAGATCCTTAAGAAGCGGAGGATGTTCGGGATTAAGCCGGTAATCCCCAAATTTGAGATAACTATAACCGGCGGGGATATGCGCTACTTCATCCACAATGCCACTGTCTTGGGCCATACTGAAAAGTCCCAAGGCTAACATCACCCCCAGCATGATTACCACTATTCCCTTGTAGTATGTCTTAAAAATAGCTATACTGCCTTTGATTTAAGATGACAGATTTTCTTAAAGACCGTTTGATTTTGGTTTCTTTTCTTAGCGGTCTTGCGTTAAATATTATACTATGGATAGGGCTTTTAAGCAATTTCGGGTTTGCGGCTAAGCCGGTTCCGCTGCATTTTAACATTGTTTTCGGCATTGATTTTCTAGGAAGTTCCAGGAAAATTTATCAACTGCCAGGGGCCAGCCTTTTAATCTTAGTTTTGAATTTTTTTCTCGCGAAAACCATCTACCAAAGTGAAAAACTTTTTAGTTATTTTTTGAGCGTGGCGGCAGCAATCATCCAAGTTTTGTTATTCCTTGCCGCTTTGAGCTTGAGTCAACTTTGAATTAGGTGAAACGTAGAACTTCATTTTATCGTTTTTTGGAGATTTTGCCTGGAACCCTCACCTGGTTTACGTTGTTGGGTGCGGTAGCGTTTTCTTATTTTGTTCCCTTTTGGGTGGCAATTTACATCATCGTTTTTGATATTTATTGGGTCTTGAAGGCCATCAACACCGCCCTGCACCTTTTAAGCAGTTTTCACAAACTTAAATTACATGGCCGAGTTGACTGGCTTGCGAAGCTCGAGGGTTTTTCACGCGCCAAGCAAATTTATCATTTGGTCATCTTACCGACTTACAAAGAAAATTTAGAAGTTTTGGACAATTCTATCCGTTCGATTCTGGAGGCCGAGTTTCCGAAAAATCAAATCTTTTTTGTAGCAGCGTTCGAGGAGCGAGATTATGACCGAGCGGTCAGAAATGCGCAGATCCTGCAAGAACGGTATGGCGATAAATTTTTCCGCTTCCTCGTAACCATGCATCCCGACGGTATTGCCGGGGAGATCAAGGCCAAGGGCGCAAATTTAACCTATGCGGCGCGGCAGGCAGTGCAAATTCTCAAAGATTTGAGTATTCCCGTGGAAAATGTTCTGGTCTCGGCTTTTGACTGCGATACCATGGTTGCGAAAAATTATTTTGCTTACTTAACTTGCGCTTTTTTGACTTCTCCTGATCCTTATCATACGAGCTATCAGCCAATGCCCGTCTACAATAACAATATTTGGGATGCTCCGGCTATTACCCGGGTCGTGGCTGTCGCTAACTCTTTTTGGCAAATGGTGGAGGCTTCAAGACCTGATCGGTTGGTTACTTTTTCCTCGCACGCCATGACACTTAAGGCACTTCTCGAGGTTGATTTTTGGCCAGTTGATGTGATCTCTGATGATTCGCAAATCTTTTGGCGCTGCTGGCTGAAATACCACGGCCATTACCGCACCAAGCCGCTATTCACCACGGTTTCCCTGGATGCGATGTTGGACGAGACCTACTTTAGAACGTTAGTGGGGCAGTACAAACAAAAACGCCGCTGGGCTTGGGGCGTGGAAAATTTTCCTTATTTAGTAACCAATGCCCTGCACGATAAACTCATCCCATTTTGGAAAAAATTTATTTATATTGAACGAGAATTGGAGGGAAAATATTTTTGGGCCACCGCCTCGATTATGATCGCGGCTCTTGGGTGGCTGCCTCTAATTTTAGGAGGTCCGCGATTTGAGGAAGGAGTGTTTGCCTTTAATCTGCCGCTTCTGACCAGATTAATTATGCAAATCGCCACTATCTTTCTCATCTTTTCCGTATACATTAACCTCGTGCTTATTCCCCCGCGGCCCAAAGGATATAGTAAGTGGAAGACAGTCAACATGGTCTTGCAGTGGGTTTTTGTGCCTATCGTTTCGACCATTTTTGGCTCTCTTCCAGCAATTGATGCGCAGACCCGCTTGATGCTTGGTAAATATATGGAATTTTGGGTTACTCCCAAAGCCCGGCGGAC
>CAYPVQ010000066.1:2930-5996 GCA_964414215.1 uncultured Candidatus Saccharibacteria bacterium | reverse complement strand
GTGTTGTTATTTGGAACAGTTCACTTCTGAATTTGTCCCAGTGTCCGCTAGTTTGGTAAAGCTCTTTTTTGGCGATATGCGGAATGTCTACTTTTTGATAATCGTGTTTCTGGCGCAGTGACCAGACAAAGTCATCGAGGAGATCTCTGATTGTTGTGCCTTTGGGAGTAAATAGCGGCAAACCGGCACCGACGAGGTCTGAAAAAGTAAACAAGTCCAGTTCCACTCCCAGTTTTTTGTGATCTCGTTTCTTGGCCTCCTCTTGCATTTTCAAATATTCATTGAGTTCTTTTTTAGTGGCGAAGGCAAGACCATAAATTCTCGTGAGCATGGGATTTTTTTCATCGCCGCGCCAGTAGGCCCCGGCCAAGTGAGTGAGCTTGAAAGCTTCGGGATTGATTTCCCGTGCGCTCACCACATGCCCGCCGCGACAAAGGTCCCAGTAATTTCCAGACTTGTAAAAGCTGACCTTTTTTTTGCCTTTTTCAGAGAACTCGTCAATAAGCTCGCGCTTGTAAGAATTTCCCGGATATTCTTTCTTGGCTGTTTTGGCCGTCAGTTCGTGGCGAGTAAATTTATCCCAAGTCGGCAAAATTTCGCGCATTTTCTTTTCGATTTTGGGAAGATCGGCCTCGGAAACTGGGTGTGAGAATTCAAAGTCATAGTAAAAACCATTCTCTATTGCCGGGCCAATGGCTCTTTTTGCATCCGGCCAAAGTTCAAGGACCGCGGCAGCCAGGAGGTGCGCGAGGGAATGGCGAATGTTTTCGAGGGATGATGATTTGGGCATATAGTATTTTTCTGTCATTGCGAGCCCCGAGTACTCGCGGGGCGTGGCAATCTTTTGGCTCTTTTCCTGAGATTGCTTCGTCGTTCCCCGATCCGGATCGGGGGACTCCTCGCAATGACGATCAATTTATTAAACAAAAACCCAGACCAACAAATTTGTTGTCTGGGTCCCGATGTTCTTCGGGAGGTTCCACCCAGCTTTCCGCCTCATCGGCGGACACTTAATTTATTCTCTTTGCCAGATACTCCGAGGGTGGTGAGGCCTTGTGGTAACGTAACTGGTAAGGTGAAGTGTAGGGCGATAAATTAATTTTGTCAACCCCGTTAGACAATAAGCGGCAAGCAGGGTTTTCCTTCGTGTTTTGCTGTTCTCTTGTATGTAGCAAATCAGGGCGGTGTAAATCAATTATTGTCTAACGGGGTCAATAAAAAACCAAGCTTGTGGCTCAAATGCCTGGGAAATGAGCCACAAAGGAAAAAGCCCATAAACCTGTCCTCGATTCCGATCGGGGATGGGCACGCTACACCCCCTCTTTCTCTCCCCCTTCCCTGTCTCCCTTCGGGAGATCTTTACGACGGGAGGGGGAGAAGGGATCAGGCCTTGATGCTTTCTCTAAGTAGAGTTTTGAGCTGGGTTTTAAATTTTTCCGTGTTATCTACAGTAAAATTAGTTTTGACTTCGCGCGCCGTTCCTTCGCGGTCAGGGATGACGAGACTGACTAAAGTCTTCCCCGGAAATTGGGCAAACACGTTTTTGAGTTTGGAAAAGACTTGGGGGGAAGCCGCGGCCGGGATGCGGATTTTGAGGAGTTTACTGTCGTCAGCCTTCACCTCCTCTTTCTCTCCCCATTCCCTGCGGGAGGGGGAGAAAGTGGGGGAGGAGGTTTCTCCTCCGCTGATTTGGCGGGGAGATTGAGAGGGGGTAGATGGATGTTCAAAGGCCTCGGTTACATTTCCCTGCAGGCCAGAAGGGTCGTTTATCGGTACAATTTTTTCCACCAGCAGTTTTAATTCCCCGTCTTTATCCGACAGCCGGCCGCGGACGAGGATGATTTTATCGGTTGCGAGCAAACTTCGAGATTCACTAAACACGCTTGGAAACACCACCAGTTCGAGTTTGCCCTGCAAGTCTTCGAGGTCGGCAAAACACATTTGCTCTCCTTTTTTGGTCAAGATAGTCTGGACTCGGGTGATGATTCCGCCGAGCGTACAGAAGGTCCCGTCCTGCTGCGCGGTTAAGCTCTTGATGGGGATACCGTGTTGGGCGAGCAAAGCCTGGTAATTTTTGAGGGGATGAGACGAGACATAGAGCCCCAGGAGTTCTTTTTCCCAAGAGAGTTTTTGGGCCTCGGTTGCTTCTGTAACTGGCTTCAGTACGAGTTCGACTTCTCCTTCCTTGGCACTTCCCGCAAACAAGGAAGTTTGTCCAGCAGCTGCTTGGCGCTGTGCTCCTCGGGCATACTCCAGAATACTTTCCGTATTTGCCAGAAGTTCATTTCTTTCTCCAAAGCGATCAAGCGAGCCGCTTTTCACCAAGGCCTCCCAAGATTTTTTATTGAAGTTGCGAGTTTTAACGCGTCGCAGGAGTTGAGCTAAGGATTGGAATAGCCCATTTGTCTGGCGTTCTTTGATAATTGTGGCAATTACGTCCGAGCCTAAATTTTTAACGGCATTCAGCCCAAAGCGAATTTGTGCTTCCTCAATGACCGTGAAATCTGCTAAGGATTCATTGACGTCTGGTGGTAAAATCTTAATACCAAGGTTTTGGCATTCCGCGACAGCGGCGGCAACTTTTTCGTTATCCCCGGACTCGGCTGTTAAGACCGCAGCCATAAACTCCACCGGAAAATTCGCTTTCATGTACGCGGTTTGATAAGCGACCATGGCATAGGAAGCAGCATGAGCTTTATTGAAACCGTAAGCCGCAAACGGTTCGATGAGCCCCCAAAGTTTAATCGCCTTTTCGGAAGGCAGTCCATTGTCAATTGCCCCTTGGATAAATTTTTCTTTTTGGGCTGCCATTTCTTTGGGAATCTTTTTGCCCATGGCTTTTCTGAGCCTGTCGGCTTCCTCCCAGGTATAGCCGGCAAGCTTAATGGCAATAAGCAAGACGTCATCCTGGTAGGTAATCACCCCATAAGAGAGATCCAAAACTTCCATGAGGCGCGGGTCGAGATAGGAAATCAGGGCGGGGTTGTGTTTGCGGGCAATAAATTCAGGAATGGATTCCATGGGACCAGGGCGGTAGAGTGAAATCATGGCCATGATGTCAAAAAT
>CAYPVQ010000066.1:0-2920 GCA_964414215.1 uncultured Candidatus Saccharibacteria bacterium | reverse complement strand
TTCGTGGGTTTGAGATCAACTAAATTTTTGGTCATACCCGAACCGCCGAGCTGGAATACGCCCATGGTTGCCCCAGAAGAAAGCAGGGCAAAAGTTTTTTGGTCGTTTAAGGGAAGATTTTGCAAATCGATTTCAATGCCGCGCGAAGCTTTGACAATTTCTACCGCGTTTCCGAGGATTGAGAGATTGCGGATTCCTAAGAAATCCATCTTCACCAGCCCCGCGTCTTCTACCGAATGCATGTCATATTGGGTAATGACGTTTTGGTTGTCAGTATCAAGCTGCAGGGGGGTATAGTTAGTTAATTTGGTAGGGGCGATGACTACTCCGGCCGCGTGGATGGAAGCGTGCCGCGCACAGCCTTCAACTTTTTTGGCAAGTTCAATGAGGTTTTTGGTTTCCGGGTCTTTTTGGTAAGCCTCCTGTAGTTCGGGGGAGAGTTGTAAAGATCGGTCAATGCTCATGTGAAAGCCTTGCTTGCCAAAGGGGATCATCTTGGCAAGCTTATCGCATTTGGAATAAGGAATACCCAAGGCTCGTCCCACGTCGCGCACCGCGGCTCGGGCCATCATGGTCCCAAAGGTGACAATTTGCGCCGTTTTGTCTTTGCCGTATTTTTCCGAGACATACTGCAATACTTCATCGCGGCGGTTGTCAGCAAAATCAATGTCAATATCCGGCGGTGTGGGACGGTAAGGGTTTAAAAACCGTTCAAACGGCAGCTTGTATTCCACTGGGTTCATCGTGGTAATCCCCAAGCCGTAGGCCGCCAGGGAGCCACCGATGGAGCCTCTGGTGGTACTGATAATTCCGCGACTGTGCGCCCAGTTGACGAGGTCTGCCACGACCAGAAAATAAGTGGCAAAGCCTTTGTTTTTGATGACGTCAATTTCATATTTGAGCCGGCTTAAGAGGTTTTCGGGGATAGCCTCACCTTTGTGGCGACTGGCTAGTCCTTGGTAGCAGAGTTCTTCAAAATAAGTTTCGGGCGAGTGACCTTCTGGCACCAAGAAGCTTGGGAAATGCAGTTTCTGCAATTCCAATTCCAAATCCACAACTTCCGCTATCTTGACTGAATTTTCCAAGGCTTGGGGAAGATCTGCAAAAAGCTTGGCCATTTCCTCGGAAGACTTCAAATCCAGTTGCGCTTTACGCATATCTAAACGATCTGGATCCGTAACCGTGTGGCCCGTTCCCACACACACCAGAATATCTTGGGCGACACTGTCTTCGAGGTTAAGATAATGACTGTCGTTGGTTGCTACTAGAGGAAGATTTGTCTCTTGCGCTAATTTTATTAAACCTTGGTTAACTAGACTTTGTACGGGATCTTCGGTATTGCGTTGGATTTCCAGATAAAAACTCCCTGGCTCAAAGATTGCTTGATATTCTCGGGCTACTTTTTTGGCGGCATCGTACCTTTGCGAGGAGATAAACCGTGCAATTTCGCCTCGCAGACAACCCGAGAGGCCGATGAGCCCGCGCGCCAGACGCGCGAGGGTTGGTTTGTCAATTCGGGGTTTGTAATAAAAACCTTCGATTTGGGAGATGGTGACGAGCTCTAAAAGATTATGATAGCCTTCCAGGTTGCGGGCCAAGAGCACGAGGTGAAAATAATCGCTTTGGGTTGGTCCTTTTTTACTCTGAAGCGTATCTGGCGCGATATAGGCCTCTACCCCAATGATCGGTTTGAGACCGTGGTATCGAGCCTGTTTGTAAAACTCCATAGTCCCATACAAAGCGCCGTGGTCAGTAAGGGCCAAAGCCGGCATGCCGAGGTTTTTGGCCGCCGCAATAAGCTCCGGGATTTTCGGCAGCCCGTCTAAAAGCGAATAGTGAGAGTGGACGTGGAGGTGGACAAAAGAATTCATAATCGGTAATTGATAATCGATAACAGGGGTATTATAATATAGAAAAGGGGATAACTTAAGTGATAAACATACCAAATTTCCCGGAGAAAGAAGAGCTCTTGTATAAAGAAAAGAGTTTTTTACTCTCGGTTTACGAACAATTTCAAAGCGGGATGGGGCCGAAGATTTGGCTTCTCGTTCTCCTGGCTGTTTTACTGCTTGCCATTCCGGGGAGGCGGTGGCTGGAGCGGAGTTTTTTAAATTCTTTTCTTGCTTCTTTGCAGCCACCTGTGGTCAATCTTAATCCTTATCATCCCCGCGACATTAAGATTTTCCAAGTTAAGCTTCTCGAAGTTGTCCCGCAAGAGTATTCACTCGCGGCGCAACTGGTTAATCCGAACGCGGAGATTTCCGCCCGGAGCATTACCTATAAATTTATTCTCAAAGATCGCAGCGCCGCGATAGTCAAAGAAGTTCCCGGAGAGACGTACCTCCTTGCTAACGAGAGCGAGGGTGTGAGTAAACAACAAGTGACGCTGGCGGCCGAACCGGCGGATCGCGAGCTTGAGCGTGAGGCGGTCCGCTGGACCAAGCAAGTACCCGCTTTTGCGGTTTCCTTGGAGACTCTGCAGAAAGGAAGTGGAGTGACGGCGGAAGGAAAGTTTTTTGTGGAAGGGTTGATTCGAAATTCCCAGAGTTTGCGAATCAAAGAAGTGGAAGTAACAATTCTCGTGTTTGATTCCTCGAACACCGAGCTCCTGGCAGTCAATTCCACGGTGCTTGACGATCTTAAGGCTTTGGAAAGCCGGTATTTCCGAGTGATTTGGCCAAAGGTCTTTGCGAAATTTGGGGAGATTCAAGTAATCCCCGCAGTCGATTCTCTCAATCCCGGTTTGGTTTTAGAAGAGCCGTTAACTATTCCGGCAAGATAAGTTTTCACTTATGTTCAAAAGGTTAAAATATTTTGACTGGCCATTGCTGCTGGCAGTGATTATCTTGCCGCTTTTAGGCTTACTAATGATTTACAGTACCGGCGGGGGTTGGGTTCGTCAGCTTCTCGCTTCCGCCAT
>CAYPVQ010000065.1:0-6101 GCA_964414215.1 uncultured Candidatus Saccharibacteria bacterium | reverse complement strand
GGGGATTCCTTTTTTGTTCAATGAGAAAAGCGGCAAGTGGATTTGCGGCAACACGAAGTATGAGACGCTCAAGGAATGGGCTCTTGGGTGAGAGTTTTTGATAAACCTTTTTCGCAAAAAAGGTTTTGAGGTAGCCATAGCCAAATTTCCAATGGGCAATCTGGGGCGGGCACTCATTGATCACGACCGCCGCGGATTTGTAAAACTGGTGGTAGATGCAAAAACCAAGCAAATCTTAGGGGGGCATATTGTTGGCCAAAATGCCGGCCAGCTCATTCACGAAATTGCGGTTGCGATCAAGGCCAAAGTGCCAGTTACCGAAATCGGGCGCATGATCCATGCTTATCCCAGCTACTCGGAAGCCGTGGCCGCGGCCGCGGAAGAATTTGACAAAATGCACACAAATTTGCTATAATTATGGTAATCAATTGAAAGTGCTTCAAAGAAACAAAAAATTCAAAGCAAAGTGTCTTAGGCTGCCACGCGGTCGTGGTTTTTATCTTGCAAATTTAAGGTAATGATTACCTACCAACAAGAACTTGCCCTGGAAACCCAAACCCAATTTGAAATTTTAGATATTACTGATACAGTCAATGCCGCTTTGGCTAAAAGTAAGGCCCGCACGGGAATCGTGGTCATTTTTTCTCCGCATACCACCGCTGCCATCAGAATCAATCACAATGAGCCACTTTTAAAGCAAGATCTTATGAAGATGCTGTATCGGACAGCGCCGATTGATATTAATTATGCTCATGATCTATTTGAAATTCGCTCCAAAGTCAAACCCGATGAACGCAGTAATGGACACGCGCATGTCAAAGCGTTTCTTTTGGGGGCAAGCGAAAGTATCCCGGTGGTGAGAGGCAAAATGCTTTTGGGTGAGCAGCAAAGTATCTTTTTTGTAGAATTAGACGGCGGCCGAAAACGCCGCGCGATTATTCAGATTTTAGGCGAATAATTAATTTTGTTGAGAGGGGGTGATATTCTAAATGCCAACAGGTGAAGTAATTGCCATCTCACTGCAGGGTCTTTATGACCGCTTGGCGAGTTTTGTGCCAGTGTTGGTGGTCGCAATCGTGGTCCTGATTTTGGGTTGGTTAGTCGGGATGGGTTTGGGCAATTTGGTCCAAAAAGTTCTCGACCTCATAAAAATTGACAATTTGGCTAACAGTTTGGGATTAGATAAATTATCTGCCAGAACCGGAAAAAAATTGTCAGTAGCAAGCTTTGGCAACTGGCTGGTAAAGTGGTTCTTTATCATTGCCACTTTTGTGGCCGCGGCTGACATTTTGGGTCTCTCCCAAGTCAGCGCTTTCCTTTATGGTCAAGTCATCCCTTACTTTGGCAACGTGATCGTAGCAGTCGCGATTATGCTCATTGGAATGGTGGCCGCGAATTTCCTCCAAGGTGTTGTTCGCCACTCGCTGCATGCGGGAGGGCTGCACACCACGGACACATTAGCTCTGATTACGAAGTGGGCAGTGTTGATCTTTGCTTTCTTAGCCGCACTCGCGGAATTGCGCGTGGCAACGGCTTTTGTCCAGGATTTGTTCCGCGCGGTCGTCGCGATGCTGGCCATTGCCGGCGGAATTGCCTTTGGGTTAGGCGGCCGAGATCATGCGAAAAAGACCCTGGATGTGATCGAGAAGGACCTGACTGGGAAATAAAAAAACAAGCAAATACTTTGCTTTTCTGAAATTTCAAAAAAATCCCCTCTGCTTCTGTCGGGAGGGGATTTTAGTCGGCAAACATCTGGACAATGATGATCGCGTTTTGACCTTGGTAAGCGCCAGGTACTACGGCCATGCCGATTTGCGAAAACAGGGGAGAGAGCAGGTTTTCGCGGTGCGAGGGACTTTTCAGGAAATCATTCTCCAGTTCGTAAGCACTCAAATAGTTAAGGGCAAGGTTTTCGCCGGCAAAGGTATAAGGTAGACCAGTCTTCTTGATAAAGTCCCAGGGAGTGGTACCGCTTGGCGAGATATGAGCAAAATAATTGTGCGCCAAAATGTCTTGCGCTTTAAGGAGCGCGGCTTGCTGTAATTGGGAATTTAAAGTTAAGGCAGTGCTA
This sequence comes from uncultured Candidatus Saccharibacteria bacterium, assembly GCA_964414215.1. Classification (GTDB taxonomy): domain Bacteria; phylum Patescibacteriota; class Doudnabacteria; order UBA920; family 2-01-FULL-46-14; genus CAYPVQ01. The sequence goes on along the minus strand of CAYPVQ010000065.1, from coordinate 4,030 downwards.
CCGGTTTCCTGCCGATCCTGATTGATGAGCAAAAGCATATTTTCTGCAGTTAGTACGGGTTCCAGGGCAGCGGTTTTGGGCCACGAAACTAGGGCAAACAAGAGGACCGTGGCTACGAGCAAGATTCTTGAGACAAGGAAATTGGGTTTTTCGGAAGGATAGTAAGGAGAAGCAAGAGCGCTGCCAGGAAAATCCAAAAATAAGGCATCTGGGCTATATTTCATTATGTTTTTACTTGCCCCGTAGTGAACGCCAGAAGCGTATTCTATGGGGTTAGTCAAGGCTATAAGTTTTATTGTTTGTTTCAGTTCCCAGTAGAGTAGAGCTAGGGCGTTCTACTACTGGGGTTTCAGAAGCGAATTTTCTAAATCTATTATAGCAGATTTTTTGGCGAAAGTCCAGGGGTTTTCTGGTATAATGGATTTGTTATGAAGGATTTAGTCGAGAAACTCATTCGGGAAGGGGTTTTGAAGACTCCGGAAATAATTGCCGCGTTTTTGCAAAATGACCGCAAATTGTTTGTGCCCGAGGATTTGGCGGCCGAGGCATATGTGGATGCGCCGCTGCCGATTGGGCAGGGGCAAACTATTTCCCAGCCATATACTGTGGCGTTTATGATCGAACTTTTGGATCCGCGGCCGGGCCAGAAGATTTTGGATATTGGGTTTGGGTCAGGGTGGACAAGCGCGATTCTGGCGAGTATTGTGGGAGAAGAGGGGAGAGTCTATGGGTTCGAGATTGTCGCGGAGCTTTACGAATTTGGAGCAGCAAACCTCACAAAGAGGTTTGCTCGCGGACAAACGCAGACCAAACGCAGACTAACGCGGACATCTTTAGAGATTGATAACATAATGCTCTATAATCGATCCGGTTGGGAGGGTCTGCCGGATGAGGCACCTTTTGATCGAATTTTAGTTTCGGCCGCGGCTCCGGGAATCCCCGAGAGCTTGAAAGACCAACTGGCTGTAGGCGGGCGTATGGTGATTCCGGTTGGCTCGCAAATGTATTGTACAGTGAAGCTTTTGAAAAAAAATGCGGCCAATGATTTTGAAGAGCAAGATTATCCTGGTTTTGCCTTTGTACCATTAGTAAAATAAGGGCGACACTAAATATACGAATGACACACGAATGACACGAATATTAAAATGGTTAGGAGTTTTGATTCTTGTTTTGGGGGCCGGGTTTTTGGTTTACGCAACTCTCAAAATTCACAAGCCCCATGCTTCCTCCGGCATTGAGCGAGAATTTAACATCCCCGCTGGCTGGACTACCAAACAGGTTGCCGAAAGTTTGGAAAAAGAAAATCTTATTAGTCAGGCATTATTTTTTCAGCTGTATGTCTCCTGGAAAGGACAAGGTGGGAAGATTCAGGCCGGAAAGTATGCTCTCTCGCCATCCATGTCCATAAGTGAGATTGCCAAAATTTTAACTTCGGGCCAAGTGATTGAGAATACGGTTAAAGTGACAATTGTCGAAGGCTTGAGTGAAAAAGAAATTGCCAAGATACTCGCGGAGAACTTGGTGGTTGGAAGTTCGGATTTTTTTGAGGAGGCCAAAAAAGATTGGAGCGCGGAATTTGAATTTTTAAAAGACAAGCCCCGAGAGGCAAGCCTGGAAGGATTTTTGTTTCCTGATACCTATTTACTTGAAAAAAATTCTCAAGCCGAGGTAGTCATAAGGAAGATGCTTGCCAATTTTGATAGGAAGTTTACTTCTCTTAGAAGCCAGATAAAGGATAAAGACCAGACCGTTTACGAGATTGTGACCCTGGCCTCGATTATCGAGCGGGAAGTGGGAAGAAACGTGAAGCGGGGTGAGAAATTAACTCCTCAAGAATTGGAGAAGCTCAAGGAAGAAAGGCGGCTTGTGGCTTCCGTGTTTTATAACCGCTTAAAGATTGGTAAAGCTTTAGAAAGTGATGCCACAGTAACTTATTTAACTGGCCGGCGCGGGGCTCGCGCCACTTTGGAGGAAACCAAAATTGATTCGCCGTATAATACTTACCGCTATGCTGGTTTGCCTCCCGGGCCGATTGCCAACCCGTCTTTGGACGCGATTTTGGCCGCGATTGAGCACGTGGCGACTGATTACCTGTTTTTTGTCACTGCCCCGGACGGAACCGCCTATTTTGCCAAGACTTTGGACGAACATATTGCAAATCGGGAGAAATATTTGGAGTAAGTAATTAGTGCTTGTAAAGACCCCAAACCTGCCCCTATAATAGGGGTAGGTTTGTTCTTACTGTTTTTCGAGTGAAGGAGGGGAAATGTATTTTCTTAGAAAAATAGAGCGGGGCCGCAATTTTCTGCGGACCTATCTGGTGTGTTTTATTCTGTTCGTGGTTGTTGCCTTGGCATTTGGATTTTCTGATTCTCTCGGGAGTTTGATCGTCCCCACACCCAAGTATATCGAGCTCTTTGTCCAGGAACTGGCAGGTGAGTGGGCCAGTGAGATGGCTATGCCCGTCAGCGTGAGACTGGAAAAACAAACACTCGCTGATTTCCGAAACACGCGAATTCAGGGCAGGCCACAATGGTTCGAGGAACAGAATCTTGAAGAAGGCATCAAGCTTCTTGAGAAAAATAATGTTAGCCGGATGATAAAAAATGTTGAGTTCGTCCTTCTCGGCGACCGGCAGACCATTATTTTGATTTTTCAGGGCAGGTTTTTGGCAGTGGAACTGCCGAATGTTGTGCCTAAGGATTTCCCGTCACGGGGTTTGAACCTCCGGGGAGAATTGCGGCCGATGTTTGCTTTTTCAGTAAGTCTTCAGGATCTGGATTTGAGCCGTTTGCACTGGCGCTCTGCCCAGGACCCGGATTTCACTGGCTTTAGCAGCAGGCTGGCCACAATTGCGGTTCTGTTTGATGACCGCAGACTTGACATGAAGAAATTTGCAAGCAGACTTCGAAGCGCGGCGGCTAAGGATTTCGTCATGATGAGGAAACGGATCTGGGTTTTATGCTTGCCTGGATTGCTGATCCTGATCCTGTTTTGCGCTTTAAGACTGCACACCCTATATGCGAATTCCGGTCGAGGCCTAGTGCCTCGGGCCCAGGGTACGGCCTGTTTCTTCTGACAGCTGATTTGCGCAGGCTCCACAGTGAGACTGAAAGTTGGCTAAAGCAAGAACGTGCTAGACTTGATGTCGGAGCGCGAGCGGAACGGTTGGCGGCAAGAAGGCAAATGTATCCGATAAGGGAGCCCCTAACGCTAGAGCAGTCCTTGGAGAGCAGGAGAGAGGAGAGAATTGAAAGGTTGCGAGACCGTTTCCATTCTCTCGCCGCTTCTAATCCAGACCCCGGCGGACTCAGCCTCATTCAGGAGGCAGAAAGAAAGGCGGACCAGCGGAAGAAGATCGAATTACTCAAACAAGGGATTCGAGCCCAGCGCTCGGCGAATCTTAGAGCGAAAGACCTTAGCGAAATGCCGGAACTGCCAGAAACCTTGTCTTCGTCTTCGGAACCTGCCACTGTGCAGTACTTGACGCTGGCGAAGGAGGTCGAGCGTCTTTTCCCCAGCCTCATTCTCCCCGCGAGCGTTGATCCGGAGATGGTCAGGGAAATTCTTTTAGGTTTATGCGAACCTGGCAAGGACGTGCATATCTTTGGCGCCAATTACCGGCCGCTAAGCGGCGTGAGAAGGCTGGTGGTGAGTCGGTATAGGGACCGTGGGCAGCGATTTTTCCCTAGGGAGTTCCGAGACACACTATTGTGGCTTGTGAGGCAAGGAATCGTCTTGGCTCATAGCAAAATGCCAGAGTGGACTTATTCTCTGGCATCCAAGCCCGAACAAGGGTCTTCGGAACTGGCAAGGGCGATCATCAGCCAGATGATTCAGTTTGAGCGGAACTTCCGCTCCCAACATAAAGCCAGACCTTAAAAGTTGGTTGTTTAAAGCCTCTCGTTGATTTTTGCCACCGGGGCAATATCAGCGAGAGGCCTGCTTTTTTATCCGTCTCCGCCCGAATACCACGTCCGCCTAAGGTGGACGAAGGCGGGTATGGGGTACCACGGCTTCCCGGCCGTCG
>CAYPVQ010000064.1:0-6222 GCA_964414215.1 uncultured Candidatus Saccharibacteria bacterium | reverse complement strand
GACGGGTTTTTCCGCCGCAGGCGGACCCCTGCCCGACCGGCAGGCGGGCGCCTCTGGCGGGGACTTCTCCATGGCAAGCGCACTTTCCGGAAAGTTTTATTTTATCTTTCTTAAAGACCCGCAAGATCGTCCGCAAATCCAAAAGCGCATGGACATCACCAAAAAACTGTATGAGGACCGCGGCTTGCCAGTTGAGATGATTGAGATGAAGGGAGATTCGGCGCTGGAAAAGATTTTCAATTCTCTACTACTCGCTGACTGGGTAGCCTTATATACAGCGGAAATCTATGGCCTTGAGCCTGAACAAGTGCCAATGGTCGAGGAGTTTAAGAAGCTGATTAAGTGACATTTCTAAAAGAAATGTCATCCTGAGGTTTGCCTCAGGCGGACCGAAGGATCCCAAGGCAAAAAGAGATTCTTCATCCGACCAAGGTCGGATTCAGAATGACAGAAAAATCGATGTTCAAAAAATCTTTTTTGGTATTTTTCGGGAGCATTCTAGTTGTGACGGCGGTTTGGGTGACCCTAATTTATTTGCCAAAACTTGCCGGGTTTATTAGAGGAGTGGCTCCCGTAATCAAGCCGCCGCCGCAGGATATTGCTAAGTTAGGTCTTAATTCAACGGGCCTGCCTTTGAATTTGCCGCCCGAGTTCAGTATTGAAATTTTTGCCAAAGATTTGCCCGGGGCGAGGGTCATGGCATTTGACTCGGAGGGGAATATGTGGGTGAGCCAGACGAGCGAAGGGCAGATTTCGATGCTTGAAATTGAGAATGGCAAAGTGGTCGGGCAAAAAGTCGTTATGCGAGATCTTAAAAAACCGCACGGGCTAGCGTTTGATCCGGAGGATGCAAGTATTTTATATATTGCGGAAGAGCATCGAATCACACAATTCGACCTCTCCTCTCCCACCCCCTCTTCATCTCCCCCTCGGGCAGGGGGAGAAAATAATAGAAGTCAGGGAAGGGAGGGGAAGGGAGTGAAAATTGCTGATTTGCCGACAACCGGCGGGCATTTCACCCGGACCATAGGTTTTGGGCCGGACGGCCGGTTGTATGTTTCAATTGGTTCTTCGTGCAATGTCTGTATTGAGAGCGACAACCGGCGGGCGAAGATTTTTTCCCTCAAAAAAGACGGGAGTGATTTTCGCGAATATGCTCGGGGTCTTCGCAATGCCGTATTTTTCACCTGGAGCGACATGGACGGCCGGATGTGGGCCACGGAAATGGGCCGCGACTATCTGGGCGATGACCTGCCGCCGGATGAAATTAACATTATTCAGGAGGGACAGGATTTTGGCTGGCCTGGTTGTTACGGGAAAAATATTACTGACCCGTTTGGCCAGGCTTCTTGTGCTGATAAATTCGCTAGAGGCGGACAGAGGTCGGCAAGCTTCGTCGATCTGCCTGCTCATTCCGCCCCTTTGGGCCTGGCCTTTGCTCCAAAAAGTTGGCCCGAAGAATATCAAGGCGATTTACTGGTCGCCTTTCACGGTTCGTGGAACCGTAGTGAACCGACTGGCTACAAAGTTGTGAGAATTAAATTAAACGAGCAAGGAGATTATGAAGGAACCGAGGATTTCATCACCGGCTGGCTGACCGCGGATGGCGCTTTGGGTCGGCCAGTAGATATTGTGATTGTGGAAGATGGCGTAATGTTTCTCTCGGATGACAAAGCCGGTGTTGTTTACAAGATTACTTTTTTAAGCAGATGACTAGGCTTCCTCAAATTGTTGGCCAGACGTGGTTTAATTCTGGAACCTTGGGTCCTTCTGATCTCAAGGGCAAAGTGGTTTTGGTTGATTTTTGGACTTACTCGTGTGTCAATTGCCAGCGCACGCTTCCCTACCTCAGGCAGTGGTGGCAAAAATACCAAGATATGGACTTTGTGTTAATTGGCATTCATACCCCAGAGTTTGAATTTGAAAAAGACCCCAAGAATGTCGAAGCGGCAATTCAGGATTTGGGAATCACCTGGCCAGTGGTTTTGGACAATAACCAGGTCAACTGGCAGAATTTTGCCAATCACTATTGGCCTGCTAAATATCTTGCTGACAAAACCGGGAAAATTGTCTATACCCACTTTGGCGAAGGATCTGCCGTTGAAACCGAAAGAGTCATCCAAAAACTTCTCCAAAGTCAGGGGGGTGCAAAATTCCCCAAACTTGAGGAGCACGAGCACTCCCACGGCAATGTCTGTTTTGTGCCAACCCCGGAAACTTATTGCGGCTATTCGCGCGGCCGGCTTTTTAATCCTGAGGGGTATCAAACCGATCAAGTCGCCAATTACGAGTTTCCCGGTCTTCTCCCGCCAAATTCCCTGGCCCTCTCTGGGAAATTTTTTGCTGCATCAGAATATGTCGAGTCCGCGGAAAAAGGAGCAACTATATTTTTGCACTTTCGGGCAACCGAAGTAAATTTAGTTATGCGTCCCGTGGAAGACAGTGCAATTGTGGAATTTTTTTTCAATGATCAAAAAGTTAAAGACTTAAACATCACCAAACCCACCCTTTATAATTTTCTGAAAAGCCAAGGGCTTTTGGAAGGGATCTTGGCAGTGCGGGCCAAGGTTGGTAATTTCCAAGCCTATGCCTTCACTTTTTCCGGGTGCACTTGACAAACTTAAGTTGCCTGGTAGAATAGAATTATGCGAAATAAGTTAATATGGTAGAGCCATTTAATTGGCCCTTTTTGTATATGCATGAAGGGAGGTATTTTCGTGTCTAATAAAGAAGCCAAGAGGGAAGGCATAAAGCGTAAGCGGTTTACGAGTTCCACAGAAGTTTTGCCCCTTCCCAATTTGATTGAGATTCAAACCCAATCCTACCGCTGGTTTTTTGAAAAAGGCTTGAAAGAACTTTTTGAGGAAATTAGAGCCATCCGGGACTTTACTGGCAAGAATTTAGAGTTGCACTTTGGCCAATATTTTCTTGATAAACCCAAGTTTAGTGAGACAACTGCCAAAGAGCGCAATACCACCTTTGAAGCTCCCCTCTATGTCCAGGTAAAACTGATAAACAAGGCGAAGGACAAGACTAAGACCCAGGATGTGTACTTGGGCGACTTTCCACTCATGACTAACCGGGGAACCTTTGTGATCAATGGCGTGGAACGGGTGGTCGTTTCGCAGCTTATAAAGTCGCCTGGGGTTTTTTTCAGTGCCAGCTACCTGCGTGGCCGTAATTTCTATGGCGGCAAAATTATTCCCAACCGCGGCGCGTGGCTGGAATTCGATACGGACTTAAATGGCGTCATTGGGGTGAAGATTGACCGCAAGCGGCGCATTCCGGTAACTGCCCTTCTGCGCGTATTCGGGCTCCCTTCGGACAAAGAGATTTTGACGAGCTTTGCCGATGTCGATACCAATCCTGACTTGCGCTATATCCAAAGCACTTTGGAAAAAGATCCTTCCAAAACCGCGGACGAAGGTTTTAAAGAAGTTTACAAACGGATTCGGCCTGGAGATTTAGCAACCGTAGATAACGCTCGCTCTTTAGTCGAGGCAATCTTTTTCAATTTTGATCGCTACGACCTGTCCCTTGTGGGACGCTACAAGTTTAACCAGAGACTTAAGATTTCCAATCGGCAGGACCGGATTTTGACCAAGGAAGACTTGGTAGCCGCGGTGCGGGAAATTGTCAGGCTTAACAATAGCCAAGAGCCGCCAGATGATATTGATCATTTGGCTAACCGCCGCGTCCGCGCGGTGGGCGAACTCATCCAAGCGCGGTTTCGCGTCGGGCTGCAGCGCATGGGCCGGATTGCCAAAGACCGGATGAGTTTGGCTGATCTCGAGACGGTGACACCCGCTCAGCTGATCCACGTCCGGCCGATTGTGGCAGTGATGCAGGAATTTTTCTCTTCCTCTCAACTCTCCCAGTTTATGGACCAGACCAATCCTTTAGCCGAGCTCGAACATAAAAGAAGGCTCTCGGCCATGGGTCCAGGGGGGTTGTCGCGGGAACGCGCCGGTTTTGAAGTTCGGGACGTGCACCGCTCTCACTATGGGCGGCTTTGTCCGATTACCACTCCGGAAGGACCGAATATTGGTTTGGTTGCCCATCTGGCATCCTATGCCCGGGTTAATGAATTTGGGTTTATTGAAACACCTTACCGCAAAGTCAGCAAAGACTCTGCCTCAGGCCGGAGGCGGGTTACCGACGAAGTGATTTATCTTGATGCGTTTGAAGAGAGTCAATATATCATTGCCCAAGCCAATACCAAACTCGATGCCGATGACTATTTTGTGGAAGAACGAGTCTCGGTCCGGGTGCATGGCGAACCTTCGATTGCCTCAACCGCTGACATTGACTATATGGAGGTTTCTCCCAAACAAATTGTCTCGGTGACGACTGCACTCATTCCCTTTTTAGAGCATGATGATGCCAACCGCGCCCTCATGGGTTCGAACATGCAGCGACAAGCAGTCCCTTGTATTCGGCCCCAAGCCCCGCTCGTGGGTACCGGGGTGGAAGAAAAAGCCGCTTTTGACTCTGGTCAAATTGTAGTCAGCGAAAGTTCGGGGACTGTAGCTTCCGTAAGCGGCGATCGAATTGTGGTTACCGAAGATGGCGGGACAAAACGTGAATACTTCTTAAAAAAATTTTTGCGTTCCAATACTTCTACCAGTATTAACCAAAAACCTATTGTCCGCCGGGGAGAAAAGGTGAAGCGTGGTCAGGCTCTGGCGGATGGGCCAGCAACCGAGCAAGGAGAGCTGGCTTTGGGGCAAAATGTGCTAGTGGCTTTTATCTCCTGGAGCGGGTATAACTATGAAGACGCGGTAATTATTTCGCAAAACTTGGTAAGATACGACCGCTACAGTTCCATTCATATTGAGGATTTCAAGACTGATGTGCGGGATACCAAGCTCGGCCCAGAGATTGTCACGCGCGATATCCCCAATGTGGGCGAGGAGAAACTTAAAGACCTTGATGAGAATGGCATTGTGCGCATTGGCGCCCAGGTCAAAGCCGGCCATATTTTAGTGGGCAAAATTACCCCTAAAGGGGAAACTGATCTCACGGCCGAAGAGAAACTCTTGCGGGTAATTTTTGGGGAAAAGGCCCGGGACGTCAAAGATACCTCCCTCAATCTGCCGCACGGCGAGTATGGGAAAGTTGTGAACGTTCGGGAGTTTTCCCGCGAGAAAGGCGATAAATTGCCTTCGGGGGTCATTCGCTCAATTCAAGTTTCGGTGGCCGTGATCCGGAAAATTGCCGGAGGCGATAAAATGGCTGGCCGGCACGGCAACAAAGGAGTGATTTCCAAAATCGTGCCCATGGAGGACATGCCTTTTATGGAAGACGGCACGCCAGTGGATATTATATTAAATCCTTTGGGTGTGGCCTCGCGCATGAACTTGGGACAGATTTTGGAAACTCATTTGGGTTTGGCTGCTCACAAATTAAGCTACAAAGTGATGAGTCCAGTCCTGGATGGGGTGTCCGAGGAGATCATTAAACAGGAACTTCTCAAAGCTGGTTATCCGGCAGACGGCAAAGTGATCTTGTATGATGGCAAAACCGGTACCCCGTTTGATGAGAAAGTGACTGTGGGGTGTATCTATATGATGAAGCTTCATCATTTGGTGGATGATAAAATGCACGCCCGTTCCACTGGTCCTTATTCGCTCATTACGCAGCAGCCCTTGGGAGGCAAGGCGCAGTTTGGCGGTCAGCGCTTTGGCGAAATGGAAGTCTGGGCCTTGGAGGGTTACGGGGGGGCGCACACTTTGCAGGAAATGCTAACCATTAAGTCTGATGACGTGGTCGGCCGCTCCAAAACTTATGAATCAATTGTCAAGGGTGAACCGATTAAGACGCCGAATGTTCCCGAATCTTTTCGGGTCCTGGTCAAGGAGTTGCAATCTTTATGTTTAGATGTAAATTTGGTTGGCGCACCGGAGGAAACCGGCTCGGAGCTTCTAGGCGAAGGCGAAATTAAAGAATTGGTTGTCCCGCAAGAAGAAGCCAGAGAACGAAAGTGGAAAAAGGAAAAAGTCTAATTTCCGAATATTCGGATGCACTATTCGTAAGTGTATCAACCGATGTTTCAAAAAACTTCCGAATTTAAAGCGGTCCAAGTGAAGCTCGCCAGTCCAGAGCAGATTTTAGCTTGGTCTTATGGCGAGGTGACGAAACCCGAAACCATCAACTACCGCACGCAGCGGCCGGAAAAAGACGGCTTATTTGACGAGAAAATTTTTGGGCCAGTCAAAGACT
>CAYPVQ010000063.1:0-6411 GCA_964414215.1 uncultured Candidatus Saccharibacteria bacterium | reverse complement strand
GTCCAGCAACTAACTGCCGCTCGCCTTGGCCGTCGTCGACCTGAAGCCTTAAAAGTCTGTCCGAATTTTCGACTCTTTCCGCACTCTCCACAATCGCCACGCGCAAATCAAGTTTTTTGAAATCTTCAAATGTAATCATCGCTCTTTATTCTAACATTTTCCGCAAGACCGGTTCAATCCGCTCGGCCATCTGGGCATACCCCTCATCATTGGGGTGAATGGGATCAGACATGAGATCAGCGTGCCCAAAAATATCCTCAAGAACATTGGGGATGAGTCCTGCACCTTTCTCTTTAGCCAGGCCTTCAAAAATCTGGCGGTAATCATCGCGAAAGATTTCCCCTCGCACTCCAAGCAGAAGAACAGCTGCTCCTTGCGCCTGAATCCGATCAATAATCAAAGCCAAATTTTTTCTGGTTTCCTCTTTAGGGGTCCGCCTCAAAGCATCGTTTCCTCCCAGAAGCACGAGCACAATCCGCGGATCCTGTAACAGCACAGCGCGTTCAAGGCGCTCAAGTGCGGTCGCAGTCGTATCTCCGCTTCGGCCAGCATTAACAATCTCCAGGCCAAGCCTTCGCGCTAAGATGGACACAAAATCTTTGTCTCCCTCGCTAGCGCCAACTCCCTCCACCAAGCTATCGCCAAAGGCAATAATCTTCCTGCCGGCTGTTGGCATTTTGATTTCCGGCTCATCCGAAGAAACCAAAAAAATCCAAATCCCAATTCCCAAGGCGATAATGATTGCCCCCCAAAGCCACCATGTTTTCATTGCACTTTTTTATGAAAGATATAAATAAAAGTTATATTTCGCATAGTTCCACTATACCAAATTGTCAGCAATTTGACATGCCTGCCCGTGCTTGGTATAACTAGAGAATCAAATACAAAGGGGGCGAAAAATGAATCCAGCGCAACGGGAACAAACCGAAAGAAAACTATGTGTGGAAATTGTATACCTCGGGCATATCCTGGAGAAGGTCAAAAGACTGCTCCCGGAATCGCTGCAATCTAATTTGGATCCAGTGCTCACCCAGTGGCGGCAAATACAACTCGCAGTTGCAGCGGGGTATAAGTACCTCGGGCAACTAGGAGCAGTGCCAGTTCTCCGCTCGCCTCTCTCTGACCACCTCGAAAAAGACGGCCACCGGATTTATTGTATCCTGAAGGCCCTGCCTGAGACAGAGGAGATCGCTGCAGCAGTAGCATTTTTTGCAGAACTAATAAAACGGCTTCGAGAAAAGGAGGCAAGTCTCCCCCTCCTCAAAGCCGACCTCTACGTCGTTATAGAGCTTGTGCCTCGAACGAGACAGCTGATAATCAGGATCGGCTTGACCGAAAATGAACCGAGCAGGTTGACCGCCTGCGTCCTGCCAGAGGAAAAGGACTGGCAAGAGTATATCGGCCGCGTGGCCGAAGGCTTACTGCCGCTTCTAGCGAGCTAACGAGCCTAAACCAGCGCTTCTACGGAGACCACTGTGGAAGCGCTGGCCCAATTTTAGCCGTTGTACAATTCGCGCGAATGGTACAACGGGTCTCTTGAGACACCAAGTTTTAGCAAAACCTCTGGCCGCCTGCCCCGAAACAGACACTGGAAATGCGCTAATGAGATCTATTTGGTCTGGCAACCAGAATCCGAAATTCGGCACCCGTTTTGGCCGCGGCTTTGGCCAGTTTTTTCTGCTGGGGCGTGTCTGTTCGCAAACTCTCGGGGGTTTCAATCTCGTAAATCAGTTTTTTTCCTTTCTTGTGAGCGTAGATGTCCGGACGAATACCGGCAAACTTTGGCGGGCGGGGATGGCCGGGCAAATCCGCGCGCACAAAATAGCCTTGGCGCCGCAGGAGCCTAGCCACTTCCTGGACCTTCTGGTCGTGAATTTCTTGCCGCTTCTTAATCTCGTGCGCCATTGGTTTCGAGGTTAATGTCAAACCTTGGTCTCTCTGCGGGTCAAATGGTGGAAATGACCCGCAGCAGCGGGTCAGGTGAACCGCCAAAATGAGGCTCAAGCCGGCTCGTAGCGGGCGTGTTCAGCGGCTCCAACGCGCTTAATCTTGCCTTCACGAATGAGCTGATTGAGGTAGCGGGTCGCGGTCGAATCAGACATTCTCAATGCTTTTTCTACCTCGTCATTACGAATACTGCCCTTTTGTTGTACAAGTTGTAATATCTTCTCCAGCTTCTTGCGTTTGCGGGACTGAATAGCCTCTCTGGCTTTGAGAAGAAGCTGCCTAACTATACTTCCCTCTCCTCCTGCCTGCCCGCCACTTGCTGCGCCGCGAGGCGCTGGCAGACGGGAGGGGAGGGATGAAGGGAGAGGTGATCCTTCTCCTGTGGATTGGGTTTCATCCGTGACAGATTCAGTAGGCTGTACTGGTTCTAAAACAGGCTGCGCTTCCACTACCTGCTCTGGCGGCACCTCAACTTTTTGCTCACTCGGTACGGTTTCAGTCGGCACTTCTGGTGGCGCCGCAGGTGTTACTTCAGGTTGCACTGGCTCTTGTGGTGGTTGTAAATTATTATCTAAACTTTGCTCCTCGGGCATTTTATTTTGCCAATATCGTGCGTTGTACAATTCGCGCGCCTGCCCGCCTTTGGAGGGAATGGTACAACGCACTTAGGTGCGTATCGCTGCTCCCAAATTATAAAAAGAGGTTAATAACTTTTCGAAGATCTTTCGGCATTTCAGAATTTAACGAATAAAACACATGACCCTTTTTCCCCTCACTTTCTAAAACATCTAGATTGTGCAAAATAATTAGATGCTTGGATGTAGCCTTAAACGAAATATCAATCTCTGCGGCAACATCTGCCACAGTATGCGCCTCCCCTTGAGACAAGAGTTTGATAATTTTCAGTCGATTAAGATTTGCCAAAGCCTTAAAAATCTGCGTCCACCGTTTCATAAATTTTAAGCTTAATTATTCCCTGCCCTTATCATACCACAAACCCATGCATTGTACAATTCGCGCGAATTGTACAATGCGCATTACGGCTACCTCGCCCGCAGAAATTGGTAGATGGATAGATAAATTAAAGACCTATATTACTTATTGAATAACCAATAAATAAAAACATTACGGCAAAGATCACGCTCAAAACACCCAGAATGAACCAAATTATGTTTAAACGGTACTTTTTATAGTTGAGAATGATTAAAGCGCCAGTTACTGCCATTACTACCATTAAGATACTTTTTATTAAATTTCCATATCGTTCAAAAAACCCGCCAGATGAATCTAAATCAGATGTTGTGAAAATCATAAGAACCACAAACGATATTAATGAAATAAGAAATGAAATTAGTGGCTTTTTAGTATTCATACTCTATTTTTCTCTCATTTGTCTTAATTTTTAAAATTACTAAGCCTGGTTTGGTCTCTTTAATAATTTTACCATTCACTTTCTTTCTAATCTCGGTTTGGTCAAAATGCCCTTGATATTGCAAAAAGATTGAATTGTTTTTTGAAAGTATTAGGAGTTGGACGAGATGATTAAATGTTCCCTGCTTATTTACTGACCAGTTATAGAATAGTCTATTCAAATCAAAGCCACTGCTATCCCCATTATACTTCATTTCCAGAAATTCTGCCTGGATTGAGTTTTTGTTGCCCTTCTGCTTAGAGGATAACTCGGTTTCATTTCCTGCTGGGTCAGTTAGCTTGGTCCCACTCTGGGGATTTACAACTAACACGCTTCCACCTAAGTTATCGATACCAGAGAACTTTAACTGCTTAGCTGCCGGATCAAACTCAACTCCAACCTCGGGTGCAGTCTTGTCGATTTTAATAAGCTTGTTTTTTGTTAGCTCTTCATTGCCTGCTCGGTCAGTAGAGAAATATTCAATGGTCGTGGTTCCTTCAGAAAACACTGGCAAGGGACCATTGTATATCTGCCAATCCCCCCCATTGATTGCATATTCGGTCTGAAGCACACCTGAATTATCATCTGTAGCCTGAAAAGATACATGCACATCAGAACGCCACCAATCATCAAGGCCTTTCAGGCTTCCTATGGAAACCTCGGTAACTGGCGGGGTGTCGTCTTGGCTTTCTTGAGCATTAAGGATTGCCGCAGCAGGAATATCAGTAATGTTTCCGTCACCTAGGTAATCGAGAGGGAGACTGGAATTATTACTAGATTGGGAAATTTCCAGATTAGCTTCCGAGTTTGGAGTAAGATTGATGTCATTGTAAAGTATTCCGCCGGTTTCACTGCCGTCGATGTCAGTAATTTTGAAATCAAATTGCCCACCAGAAGTTGCCTCAAGCACTAGATCATAGATCTGTCCTTCGTCTGTAGGAAGGAACACAAATTTCTCATCACCAAAAACTTCATAAGTTAGGCCTGGAATATTCTCGTCTATTCCTCCTGAATTATTAGGACCAGCATAGTTGCCATTTTGATCAAAGATCTTTACTTCAACTGGGCTAAATATTCCTAAGGTTTTACCTTTAAGTTTGCATTGGGTTTTGTCTTTTGTAATCGTCTCGTGGTTATATGGGGTACCGGTAAAAATTCCCACGATTAACTTCCGGATATGCTCTTCGGTCATCATCGTAGCATGCTTGATTTTTTTGACATAGTAAGTATTCTCTGCCGGAACATTTGCAAAACTACTACTTGCCAAAGGAACTGTACCATCACCTACTACATATTTAATATTGGTCGGAAGACGGGGAAAAATGAGGTCAACTTTAAACTCTCCCAAAGTGCCAGTATTACAGCCATTGATATTAAAGGCTTTGACTCCAGAAAGGTCTAAATTGTTTATACCAGATAAATAAAAGGCTTCTGCTTGATTTATGAGGAATTCATTAAGATCGAGATTGGCAAATGTGGTTTTGGTATCTTGATAATTTAAAGAATTTGCGCCGGTCTTGAGGTAACCACCAACATTACTAAAATAATCCTGATTAGGCAGGAGTTGATTGAGAGATGACATGTTGCGACTAATTTTCTTTATTTCTCCTGGGTTTAAAAAAGGAATTCCAAGTGGGTCGCCGAATATTAAAACTTTTGCAGACTTCGGCGCACCCAAATGAGGTGTACCAACGAAAATCAATTTGTCAATTTTACTTGCCCCGTTATCCAGAATATATTGCTTTGCTACGCTCCCTCCCATACTGTGGGCGATAATATCAACTTTTTTATCCTGACCAAAATTAGCACGGATAAAATCTTGCAAATCAAGAGCAATATCTTTAATGCCTTGACGCCAGTCGTAAGGAAAAACAAAAAGATCTTTATTTTCGATATAACCAGCGGCATGTAATTCTTGAATTAGTCCTCCGCTATAATCATATGTAATGATTGCTTCTATTTTTCTCACAATGTCCCCAGCAAATATATTATTGATTGACCTGCCCTCATTGTCCATTAGTAAAGCGTCTATAAATTCATCGGAAGGCGAGGTTAACATCCTGGCCAAATCTAGCCATATAAGTTCTGAGTTATAAAAAAGGTCTGTCCCCACAATCCCCGGCACAATAATCACGGGGTTCCGCGCTGCCGGGGGCGCAACTTTCTGCCCAAGCCACGGGTCAAACAAGATCCCGTCACTCACTCGGTTGCCCAAACCTGCGGGATTCAAACTCGGGTGAAACGGCCCTGACGCATGCCCCCACCAGTTATTCCTTCCATCCACCACTTGCTCTGGAAATATATTTTCTGCCCCAAAAAT
Source organism: uncultured Candidatus Saccharibacteria bacterium (assembly GCA_964414215.1). Classification (GTDB taxonomy): domain Bacteria; phylum Patescibacteriota; class Doudnabacteria; order UBA920; family 2-01-FULL-46-14; genus CAYPVQ01. The sequence goes on along the minus strand of CAYPVQ010000063.1, from coordinate 733 downwards.
CAAAGCTGTATTATCGTAAATATTATTATTCCTAAACACCGCGCCCCCGCTGACTAAAAACCGCAACCCCCGGGTATTCTTGTAAATCTGATTATTCTCAATCACTGCGGCAGCGCTCACCCTACCCGCATCAATTCCAACCTCACAATCCCGCAACGTACTATTTTTCACCACTGGCGAGGCAAAGCTAATCCCCAAACAAGTATTGGCATAACGAATCTCGGCAAAACTGACTTGGTCTTGATCATTTCCTAAACTAATTCGCCCCCAGTCACCCTTGGTCGGTGCTGTCGCAGCGCCGTCACCATTGGTATCTCCCCCAGCACTATCATCACTTAAGGCCGTAAATACAATTGGCTTCTCGGCTGTACCATTCGCCACCAGTTTGCCTGTCCCAGTTAAAAGCTGCGCCCTCACTTCAAATTTCACCACTACCCCTGGTTCAATCGTCAAAGTCGCCCCTCCAGCCATCCCCACGCCATTCTGGGAATTGAATTCCTTGACAATATATGGGCTTTGAGCTTCAGTCCATGTCTCATCAGAGAAAAAAAGGCCGCCAACTTCCGTGGCGGCCGAGGCTCTGGAAACAAAAACAAAAACCCCCCCGGCAATCATAATCGCAACCGCAGCAAGCCTGACCATAAATTTTCCTTACTAGCAAAACTCCCTCACAAAATTAGTGTACTAATTTTGTGCTTTGCTTGCCCCGTTAATTTACTCTAGTAAATTTTTA
>CAYPVQ010000062.1:0-6470 GCA_964414215.1 uncultured Candidatus Saccharibacteria bacterium | reverse complement strand
CGAAGACCAGTACTCTCTCCATTGAGCTACGAGGGCACAGGCATTGGCGGGCAGGAGCCACACGCTCTAATCCGCTTAAGCTACGGGCGCCCAACTTCGCTCTGGTTTACACCAGAGCTTCGACGGGCAAGAGTACCGCTGATAACGGCTCACTCGTCCGCCAAAGCTCGAGCATAGCGAGAGCGTCGGTGGAAGCTACGGGCGCTTGACTTCGACATTATACCAAATAATTTGGTATAATAAAATCGGCATGCCAGCAGAAGAAAAAGATAAAATCTATGGGGCGGGAGAATTAGCGAAATTTTTTGGAGTGACCCAAAAGACCATTTGGGAGTGGTGCAAGAAAGGCAAACTCCCAGCTTTTAAGATTGGCAAAGAGTGGAAGGTGCGAGTTTCGGATTTAAATAAGACCATTGCCCAAAAAATTCACGCCCGCCGTGAGAAAGGCACTTTATTTTAAATAATAACTAGAACGTGGTCTATTTATTTTACGGCGAAGATACTTACACTTTGACGCAAGAGCTAAAAAATTTGCGCGCCAAATTTGCGCACTTTGAGGAGCTTACCGTAACTTCGGAAACTTCCGATCAGGCTCTGCGAATGAGGCTCCAAGAACTTTGCGAAAGTCAGGGCCTGTTTGGGGATGACAAACTCGTCATTCTCCAAGACACGCTTAACGAGCTTCACAAATACCACCAAGCCGAAGGCTATCTTGAAGCTACCCTAGAAAAAGTTCCGGCAAACGTAGTTTTAGTTTTTGCCGAAAAGCAGCCGCCAGACAAACGCCTGCGCTTTTTTAAAAAATTACAAAAATTGGCAAAAGTCAAGGAGTTTTCCATACCAATTGGCAAAATTTTGGAGAGTTGGATAAAAAACAAGCTTCAAGACCGCGGTTTTCAAATTGAAAAAGCGGCTCTCGAGAGATTGGTAAGTCTTTTGGGCGAGGACTATACCCTTTGGCAGATTTCGGAAGAACTGGAAAAATTAAGGCTTTTTTTTCCCCAAGATAAAGTCATAACCGAAGATCAGGTTCGGCAGATTGTTTCCCCTAACATCACCCAAAATGTTTTTGAGCTTACCAATTTAGTTGCCGAAGGACAAATAGTGCTTGCGGTTTCTCTTCTTGAGCAAATGGTTAAAGGAGGAGCAGTAGCCGAGATCAAGACCCAGATTATTCAAATTGTGGGGGCCCTCGCTTCCCAGATTCGCTCTTTGCTTTTGGTGAAGGACTTGGAGAATGTACCAGCTGATGAGACAGCAAAAATCTTAGGCTGGAAACCAGGACGGGTTTGGATTAATCTTAAACTTTCTAAAAAGTTTACGAGTGCGAGGTTAAAACACTTACTTCAGGATTTGAAAGCCATTGATTACCGCTTAAAGACTTCCGAGGAGCCAGCCAAGTTATTACTGACTTTATTCTTTCAGAAAATCGCCACCCCCTCTTTTCTTCTCCCCCTTGCCCCGCCTGCCCCGCTTAGCGGGGCCTGCCGGACGGGCAGGGAAGGGGGAGATTGAGAGGGGGTAGAAGTCGCCACCTATGCCGGAGTACGAATTTCTTGACCACACCGCAGATTTGGCAGTAAAAGTTAAAGGCAAGGATTTGCCTTCGCTTTTTATTAATGCGACTCGGGCGATGACGGAGTATTTGGGTATGGATTTACCCTCTCCAGGAGCTGGAGAGGGGGAGGAGAGAGGTCAAGAAATAATCACACTCTCTGCTCCTGATCAAAATTCTCTTTTAGTCTCTTGGCTTTCCGAGATTTTGTATCACACGCTCACGAAGCGCAAAATTTATACCGACTACAAAATTAACGAGCTCACTGCTCAATCCCTCAAAGCAGAAATTATAGGTGAGCCTCAAAAAAAATTTGCTCATGATATTAAGGCTGTAACCTATCACAGCTTAGATATTAAAAAAGTCGCGGCAGGCTACGAAGTAGTCATTACTTTTGACATTTAGTATGGATCTTCAAGAGCTTGTAAAAATAAACGACTATACTTACGAAATCCCTCAATCCTTCCGCTCCGACATGCGCGTTCCGGCCAGGATTTTTGTGACGGCGAAACTCCTTGAGGAAATCAAAGATGATAAAAGTTTGGAGCAGTTAGTCAATGTCGCCACCATTCCCGGAATTTACAAATCCGCTTTGGCCATGCCAGATATTCATCAAGGCTATGGCTTTCCCATTGGCGGCGTGGCCGCTACCAAATTGCCGCAAGGGTTAATTTCTCCCGGCGGCGTTGGGTATGATATTTGTTGCGGGGTCAGACTTTTGCGCTCGAATCTTAATCACGAGGAAGTTAAGTCTCATTTACCAGAACTTGCACGACAACTGCAAAAAGATGTCCCTAGTGGAGTAGGGGAAGGCGGAGATTTTAAATTAGATCATCAGGAAATGGATGAAGTTTTGGCAGGGGGTGCAGAGTGGTTAATCGAGAAAAAGGCTTTCGGGCAAAAAGCAGACTTAGCAAAACACGAAAGTGGGGGACGCTTGGCAGAAGCTCAGGCGGAGATGGTAAGTAGCCGAGCGAAAAAACGAGGCGCTGATCAGCTGGGCACTTTAGGGGCGGGTAATCACTTTTTGGAAGTTCAGCGAGTACAGCAAATTTTGCATCCCGAGTCAGCAAAGCAAATGGGTCTTTTTAAGAATCAAATCGTGGTCATGATTCACTGCGGCAGCCGGGGCTTGGGGCATCAAAATGCGACTGACTATATTGAACTCATGACTCGGGTGATGAGTAGCTATAAAATTAATCTTCCGGATCGCGAATTAGCTGGGGTACCTTTTGAAACCTTAGAAGGCCAAAATTATTTTGCTTCCATGTGTGCGGCAGCAAATTTTGCTTGGGCAAATCGGCAAACCATCACCCACCAAGTGCGCAAAAGTTTTCGCACAATTTTGCCGCCCAATTTGGATGCTAATTTAGAAATGGTTTATGATGTCGCGCACAATATAGCCAAAATTGAAGAATATCCTTCGACAAGCTCAGGACAAGTGATCAAACTTTTAGTGCACCGCAAAGGCGCAACCAGAGCTTTTCCCCAGCAGCCGGTCTTGATTCCGGGAAGCATGGGTACAGCGTCTTACGTTTTGGTTGGCACACAAAAATCTTTGGAAATTTCCTTTGGCAGTGCTTGTCATGGCGCTGGTAGAAGAATGTCGCGCACCAAAGCGAAACAGCAAATCCAAGGCCAAGAATTAAAAAAGCGCCTGGAGACTTCTGGCATCGTAGTTGCTGCCGGATCTTATATTGGTCTAGCTGAAGAAGCTCCAGAAGCTTATAAAGATGTCGACGAAGTAATTAAAGTGGTAGACAGCCTGGGAATTGCCAAGGCTGTGGCCAGATTAGTGCCAGTAGCAGTGGTCAAGGGATGAGTTTGGCAATTACAAGATACCTTCGAAGTGCGGTGCCTAGGGGATAAGAAGTTTGAAGTGTCAGAAGCTTCTCGGCAGTTGGCTGGGCAAGTACCGAAAGATCTTTGGGGGAAACAATTTTGGTTTCCACGGCTTCGTAAATAAACACTTGGCCTTGCTCATTAGAAATTTTGATTTTGTCTCCTAGGCCCAGCTTTGGCAAATTGGCAAAAACATTTTTGTAATTCCCCTTGGCCCAAACATTATCCGAGGAATGGCCAACCAGGTAGACATTGCCCGTTGCCCCCGGAAGAGCTGTCCCAGGATAGTGAGCCACCCCATTTTGCAGGGCTTCCTGAATATCCCCCTCGGCATTTGTTGCGGGGGTTATTAGGGGAACCTTGATGCCGAGACTTGGCAAGTACAGGAGATTCGGGCCAAGAATTTCTTCTTGGGCTTGCGGTGGAGGAGGAGGAGATGGCGGAAATAAAGTTGCTTGCCAATATGGCCAGTTTAAACCGCCGAAAATCAGCACCAACCCTATCGCAAAACTAAAGATTGCTTTATAATTCATAATATATGGGCCCCGTTAGAAATCTTACATCTAATGGGGTAAACTAGAATACCATGACTTAATCATTAAAATAAAGGATTTCTAACGGGGTGAATCTCTTTGGTCTAATTATACTCTTTTCCCTTATCTCTGGCACCCTGTCTTTGGTTGGCGGTATTGCTTTACTTGGCCGGCAGGAGTGGGTGAGAAAATTTTCGATTCACTTTGTGTCATTTGCAGTCGGGACACTCTTGGCAGTGGCTTTCTTGGATCTTCTGCCCGAAGCCTTGGAACTAGGGGAAAATAAAATCGAAGGAATCCTCTCCGCTGCCCTTTTGGGAATTATTTTGTTTTTTGCCATTGAGCGCTTGATCCTGCGGTTTCATCCCCATCACCATACTGATAGCGGGGAAGAACCTCATCATCACCCCGTCCCGCTGCTTCTGACGATTGGCGATTCCATCCACAATTTCGTAGACGGCGTTTTGCTGGCTTCCGCATTCCTCGTCTCCATACCTTTGGGGATTGTTACCGCCCTTGCGGTAGCAGCCCACGAACTTCCGCAAGAGTTTAGTGATTTTTCCATTATGCTCTATCATGGCTGGTCGAGAAGGAAAGTCTTGTGGACTAATATTTTTTCTTCGCTTTCTAATGTTTTGGGAGCCGTTCTCGCATTTTTGGCCCGGGATTTGATTACCCCGGTTTTACCAGAGCTTCTGGCGATTACTGCCGGGATCTTTATTTACATTGCGGCTTCTGATCTCATCCCTGATATTTCTTCCAAAACCCCTCCCGATAAAACTTCGCACGTGATTAGTCTTGTGTTGCTGGGTGTTGCCGCTGTTTGGTTATTAGGCCGTATCTTGGGAGGATAAATGTTGAGATATATTGATATCTCGCTGCCTCTTCAAGAAAACATGGTCGTCTGGCCGGGGGATGAGGCTTTTTCCCGGATCGAAAAAAAAAGCACGGCCATTGTTTCGCGGTTACGCTTTTCCACCCACACCGGCACGCACATTGACGCCCCGCGGCATTTTTTGTTTAATAGCGCAACAGTGGACAAAATCCCCTTGGGCAAACTAATCGGCAAGTGCCAGGTGATAGAAATTTCTCCCCCTGCTCCCCGATCTGAGGTCGGGGAGATAGGGGGAGAAAAAGAGGGGGTGGGAGGGGAGCGGTCGAAATTAAGTCAACTAATTGAGGTTTCGGATCTTGCGAGATTCAAAATTAGAGCGGGAGACAAGATCCTTTTCAAAACCCGTAACTCTAAACTTCTTCGGCAGAAGAAATTTACTTCTGATTATGTCTCCCTCTCCCTTGAAGCCGCAAAATATTTAGCCGCGAAAAAAATTGACCTGGTCGGCATCGACTATTACGGCATCGAAGCCAAAAGCGCTCCCGGCCACCCGGTGCACAAGACATTGCTCCGGGCCGGGATTGTGATTGTCGAAGGACTGGATTTGTCAAAAGTGAAAGCCGGAAGCTACCACCTTGCCGTCCTGCCTCTAAAAATTAGTGGGGCCGACGGCTCTCCTTGCCGTGCCGTGCTTTGGCGACAATAAAGAAAAATACTAAAATACTAAATGTAATCAAAATAAATTTGAAATTATTTAATCTGTACAGCCACTATACGATCGTATAGTGGCTGTACAATAAAAAAACTCCAAAATATTATGGACCCAATGAATTGGTTCAGCCTATATAAAACTAATCAACCACCTCCAATCCGTTACAATTACACCGATCGCATAAAACCTTGGGAGCCGCCACCTCTAATAAAAAGTAAAGTGGCGAAGAATATTTTAATTACGCTGGCGCTTGGAGCGGGGGGAGCGCTTGTAACCATGAATCCGGCTGGCGCCATTTATTTTATGGTGCACGGAGCGATTGTATTAGCTCTCAAAGATAAAGATTTCAGGCACGAAATTAAAAGGCTGGAAAAGAAAGGATATGTCGCTCTAACGAAGACTCCTAAAGGGTTTGTTGCGAAATTACTAAAGAAAGCAAACAGAAGATTAAAAGGTATACTTTTGGAGGATCTCATATTGCCAATAGGGGAGAAGTGGGATGGAAAATGGCGGTTATATATCTTTGACATTCCGGAGAAATATCGATCGGCCCGAGATACTCTGCGGACCAAGCTTAAAAGTTTGGGAATGTACAATATCCAGAGGAGCGTTTTTGTATACCCTTTTGATTGCCGAGAAGAATTAGAATTTATTGGAGAGTATTATGGCGTATCCGATTACTCGACCTATGTAGAAACAGGATATATGGATATTGACAAAGAGTTGAGAAAATACTTCAAAGTTTTATTGAGAGATAAAATTTGATTCTGTACAGCTACTGTACGATCGTATAGTAGCTGTACACAGCAAGATCTGGAGAGTTTTGGAGAAAGTTTTGGATAAAAAAAATGCAGGGACGTCTCAAGCGACGCCCCTGCTCGGGTGTCCGTGGGTAGCTAGCCCTCCTTCGCCCGAGGTGACAGATCGACTGTCGTGAGCTCGAGCTCCTGATCCGCCGCAAGTTTCGCGCAATTCTCCCACGTTTCCCTTAGG
>CAYPVQ010000061.1:4236-6801 GCA_964414215.1 uncultured Candidatus Saccharibacteria bacterium | reverse complement strand
TATCTTCTATCCTTACTAAATCAACATCTAAACCTTCATCTTTGAAAAAACCTTAAGACTTTCCGCCAAAGACCTTTTTTCCCAATACCCAGATATTCTGGCACATCAATGTCAGCGCCAGATTGGACATGCAATTCTCCACTCGCGGCGGCAAAAATTACCTCGGCCACTCTCTCGGGTTCAACTCCCGAAGCTTGACCCATGGAAGTGGCGGTAAGTCCGGGGTTTAGGAGCAAAACCCGTAATTCCGGGTGCTCTTTGGCTAAGGCTTTGGTAAAACCGCGTAAACCAAATTTGCTCGCACTATAAGTCGTGAGGTTTCTCTTCGCAATCTTAGAAAGCGTGCTTCCAACATTCACAATCGCTTCCTTGATATTTGGCAACAGCAGGGAAGTAAGTTTGATCGGGCCCTCGAGATTGGTTCTAATCTGCAAGCCAATGTCTGAGAGATTTTGCCGCTCTAGAGGCCCAGACCAAAGTCCACCAGCATTGTTTATCAAAATATCAATCTCTCCAAATTTCTGCCGGATCGCTTTGACTGCCTCCTCAAGAGTCAAATCATTAGTCAAATCCAGACGCAGCAGCAGCGAGTCAGGAGCCCCGAGCTTAAGGCATTGCTTCGCTGCTTCCTCGGCTAGAGCCAAATTATCTTTGTAGGTCAAAATCAAGCGGCTGCCTCCGGTGGCAAATCTTTTCGCTACTGCCCTCCCAATCCCGCGGCTGGCACCGGTAATCATTACGACCTTGCTCATATTTTTTTAACCTGATGAATAATCTCTATTAGCTGTTTTATTAAAACCTCATAAGTATAATTCTCCAAGACGCGCTGCCTGGCGGCTTGTCCAAACCGGGCTCGTAGGTTATCATCTGACAAAAGGCGAATTGCTGCCTCGGCTAATGCTTGGGCATTTGCTGGCGGCACGACCAAACCTGTCTGGTTATGAAGATTTATTTCCGGACTGCCGCCGAGATTTGTGGTTACGACTGCTACACCTGCCGCCATTGCTTCAATCGTCACTTGGCCAAAATGCTCAATCCAAATCGAGGGCACAAGCAAAACGTCTGTGGCTTGGAGGTAATCTGCCAAACGCTCAAATGGTTGCACTCCAACTAGCTTTACATGCTCGGCGATATTTAACTTCTCAATTAACTGCTGGAGTCGTTGGCTTTCTCCTTGAGCGCCAATGATTACTAAATTCACATCCGGAATTCGTCTCAAGATCTTCGGCATTGCTTCAAGGAGATAACCAATGCCTTTTTCCGCAAAACTAATCCGCCCGATGAAAAGCAGAACAAACTTCCCCCGAATTCCTAAGCTTTGCCGCCACTTAAGCTTATCGCCGTGCGGGGCAAAAATTTCAGTTTCAATTCCTACCGGCCAAATGGCAATTTTTTCTGCCAAAGCTGCATTTAAATCTTCCGCTCGAGCTGCCGCTTTGCTGACAAATAAAATTTTTGCTGCTGCTTGATAAATCGCCTGGGCATACCGGCGCTTTGTGGCCCGATCAAGAAGCCATTCCAAAATTGGATTGAGAAAGCTCAAAAAGCGCAGAGCCAAAAAAAGCTGATACCATTTCTTTTGCCCAAAAACTTGAGCAACTGAACGAGTAAGATGCCACTGCCAAGCTGTAATTTGCCGGAAGAGAAAGGGAGCACTAAGTTTGGAGGCAATGCGCGCGACCGCATAACCAGTTTCCCTGGCCTGCCAGACTAAAATCGCATCCCACTGCCTCTGCCGATCCAAACGAAGTACGATTCTTTGCGTTGCCCAAAGATAAAAGCTCCGCAAAGGCCTGGAAAGGAAAAACCATTTTGCACTATTCCAGAGCGGTGGATAATACCGAAAGATTTTTACGCCATCAATTTCCCTACTGCCGCACTTCCAAAAAGTTAGCCAAGGTGCCACGACTACTATCTCGTTCCCGAGATACTGAAGTCGCCGCATCATCTCAATAAAATAATGATAAGTTCCCAGATGTTCCCCCATTTCCCTCTCGGTCCCAAATTTATAAGCTGCCACCAGGATTTTCACCTTGTAAATTCTCCCAAAATCTCCTTCACCAAATTTTCAAGATTATGATCTTCCCGAACCCAAGCTCGAAGCTTGTCTCTAATTTCTGACTGCTCGGCTTCTGGTAAATCCCTTAATTGCAAAATTTTTTCGGCCAGATCTTTGGGATTATTTCGTTCAAAAAAAAGAAAAGGCGAGATCTTGCTCAAAGGAATGGCAAAGGCTTCATTGGAAGTTAAAACCAGAGCCCCACTGGCGGCGGCTTCCAAAACCGTTTTATCAATACTGCCGGTGCCACTTAAATTCACAAATAAATTCGCCTCGCGATAAACTTCATCAACATATTCGTAATTTAATTCTCCCTGGAACTTCACTATATCTTCCAGATCCGCATTATGCACAAATTTGATGAGCGAATCTAAATATGACTGATGCTCTGGCAAACCCACTCGTCCGTAAATTTCTACATCCAAATCAGTAATCCCTTGATCGCGCAATATCTCAACCGCCTTAATCAAAGTCTCATAATCCTTCACCGGACTGATTCTGCCAAT
>CAYPVQ010000061.1:2983-4136 GCA_964414215.1 uncultured Candidatus Saccharibacteria bacterium | reverse complement strand
TCTCAACCGCCTTAATCAAAGTCTCATAATCCTTCACCGGACTGATTCTGCCAATACTCAAAATTTTGAATCTTCCCTCACTCTTTCTCCCCCTGTCTCCCGCAGGGAGATAGGGGGAGATGTAAGAGGGGGTGAATTTTTCCAGATCAATCCCATGCCCCACGACCTTTACTTTCTTTGACGGCAGCCGAAAGCTTTCAACTGACGCTGTTAGTACAGTATCCACCAATGCGTGAGCGATACGCAATTTCAAATCAACTGACTTATGCGTGTACCATAAAACCATTTTCTTGCGAAGCAATTTTGCCGCGGCCGACGCGACAATCGCGTAAATCGGGTGCATGTGGCAAAAAATGCCGGCGGCATTTTTTGCCAACTTATAACTCAAAACTAATAACTGATAACTCTGCTGGAGTTTCCCATAGCCTCTTTCTTTGCCAAACGAGTAAACTTCGACATTGCTTGGCAATCCCGAAACATTGCCCTTTTCCTGACAAATCACGTACAACTTTTCTAACTGTGAAGCCAACTTCTCAATCCAGGTAAAAACAAAGCCAGTCAGCGCATCGCCACGGTCAACTTTTCGAGTAATAAATACTAATTTCATGAGACAATCTCCTTCCAAAATTCCACAGTCTTTACTATCGCTTCTTCTGCATCATACCCCTTGGCCATCTCCTGCGCTCCTTTTTGTAATCTTGATCTTAATTCTTTATCCATAATTAATTTCTCTAAAGCGGCTCGAAGACCCTGCTCATCGCCAACCTCAATTAATATCCCGGATTTTTCGTGTTCAATAATCTCCCTAGCTCCCGGGGTTTTTGTGGCCACCAAAGCGCAACCCGCTGCTCCGGCTTCAATCAAAACCTTTCCAAAGCTTTCCGTATTTGAAGGCAAGACAAAAATGTCAGCGTTTTGATATATGGAAATAAGTTCTTCGTGGCTTTTTGGTCCCAGAAATTTGATTCTTTGATCTCCTTCCGCCATTCGTTTTAACCTTGCTTCTTCTGGCCCCTCCCCAACAATTTCAAGCTCAAGATCAAACTTTAAGCTTTTTACCGTCCCAATCAGCATCCCAATATTTTTCTCTGGCGAAAGTCTGCCAACATACAGTATCACTGGTGTCCGATTTTCCGATTTTTCCGATTTTCTG
>CAYPVQ010000061.1:0-2973 GCA_964414215.1 uncultured Candidatus Saccharibacteria bacterium | reverse complement strand
GTCCGCCGCGGTGGAGGGTTGGGGTGAGGGTGGCAAAAATCGTCTAACATCCACCGGTGTTGGCTGCACCAAAATCGGTTTCTCAATTCCCCAATCCTGTAATTTACCTTTAATAAGTTCATTATTAACCCGAAACCCATCTGCGGATTTTAGGGCATGTTTAACTTTGTAAAATAAATACCAATTCAGAGGATTAAGCCTTAGCCACTCCTTACTAAAAAACATGCTGTGAATATTAACAATCCAGGGGATCCCTAAGACTTTCTTAATTTTTGCGCCTGCGGGTGCTGCAAATTCTTGGGTTACCAAGAGATCATACGGCTTTTGTTTAGTTAAACTTAAAGCAATCTCAACCGCATTGCGAAAATGTTTCCGTTTGGAAGAACGCGTGGGAATTACTTCTAAATTTTGACTCAACCGCTTGCGCTCATAACTACTTGGCGCAAACACAATAATATCCAACTCGCCTGCCAAATCGGCATAACGTTGATGCCGCTCGACCACATCGCCCGCTAACCGTCGGTCAAAAAACCCTCGATCAAGACTAATCATTAAGACGCGCATCTTTTTAACAAAGCTTCGGTTTGATTAATCATATTCTCCAAAGCGAATTTTGGTAAGATTTTTTTGCCATTTTCTGCCAGGCTTTGGCGCAATTGCGGATCTTGGGACAGTTTCAAAATCGCCTCGCGAAGTTGGGTTTTACTATTGTATTCAATCAAAATCCCATTTTGATCTCCCACAATCACCTCTGGGTTACCGCCAACCTTGGTAGTAATCACTGGCAATCCTGCTGACATAGCCTCGAGAATCGTGTGGGAGAAGCCCTCGTAACCTGTGTTAAGGACAAATAGGTCGGAGCCGTTTAAATATTTATCTGAGGTTTGGCGGTCAGCATCATGAAGAATTACTAATTTTAGATTAGGCTTAGAAATTTCCGCCACCACTTCCCGAAGTAGTCCGAATCCTTTCCACTGGACATCGCGGCCGATAGATAAAATTACAAAGTCCTGCCCACTGATTCCTAATTCTTGACGCACCGCTTCGCGATCAAACTCCTGAACCTCACACACTGCATTATAAATCACTGTAATCCTCTTTTCTTTGACTCCCCAGCCCATAACGATTCTTTTGAGATATGCGGAAGGAGTAATCACTGCCATTGCCTCCCGACATACCCGAATTTGGACATCCCGAATTTTATTGATGGGAAAAGGATAAATTTCTTGCTTCTGAAACTCGTCAAGTAATGTCTTGGTTCGCCCTCTTCCTTGGGCTTGCTCCCAGGAATAATCCCCTGTCACTTTTACGATAAATGGTTTTTTTAGAGCGCGGGCTGCAAGATATGTGGGATAACCTGCAGAAACTGGATCTTGGGCAAACAAAACATCCGCGTCTCTACCATAGTTTTTTGCTGCCAGGTAATATTTAAAGTAATGCCAAGGCTTGAAGCGACTTCGGATAATTCGGAAAATCGGAAAATCGGATCCGACTTCCGATTGTTCCGACTTCCGGTCTGCATATGTAATCACCCTCACCTCATGCCCGCGCGTTGAAAGCGCTTCAGCTAGGCTTTTGCTATATGTTGCCGGCCCGCCTACGGCGGGCGGAAAAATCCCAGTACAAATTAATAACTTCATATTTTCGGTTAGCATCGCGGTTATTTAAATTGTCCATGATAAATGTAAAATGCTTCTCGACCTTTGTCATCATAGACAACCTCTGGCTTGATCCCTTGTTCGCGATAATTTTCTACCAAAATTTCAATTTCTGGAAACTTCAGGCTTGATCTTTCGGCCACGGTCGGTGAGGCTTGAAACAAATAAACCCCATCTGGATCAAGATTTTGAATCGCGTCCACCCCTCCCGGCGTTTGTATGGTTTTTAGATACTCATCTCCTGTAAAAATTAAAAACCGGTGATAAAATTTCCAGCGCTCAAATGTCCATAAAGTCGGAAACCACTCGGTATTCGAATCGTAAATAATTAAGGAATTAAATTCCTGATTCTTTGACTCCCGCCTAGAAGCCACAAAGTTCGCGGGAGTTTCTTTGAGGTCACTATACCACCAAATCCCCACTGCCTCCGCAATTTGGGCCGGAGGCTTCTGATCTTTAACCAAGCTTGCCACTTGACGAGCCAATTGATTATACCCTAGATTTTCAATTCGCAAATCAGCGTAAAATTTTTTACTGCCCAGAGGCGAAGCAAAAGTATTCGTATTAAGCAGGTAAAAAACTAACCAAGGGAGAAGCCCTGCTCCCACTGCGAGATACTTGCTTCCTAAGGAAGAATAAGCTTGCCCAATCATCAATGCTCCAATTGGGGCAAAAACCCCGAGCCAGATTGCGGCTCCCCCCACTGACGAAAAAAAACCAAGGAGGGAGAGGAAAATTAGGGGAGCTAGATATAGTAGCGGATTAGCTTGGCGTTTGGCAAGGATGGGGCTTACTCCTAAAGCTCCCAAAAAAACCACAAAATATGGCCAGGAAAAGCCATCAATTAGGTTTTTGAGCACTGCTTCTGGAGCAAAAACGGTAGGCCCGGTTACCCGCCTTTGTAATTTGGGCCAGTCATTGTGTTCTTGCCCAAAGAGATCAGAAAACTGCACATCAAAATGCCCCCTGGTTTGATACATCTTAAAATTATAAATCACTACTGGGCTAGCCACAATTAAAAACAAAATAATCCCCAACCAAAATCTTTTACTTCTCAATGCCCATTGCTCTTGCCAAATTAAATACAAAATAATTGCCGGCAGCACAAACAAAAAAGTGTATTTGCTTAAAAAACTCAAACCAAAATAAAGGCCACTCAAGATGAGATATTTTTGATTCTCCCTCAATCCCTTAACTAAATAAAGTAGTCCCAAAAGCAAAAAGAATATGAATACACTCTCCAAAAGCCCAACCCTCCCTGTCCAGACAAAGTAATTATTGAGAGCCAAAGCGCCCATCGAAAAAAGCCCAACTT
>CAYPVQ010000060.1:0-6869 GCA_964414215.1 uncultured Candidatus Saccharibacteria bacterium | reverse complement strand
CTCGTTGCCGATTTGGGCAAAAATTGTGTAACTGCCTTTGGGTGGTTTTTCAGATTCGGTCCAGCCCAAGGTGTAATGATAGATTTGACCAATTTGTCTTTTGCTAAGCGTTCCCTTGATCTCGAGGTCTTTGCCAGCTTGTGAGCGCCGCCAAAATTTCACTTCCCCCTGTTCGACATTTTGATTGGTTTCGAGGAGTAAATTAGTGGGGAATATTAGTTCGCGGTTATCGGTTGGTTCGAGTAAGATCAGGTTTTTTCCTAAAGCAAATTCCAAAACCTCAATTTTACTTACCACGGTATGTTCCGCAGTTTCAACCTGGACCGAAAGGAGGTGGCGACCATCCACATGCGTTTCTTGACTTGAATATTCTAAAGATTTCCCTACCCCGCTTTGCAGCAAATAATTATCCAAAAAGATTTGGATTGTCGAAATCTCTTTTTCGGCTGCTATCTCAACTTTTACTTCCCAAGGAAGGGCGGTGATTTTTTGGGGCACCGAAATTTTAAGATTGATATCCGCTTGCGAGGGGGGAAGGTTTTCCTCTGCCGGATAAGTATAGCCATTGGCCGAAGCCCAGGCCTTAACCGGTTCTTCCCACTTGGGATCATCTGGTTTTTCCGAATGCAAGATGGTGTAGCCATCGCGGTGAACATCATCCTCCTCTTTAGGCAGATTAAAACTGCTGGCAAAAATTTCAACTTTTGTTGCGGGGGTAGCGGCTGTCGGGAGCTTGCCCGAGAGTAAGTCTACTACTACTTCCTCAATTCCTTCGGGTCTCCCGAATTGTTCGACTGGTTTACCCTCGAGTGCGCGGCGCATAAATTCATTCCAGATGCCAGCTGCACTCAAAGAGCCAGAAGCTCCACCAGTCATGGGAGAATTATCATTGTTGCCAACCCAGACACCGGCCACTAAACTTGGCACAAAGCCCAAGGTCCAGGCGTCGCGATACTCTTGCGTGGTGCCAGTTTTGGCAGCAACTGGACGGCCGGCCAAAACCAATTTAGAGTTGCGGCCAAAGATAAACGCCCGGGCCTCGTTGTCCGAAAGGACATGAGTAATCTGGTAGGCAATCTGGGGATTTAAGACTTCCCGCCCTTGGGAAGGTTTTGTCTCTTCAAGAATTTTGCCAGTCTTGTCCTCGATTTTTAGAATCGGGGTAAGTTCATGTTTAATGCCACCAGTAGCAAAAACCCCGTAGGCAGCAGTGTGTTCTAAAAGTTTAACTTCGGCTCCCCCCAAAACCAGGGAAGGCCCAAACCGGGAGCGGTCTTTAAGCGTGGCAATGCCGAGATTTTCCGCGGTTTGAATTGAGTCTTCCACTCCAGCCAGAATTGCAGTTTTAACCGCTGGGATATTGAGCGAACCTTGCAAGGCTTGCCTGATGGAGACAGGGCCGCGGTGCTTGCCATCATAATTTTGGGGGATGTATTCCTTGCCGCCAAATTCGCCAAAATTTGTCTCGACATCAAAAAGCATGGTTGCGGGACTCATCCCTTTTTGAAAGGCTGTGGCATAGACATAGGGTTTAAAAGAAGAACCAGGCTGGCGCGGCCTCAAGGCGACATTTACGGCGCCATCAATTTCTTCATTAAAGTAGTCTTTGGAGCCAACCATGGCCAAGATTTCTCCGGTGCGCGGGTCAATGGCCACTAGCGAAGCATTGGAGGCATTAAATTTTTGAGCGTTAATTTGCGCTTGCTTAGCCACTACCTCTTCCGCAATGGTTTGGAAGTCTAAATCCAGGGAGGTCGTGACCTTTAAGCCCCCTTCCTGCAGAGAAATTTCTCCATACTTTTGGGCCAGCAGATCTTGGACATAGAGGACAAAATGAGGGGCCAAGATGCCGCGGCCAATCGCGCGGAATTCTACGGTCTCCCTTTGGGCTTGGTTTCGTTGCGATTTAGTAATATAGCCTTGCTCATACATCAGCTGCACTACCGTATCCGCTCTGGCGTCAAGTTCGTCTTTGCGCGGACCAAAAGGAGAATAATAAGTTGGGGCTTTAGGCAGTGCCGCCAGGTAAGCCGACTCGGTGAGGTTTAGGTCCTTGGCATTTTTGCCAAAAAAAGTTTGGGCAGCGGCTTGAATCCCATAGGCATTCGAACCGTAAGGAATTTCATTTAGATAAAGCTGCAAAATTTGGTCTTTGCTGTATTTGCGCTCGAGCTGCAGGGCCAAGGCAATTTCTTTGAATTTTCGGGCAAAAGTTTTTTCGCGCGAAAGCACGGCGCTTCGCACAAATTGCTGGGTAATGGTTGAGCCACCTTGGCGGAAGGGGTTAGCGGAGAGGAGATTGACAATTGCGGCTCGGGCAATGCCGGTCAGACTGATACCACCGTGCTTGTAAAAGTTTTTATCCTCTACCGCAATCGCGGCTTGTTTGGTAAATTTTGGCACTTCACTTAAGGGGATAAGCGTGCGTTTGACTTCGCCGTGAATTTCGTAGAGCAGCTTTCCTTGGCGGTCAAAAATTTTGGTTGACTCGGGGATCTCGCGCTCGGCAAGTTTATTGGGATCGGGAAGATTAAAAGCATAATAGGCAAAAGTTAGACCAAAAAACACAAAACCGAGAAGCCCCAAAACAATTCCCAAAAACAGAAGTTTTGTTAAGACTCCTTTGCGGCTGAAGATAAAGCGCAATAGGAAACTTAGGAGGAAAAAGATAAAGGAAAAGAACCTCAAAAGCAACCTCCCCCCCTTCTGACGCACCCTTGGCTTTGGCGCAAAGGGATGATAGTGATTTCCACCCCTCCACCCGCGGTAATAATCACGCATGGTTTTTATTATACTACAAAAGCGTGGTATAATGTAGTTTGAGATATGAAGCTCCAAACTCTACTTATGCGGAGGGTTGCGGAAATAATTAACCAAAAACACCTGGAGAACTTACTGCGCTCTGGTAAAAAGTTGCGCATCAAACTTGGCATTGATCCCACCGGAGCGGATTTGCATTTGGGCCACGCAGTTCCGCTTTGGAAACTACGGGAGTTTCAAGAGGCCGGACACAAAGCCGCTCTGATTATTGGTGATTGGACAGCAATGATTGGCGATCCTTCTGGCAGGGACGAAACGCGGCCCGCCCTTTCGCGTAAGGAAATTGAGGCCAATGCCAAAAAGTTTTTCAGCCAAGCTTATCTGATCCTGGATAGGGGGCGAACCGAAGTTCATCTGCAGAGTGAATGGTTTAAAAAGTTTGGTTTGCAGGACGTGATAAAGCTTGCTTCTCAAGCGACCGTCAAGCAGATCATGGCCCACGAGACTTTTCGCGAGAGAATTAAAAAAGACCAGCCTTTCTTTTTGCACGAAACACTCTACCCCCTGCTTCAAGGGTATGACTCGGTCATGGTGAGGGCCGATGTCGAGCTGGGAGCTTTGGAGCAAAAATTCAATGTGCTCATGGGCCGACACATCCAGAAAGCCTATGGACAGCGGCCGCAGGACATTATGCTCATGAAATATCTCATTGGCCTTGACGGCAAAGAAAAGATGAGCAAGTCCTTGGGAAATTACATTGCCTTAACCGATGCGCCAGAGGAAATGTTTGGCAAGATTATGTCGCTGCCTGACAACTTGATCGGGCATTACTTTGAGCTTTGCACAGAGGTGCCGGAAGCAGAAATTCGAGAGATGAAAAAAACAATAAAACCCAGGGATTTGAAAACGGCCTTGGGCAGAGAAATTGTTGCGATTTATCATGGCCAGAAAAGGGCGGAACGGGCAGAAAGGGACTTCGAGGGGAGATTCGGGGGTAGAGGCGGCGAGATCAAGGCCGACTATGAACTTAAGCGGTCGCCAGGAACTTACAAGATCGTTGACTTGCTGGTTGAAGGCAAACTCGCCTTTTCCAAATCCGAAGCGCGGCGAAAAATCAAAGAAGGAGCGGTCAAGGTGGACGGCGCCAAAATTACTGACGAGCGTGCCACTGCCAAAATCAAAAAAAATTCCCTGATTCGTTTAGGAAAAAGGTTTTTGCGAATCACCCCCTCTTCATCTCCCCCTTGGTAAGGGGGAGAAAGAGAGGGGGTGGCTGCTGGCGCAAACAGCAACCGCCACGGCATCGGCCGCGTCGTCGGGTTTTCGAGACCTTGGATTTATCCCGCACCTTCCAAAGAATACCCCGCAGGAAGGTGTGGAATTTATTTTGGGCTTAGCGCGGATTTGAGTTTGGAGAGGTCGTTCTGGACTACTTGCCAGACAATTTTGTAGTCAATTTTGAAATAATCATGAATTAACCGGTCACGCATGCCGGTGATATTTTTCCAGGGGATTTCGGAATGTTTATTCTTGAAGTTTTCAGAAAGGCGCTTGGCCGCTTCGCCAATAACTTCAAGCTCGCGGATAATTACGTTTTGCACGGCACGGCTAGAACGAAATTCATCAAAGTTTTTATCGTTTATGAAGTCTTCGAGAAAGGCGATTGAATCCAAAATATGTTTAATGTAATTTTGGTCTTTGTCCATATAGAACGATTAAATCTTTTGCTACTGAATCTTTGATATATGGATGTACGGCGTCCACCGTAACTAGTTGTACTTTGATTCCTAACAGGTCAGATAATTCATTTTCAATCCCTATTACATCTAGAAGACTCATTTTAGCCTCGTCTTTTAATTTAACTAATAAATCTAAATCACTTTCGGATTTTGCCTCTCCCCGTGCGTAAGAGCCGAAAATGCCCGCGAATTCGACATCATTTTTTTTGAGAATGGGAATGGCTTTTTTCTTTATCTCTTCGAGTGTGGGAAGTTTTTTTTCTGAAACCTCGGCGGTAGTAAAAGGAGAAGAGGCGATTATTTTTTGCAAAGCGGGGTTGGTTTTGTAAATATATCGAAAAGTAGCCCGGATAAATTCGCTTCGATTGGCAAAACCGAGCTCTTTCACGCTTTTGTCTACTTGCTTGGCCTGTTCTGATGTGATACTGATGTTGATTGTTTTCATAATCGAATTATAGCAAACTTTGGCAAGGTTTGTCAAGTTTTGAGACAGAGTTATTATAGATATTTCAAAAATTCTTCTGGGGGAACTTTGATTTCTTTTAAGATCTGGCGTAGGAGTCCCCGGCCAATGTCAGCGCCGCCGTGAATGGGGACAAGGGTGGTTCTCCCATCAGGATGTTTGAAAAATCGGTGGGCGCCGGATTGCCTTATTTCAAGAAAACTAAGCAATTTTAAAGCCCGGATGATGTCTCGGGCTTTGAGCATTGGGAGTCGCTCTCCCATATTTTTATAAAGTTACTAATTCTACTCCCACCATGGTGGGTTCATAGCCAAATGCTTGAATTTGCTTGCGATACTGGGGGTCAGTTTTTGCCACATCCAAACAAAGCTTGATCGCGTCCTTTACGTTATCCATTAGTTCCTTAAAAGTTTTACCCTGAGTGTAACAACCAGGTAGAGCAGGAACTGACGCGACAAAATAGCCGTCCTCATCTCGCTCGATAATTATTTTAAATTTTTTTTGCAATAGAGCTGTCTGACTCATAATTTAATTATAGCTTTAAGAAATCCGTTGTCAAATTTATGAATTTTAAAAACCTTAATCCGGTTAGGAAAAAGGTTTTTGCAAATCACTCCCCCTTGGCCCCCCCTTATTAAGGGGGGAGAAAGAGGGTGGTTACTGGGTCAAGGTTTCGACTGGGGATGGCTCGGGTGGAGGAGGTTCAAGAGGCGCTTGAGGAAGAGTCAGGTCAGGAGGAGGAGGATTGGTAGCTTGCGGAGCAACTTCTGGAGCCACTTCCGGGGTGGCGGCTGCTTCGGGTTGAGGGGAAGCGGGAGGTGGGGGAGGAGATGGAGAATTAGTCGGTTCGGTGCAGGTTCCTTCAGTCGGAGCGAGAGCTCCATTAGTAAGGGAAATACAGTAGGGCTTGCCGGTTGCTCGGTCAAAGATGGTAAAGCCAGAAGGTTTCTCGGTTGAGCCAATGGTGAGGTCTTGAGTTTTAATCTCTCGCACGATCAGTCTGCCTTCTGCATTTAGTTCCCACTGCCCTGACTCTGCGGCAAGTTTGTGGGCAAAGATGGCGTCGGCATTGAATTTGATTGTGGCGGCGCCAGGAGTAGCACCGACCTCAAGAGTAATAAGTTTATCAAGATCGCCCGAAGCCCCGACAGTTAAACCTTGGTAATCAAGATTAATACAGACCATAACTGTGCCCTGACTACCGCTTAATGCCTCGAGCGCAAAGCCAATCGTGGTAATGGTGTTCTGGTCAGCTGGGATGGGGATCAGGTTTTTGCCATTTGGATCATAGCGCATGGCGTGACCAGGAGTGGGGGAAGCCACCAAAAGATCACCAGAAGCAATTGGCCCATTTTCTGTGGTGACCTTAACTGGCACACGACCAGCAAGGGCTAAGGGTTTACCAATGGTTTCTTCATTAACATTAGTATTGTAGGCCCGAATTAGAACCCCAGGATTGGAGGAGATAATCCCTAAAAGCGGGCTTTGGTAGGCTTTTTGCGTTTTGACTGCACGAATCGGCGCTTCGGAATCAGGAGCAACTAAATCTGTAGCTTCAACATCAGAGGCAGTCAGAATAGTTTCCGCAAAGTCAGGGCTGCCATTAGGAGTTTGTGGTCCTTTGGTGACCCAAGTGCCGCCAATATCCAAAGAGGCCATGGCAGTCGAGGTGCCAGTTTGGAAGAAGAGTTTATCGCCGGCCGAAGTGGGGGCCCACTGGATGAAAGGATTTCTGGCATTAAGCGTAAAGTTTCCTGTAGTTGTGGCATTGCCGGCATCAGAAATGGTAAAGGCACTGCCACTGCCAACCGAGAATAATTGGGTTGGCCCTGCAACTCCTATTCCCACCCGATTCTCATTGGCATTGACTACCAGAGTTGTGGTATCAAAGACTCCAGAGTCAGAGA
>CAYPVQ010000059.1:0-7326 GCA_964414215.1 uncultured Candidatus Saccharibacteria bacterium | reverse complement strand
AAAGATGAAGATCCAGCGGTAGTCAAAAAAGTCCAGAAAGAGGTTATGCGGCAACATTTGCTTTTAGCAAAGGCCGTAGATAAACCAGTCATGATTCATTGTCGGTCAACTCCTGACACCATGGATGCGTACGAAGACGTTTTGAAAGTCCTCGACCATACCCCCTCTTTGCCAAAGAGGGGGAAGGGGGAGTTCAATTTCGAAATCCACTGCTTTACTGGCGACTGGCCGATGGCCCAAGAATTTATCAAGCGCGGCGGGTACATTGCCCTCAATGGGATTATCACTTTTGACAAGACCGGGCGGAGCGAAGAAGTCGTAAAAAATCTGCCGCTGGAGCGGATTATCTTGGAAACGGACGCGCCGTATCTCACGCCTGTCCCACACCGCGGCAAGCGCAACGAACCAAGCTACGTAAAATTTGTTGCCGAAAAAATCGCCGAGATTAAGGGTTTGACAATTGAAGAAGTCGAAAAAGTAACGACCAGCAATGCAAGAAGGTTGTTTAGGATTTGACCAAAAAATTCTGTCTCAAGTAAAATATATCCATTCCCATTTTTTCGCAATTGCGAAAAAATGGGAATGGATGAGCTAGGAAACCAGCGAGATAGCGACCAATATGAGTAATACTTCAAACGCCCAGATTAAGAATATTATAAGCAGAGCAATTCCAGAAGATCGGAATCCGAGATTTAGTCCGGGACAGGTTGAGAAACTAAAAACCGCCGGAGCAATTGCTTTAACAATTGTCGGTATGGCTGGTGCAGTTGCTTTATCGGCAATCACTCCAAATATTTTTTGGGCTATTGATAAAATTTTCTTCCAAAAATCAAATCGGCATTATACCAAAAAAGAAAAAACCCAAAAAATTAGCCGCACTTTTTATTATCTTAAGGACCATGGATATATTCGCATGAAGCCTACTGCAAGGGATTTGATAATCTCTCTCACCAAATTGGGTAGAAAGAAGTTCGCAAACGTGACTTTTGAAACTTTAGCCGTTGAAAAAGTACGTCCTTGGGATGGAAAATGGTGGGGAATTGTGGCTGATATTCCTACCGAAGACTATAAATGGGCGGCTGATCTTTTTAGAAATAAACTAAAAGAAATGAAATTTTTCCACTTGCAAAGAACTGTTTGGCTTTACCCTTATGATCCCCGAAGAGAGATTGAATTTATTGCCCAGCATTTTGGGATTGCGAGATTTGTAACAGTTATGGAGATTAACCGTTTGGACAAGGACGACGAAAAACCAATGAAGAAATTTTTTAGGGCAGAGGGGATACTCTAAATAGTTGTATGGAATTCACATTCCCATTTTTTCGCAATTGCGAAAAAATGGGAATGTGGGGTTTTGGAAAGGATTGAGGTTGGTCAGAGATTGGTAAGATTCGAGGTAAGACACTAAGATTGTACTAAACTTGTACAATGAGGGTTAGATTTTTTGCTTTATTTTATTTCAAAGTAATGATAGACTTAAAACTATGGAAAGATTTATCAAAAATTTAGCTCGCGGGGCGGGGGCGATTTTGCGGGAGGGATTTCGGAAGAAAATGCAGATTTCTACAAAATCGTCGAAATATGACTGGGTTACGGAATATGATTTCAAGACCCAAAATTTCATTGTCGAAAAAATACAGAAAAAATTTCCCCACCACGGACTGATGGGCGAGGAGAACGGACTTTCGGTCAAAGCAAAAAACTTTTGGATTATTGATCCGCTCGACGGGACCCATGCTTTTGTAAAAGGCACCCCACAATTTTCTACGACCTTTTCGTTTGTGAGAAACAACATTCTAGAATACGGAATAGTCTATGATCCAATAGGCGATGAATTGTTTTTTGCACAACGAAATCATGGAGCCACTTTGAATGGACAAGAGATTTCTGTATCGAAGGTTGATGAATTACTATTTTCGAATTTAGCTGCGTATATATCATTGCGTTTGCACGATCAAGGCGGTGAGAAATTGAGAAAACAGATTTACGAAAAAATCGTTTTCAAACACCATATGTGGACAGATCGAACTTCTTCAGTAGCATTGGCTCTCGCCTATACAGCGGCCGGTAGGTTTGATGTCGTTTTATCAAAAGGATTAAACCCGTGGGATATATCTGCAGGGGGATTAATCATGAAAGAAGCAGGGGCAAAGGTAACTGACTTTAAGGGAAGGCCGTATAAATGGAATTCGGAGGAAATTGTGGCGGCAAATCCGGTTTTGCACAAAAAAGTGATAGGATTTACAAGGAAGATATAAGTCTTTTTTCTCCCCCTCCCGGAGGGAAGGGGGAGGGAGGAGGGGGTAAGGAGATAAAACATATTTCTACCCCCTCTTAATCTCCCCAAATAGACTCTACCTTATCTCCCTCTCCTCTTGCGGGAGAAGGTGCTCCGACCCGGGTCGGAGAGGATGAGGGGAAAACAGTTCGACCTCTCCCTTGCGGGAGAAGGTGTCCGCCTAAGGCGGACGGATGAGGGGAAAACAGTTCGACCTCTCCCCCCTTCGGGACCCTCCCCAGGCCTGGGGAGGGAAATAAGGTACAGGCCTTTGCATGGGGGAGAAAGTACACACATGAAGTACGATCACAAGAAAATTGAAAAAAAGTGGCAGAAGATTTGGGAGAAGGCAAAGCTTTATGCCACGGCTAAAGTACCGGGCAGGAACCTGCCTGCCGGCGAGGCAGGAAAGATGTATGTGCTGGACATGTTTCCCTATCCATCGGGCGCGGGGTTGCACGTGGGACATCCGGAAGGATATACCGCGACTGATATCTATTCGCGGTATTTACGGATGAACGGCTATGATGTGTTGCATCCCATGGGGTGGGATGCGTTTGGCTTGCCGGCGGAAAATGACGCGATTAAAGAGGGGATTCACCCCGCAAAATCCACTCAAGCCAATATCAAACGATTTCGCGAGCAAATTAAAATGCTCGGCCTATCTTATGATTGGGAGCGCGAGCTGGATACTTCTTCTCCAGGATATTACAAATGGACCCAGTGGTTGTTTTTGAAATTGTATGAAAAAGGATTAGCGTATCGCAAAGAAGCTTATGTCAACTGGTGCCCGTCGTGCCAGACGGTTCTAGCGAACGAGCAGGTCAAAGACGGGGTTTGCGAGCGGTGCGAGAGCGAAGTCGTGCAGAAACTTCTTCCCCAGTGGTTTTTCAAGATCACGGATTATGCCGAGCGCCTGCTAGAAGGATTAGATAAAATTGATTGGCCAGAGCCGATCAAGCTCATGCAGGGGAATTGGATTGGCCGAAGCGAGGGAGCGGAGATTTCCTTCCCGATTGTTATTCCCGCGGAAGCGGGAATCCAGGATTCTGGATCCCGGGTCAAGCCCGGGATGACAGAAAAGGGGGTGAAGCGGTTTGTGTTGTTGCATGGGTATACCGGGCGGGCGAACAAGAATTTTTTTCCGTGGATAAAAAAGGAAATATCTAAATTGGGATTTGAGTGTTACATACCAGATTTGCCACATACCGAGAGTCCAACTGTAGCGGAGCAGGTTAAATTTGTCTTGCGAAACGCCAGTCTTGATAAAGGTACAGTATTGTTGGGCCACAGTCTCGGAGGAGCTGTTGCGCTTAAAACTTTGGAAAAATTCAATGGGAAAATAGCAGGATTGGTTTTGGTCGGCACCCCAATCAATAATAATTTTAAGGACAAGAAGCCGCGAAATATTGATTTCGACTGGAAGTTTAATTTTTCAAAAATTGGAGGGAAGACGGGTTTTGTTAAAATTTTGAGCGATCCAAATGATTATGCCGTACCCTTGGGACATGGTAGAATTTTGCGGAAAAAATTAGGCGGAGAACTCATAGAGATTTATGGCAAGAAGCCGCATTTTACCGGTACTAAAGAGCCGGAGATATTGAAAAATTTAATTTCGGCAATTAGCGGTTCGACCTCTCCCTCGCCCTCTCCAGGCCTGGAGAGGGGAAAGGAGGGGATTAAAGTTTTTACTACTCGCCCTGACACGCTTCCTGGTGCAACTTTTTTAGTGGTTGCCCCCGAACATCCTTTTATAAAGAGTTTAGAATCTAGAATTGAGAATCTAACTGAAGTTAAAAAGTATATTGAGCAAGCGAAGAAAAAAACCGAGCTCCAACGGTTAGCCAAAGATAAAGAAAAGATCGGCATAGAGTTAAAAGGGATACGGGCAGTGAACCCATTGAATGGCGAGTTGTTGCCCATTTGGGTTGCGGATTATGCGCTGATGGGTTTTGGAACAGGCGCACTATTTGGTGACGCTCATGATGAGCGTGACCAGGTGTTTGCAAAAAAATACAAAATACCCTTGAAAGTGACTTTGAAACCCGCAGACGGCCGCAACGATCGTAAGATCAGAGAGCTGGAAGAGGTTTTTGTAGACGATGGTATTTTGTATAATTCCGGAGAATTCGATGGCTTAACTTCTGCCGAAGCGCGTAAAACCATCACGAAATGGCTCAAGGATAAAGGATTAGGGAAAAACATGGTTAGCTACAAACTCCGGGATTGGCTGATTAGCAGGCAGAGATATTGGGGGGCGCCGATTCCGATAATTTATTGCGAGGACTGCGGGATGCAACCGGTGCCGGAAAAGTATTTGCCGGTCAAGCTGCCCACGGATGTTGATTTTCGGCCGACTGGCCAGTCGCCGCTGGCGCGCTCGAAAAGTTTTAATAAGGTTAGATGCCCGAAGTGTGGGAAGCAAGCCAGGCGCGAGACTGATACCATGGACACGTTTGTGGATTCGGCGTGGTATTGGCTAAGATACACAGACCCGCATAATTCAAAACAGCCCTTTGACAAGTGAGTCGCACATCAGTGGGTGCCGGTGGATGTGTACGTTGGCGGAGCAGAGCATGCAGTTTTGCACCTCATGTACGCGCGGTTTTTTTGCAAAGAGCTTTTTGATTTGGGGCATCTCAAATTCGAAGAGCCATTCTTGAAATTGAGAAACCAGGGGCTTATCCTCGGGCCCGACGGGCAGAAGATGAGCAAGTCGCGCGGCAATGTCATCAACCCAGATGACGTGGTAGATGAATACGGAGCAGACAGCATGCGAATGTACGAGATGTTCATGGGGCCGCTCGAGGATGCCAAGCCGTGGAGTACAGAGGGGATAAGGGGGGTAAGGAGGTTTTTGGAGAAAGTGACACGTTTAAGTGTCATCCTGAGTCCTGAGCGAAGTCGAAGGACGAAGGATCTCAGAGATTCTTCGTCTCCGCCAGAGGCGGATCCTCAGAATGACAAAATATTACATTTTCTCCACAAAACCATCAAGAAAGTTACGGAAGATATAAAGACTTTCAAATTCAATACCGCCATTTCTTCGCTTATGATCTTCGCAAATGAATTAAGCAATCAGCAATTATCGATTAGAGATTATCGATTAGAGATTATGTTGAAGCTTCTTGCCCCGTTTGCGCCGCATTTGGCAGAGGAGCTGTGGCAACAGCTAGGGCATAAAAAATCCATTCATCTGGAGAAGTGGCCGGAATATGAAGAAAAATTTGTCAGAGAAAAAGAAATCAGTGTCGCGGTGCAAATAAACGGCAAATACCGCGCCACAGTGAAAATGGCGGTTGGGGCTTCAGAAAAAGAGGTCAGAGAGTTGGCCCGCAAAAATGAGAATGTTCAGAGACATTTGGCCGGGAAGAAGATTAAAAAAGTGATTTATGTGCGGGGGAAGATTATCAATTTTGTAATTTAACCATGACTTATCAAACATTTCTTACTCAAACATTGGAAGAGGCATCAAAAGTTGCCAGGAAGATGTTTGGCAAGGTTTCGGGCCGGATCAAAGAGCATGACAATACTCAAGTTTTGACCGAAGCGGATTTGGCCGTCGGAAAATTCATTATTGAGGAAATACAAAATTCTTATCCTGACCACAATATTATTGATGAAGAAACTGGGGTAATGGATAAAAAGTCAGAATATACCTGGGTCATTGATCCAATTGATGGAACTGCTAATTTTGCCAGCGGAATTCCCCTGTACGGGATCATGCTTGGACTGCTCGAGAAAGACGAGCCCCTTGCCGGGGGATTCGTACTGCCGTATTTTAAAGAGACCTATATTGCGGAAAAAGACAAGGGGGTATTTCTAAATGGCGAAAAGCTTGAGTTATCAGATCGGTCAGATTTTTCACGGCTGATGGTTGCATACGGCGTTGAGAGGATCAAAGAAAATCCAGAATTAATAAACAAGCAGGCCGAATTCATGGTTAAGATAGCAAGCGAGTTTTTGCTTGTCAGAAACAGCGGCTCCGTGTTTGATATAGCCATGTTTGTCAAAGGCGGCTATGGCGCGTGCCTGTATAACCAAAGCCAAATTTGGGACAATGTCGCCCAGCAAGTAGTGGTTGAAGAGGCCGGAGGGGTTTATACTGATTTTTTTGGATACCCTATGGATTACACAGGACCGCTTAACAAGACTGAACAGAATTACAGTTTCTGCGCAGCTTTACCTTCCGTGCATAAAAAACTCCAGGAGATAATTCATTCCATTTCTACCCCCTCTTAATCTCCCCCTTCGCCCTCCAATTCGGCGGGCAGGCATGGGGGAGAAAATAAGGAAAATATGCAGGCAGTAATTCTCGCGGCGGGGTTGGGGACGAGGATGGGGGGGCTCACGAAAAACACCCCGAAGCCGCTTTTGAAAATTCAAGATCTCACACTTCTTGAGCACAATCTTCGGGCTTTACCTCGAGAGATTGAGGAAGTGGTTTTGGTGGTGGGGTATTTTGGGGAGAAGATTAGACAGCTATTTGGCGAAAGCTACACCCTCACCCTCCCCTCTCCCGTCCAGGGAGAGGGCGAAAAGGGGAAGATTGCGATTCGTTATGTTGAACAGAAAGAGCTTAAGGGCACGGGTCAGGCGCTATCCCTTTGCAAAGAAGTTTTGCAGGATCGCTTTCTAGTCCTCATGGGCGACGATCTTTATGAAAAAGAAGATCTGGCCGAGCTGGTTAAAAAACCTTTGGGGATTTTGGTTTTGGAATTGGAGAATGATGATTTGGAGAGCGGCCGGCAGGCTTTGGTAAAAATTGATGAGAATGGGCAGCTTCTCGATATTATCGAACGGCAGCCGGCCAGGAAGGGAATGCTGGTCAATGTCGGAGCATATGTTTTGAATAAAAAGTTTTTTGATTATCCCTTGGTTTCGGCTGGGATTCCGGCGAATGAATATGGCTTGCCGCAAACCATGATGCAGATGGTAAAAGATGGAGCAAAATTTGACATAGTCAAAGCGCGGTGGTGGCATAAGGTGGCAAGTCTGGGGGGCTGGACAATACAGTTTTATCCCATTATGAACGACGGGGAGAATCT
>CAYPVQ010000058.1:0-7377 GCA_964414215.1 uncultured Candidatus Saccharibacteria bacterium | reverse complement strand
GGTGGTTCGCCCGGGGATAAACCTCGGGCAGCCCCAGGTCGAATGACTGTGGCGATTATGGTTTTGGGGGATTGCTTCGTCGTCCGTCCGCCGCGACGGACGGACTCCTCGCAATGACACTGAAAAACAAGGGTGAGATTCTTCTCCGCCTCTCGACCAGCTCGAGACGGATCAGAATGTTTGCCGCAGCGCTTAAGTACTGCAATTCGAAAAGCCTACTACCGATACTCCAGAAACGGGTTTTCGCGACCCAAGTCTTCGCTTTGTTTAAGTTCGTAACGAGGAAGCTCAAAATCCTCCCGAGCCTCAAGCCAGGCGCGCAGTTCAGACAAAGCTTCTTCATCAATTTTTGACGGGGGCTCTGCAGCAGGCGGTAGTGGTTCTGGCTCTTGCCGTAAACTCAAGTAAACATATTTGTAGATAACCAAAAGCTCGACTGCGACAATCAAGAGAAAAATCACCCAGAGGATGGCAGCAAGTTTGATCTTAAGTTTTGGTGCTTTAAGTTTCATTGGCGGATAAAAAATCTGCCTTCAATTTTGGCTGCGGCCTTACCCGTATTTACCAAGCTTTCAGTAAATTCATTTTGTTCCGACTCGGCCGTTACCGCAAAACTCAAAAACTCACTCATAAAATTAAGGTTCTCAAAATAGATAAGAAAATCCAAAATCTGCCGGTAATTGCCAGTTAGTTCCAAAACAAAAGGCACTTCTTCAATTTGCCGCAGTCCCAAAACCACACTCGGACTACTGATTAACTTGGTGGTTTCGGGATTTTCTTGGCGATCGGTGATGGTGAGTTTATGCTCCACCCCCGAGTTTGCGGCCGCGGTTTCTAATCCTTCCACCAAGCCCACCATGGCCTCACGTTTTGGAAACATCTCGGTAAGCTTAACTTTCTCGGCTTCTACTCCTTGAAGTTCCACAGCCAAAGTTTTGTAGCCTTGAAGCTCTTGAGCTAATCTTGAGAGTTCTTGTTTGTTTCCGGCAATCTCGATCGTGGTTTTGCGGATTTGGCGCAGTTGGGGCAAGATGGCAAGCAAGACCAGCACTCCCGTGAAAATAATTATCAAGGTCAAGATCCCAATCGTTTTGCGGCCCGCAGAAGAGGAAGTCATGACTTTAGGTAAAATTTATATTTCCACGAGGTATTATTGGCCTTCTCGAGATTCTGAAGAGGAAAATTAACATTGCGAAACTGTTCACTCTGGAGGAGATTCTCCCGCAACTGCAGCACGGCCTCCCTGGTCCCCGCCCTTCCCGCCACCTCGACTTTTCCGGAAGCCGCCTCCTGGTTAATCGTGAACTTATCAAGAGTCACTTCCGGGGGCAAGAGCCTCGCCAGCTCTAAAACTTCGTCATCCCAAGCTCGGTGAGCAGATCTCAAGATTTGAAAATTTCGCAGGAGCTCCTGAAAGTTCTGAAATTCAACCTGCAAAACATCCTGTTTGAGCTTGGATAAATCCTCGGCTTTCACTCTAACTTCTTCGGCCACCAGTTCTGCTTCGGCACGCAAAAAAATCTGAGCCGCAAGTAACACGGTAGAGAGCACCAGCAAAGAAACCACTAGCCAAAGCCCAAACTCTTGCAAGTGGTTTACCAGTTCCCCCAACCGATTTTGTTTTTGTTCTTCGGGAGGAAGAAGATTGATAAATTTACGCATCCTGGGCATTTTATTAAATCTCCCGCAAAGCCAAGCCAATGGCTGTGGCATAACTTAAAGAATCTTCTCGGGAAAGTGGCGGAGTTTGACCGCCAATTCCGCGCCGCACCTTGACCCAGGGATTACCAAGTTCAACTTTGATTCCCGGCAAAGAGCGCAGGGGATGTTCGACTTCTTCCTGGTGGGTTAGTTTCTCATGCAAAAAAGAAGGCACGAGTTTGAGTTTGCTCGAGCCGCCGGCTAAGAGGAGACGGGAAATTTTTCGGTCTTCTTGAGAATGCTCTTCATAAAAACGAATTGTATTTTTGATTTCGTTTATTAAATTATTTAATACGGGCAACAGGGCTTTTTTAACTTTATCTCCTCGCGCCTTCGCCCCGGAAGCGGGGGACCCTAAACCCACTTCTCGTTTAATTTTTTCCGCCGTCCCAAAATCAATGGTCAATGCCTTGGCAATGCTTTCGGTAAAAGCATTCCCGGCAATGGGCAAAGAAGAGGTAAATTGCAAGGTTCCTTGATCATAGATAATTAAACTGCTGCGCATGGTATCAATGTCAGCGATGATAACCGCTTCATTAGCGCTCGCTACCAGACTGCGGGCCGTAGCCTGGGATTCCACTTCCAAAGCTAAAGGGCGCAAACCTGCGTCTTTTAAAATCTTGACAAAATCGTCAACATAATCTTTGGGTGCCGCAGTAATCAGTACTGTCATTTTTCCTCCCTCCCTGGAGGGAGAGGGGCCCAAAATTTCCCAATCCAGATAAACTTGGCCAATGGGCAGAGGAATATAGGCTTCGGCTTCGAAAGGGACTGCCTCCTTGGCTTCTTGTTCACTTAAGACGGGCATTTGGATGACCCTCACAAAAGATTTAGTTTCGGGAATTGAGGCCACGACTTGCGCGGTAGTAATTTTGCCAAACTTCGGTTGAGAGACCGCCTCGCGGACGACCCGAACTAACACTTTGGGGTCCTCAATCGTATCCCCTACAATCACGTCTTTGGGAATACTAGTATCACTTAGCGCCGCAACTCCATAGCGCTTGCCGATCTCTTGGAATTGGACAAGTTTTAAGGAAATATCACTAATGTCCAGTCCTAGCGGGCTTTTGGTTTGTTTAAACATTTTGTTTCGAGGTTTGGTTCTTCTTCCAAAAAAACCCTTATTATTATATCAGATTATTTAATTTCCCGCCATGTCCCTCTGATAATCTGCCAAGAGCCACCGGGGCCTGAGGAAAAATTAACATTGGCCAAGCCTGATTCATAAGTCACTTGGGCGCTGTTTTTTATTTCCACTCGCCAACCAACCAACGCCCGCATCTGCACGTTGTTATTCAGCTCCACTTCCCCATTCGGAGCATAGGCAATGAGCGCGGCGGCCGAGTTTTCGATTTCAAACTGATCATCGTTTCCCGGAGCAGTCGTCACCATCATAATATAGCTCTCTGGCCCAGCTCTCTGAAATACCGCACTGTTTTTTAACTCAATCGGGCCGTCCGCAATAATCACCTCACTATTATTGCCATAGGAAGCGGCCAAAGCCACAATTACACTATTACTGATGGTAATTCTGCCGGTTACCCAAAGCGGTCCAGTGAGGGTTAAAACCGCACTATTGCTAAGAGTCATGTCGCCGGCAATTTTTTTGGGGCCTAGACTAGCCGTCTGGGTCCCGCTTAACGAATAATTTCCAGTGATGGTTCCTCCGCCTGCGGCGAGAGTTTTCCATTCATCAAGTTGTGATTGAGGGATGGGAGGAAAAGTTTCCAGGGGGGGGTCGGGTTCTCCTGCGTAACCAGGATTCTGGTTGCCGCCGACCGCGCAAGCCGTGATTATCGTATAGTTCGCATTCCCTCCCACGGTGCAATTGCTAAGCGAATAGGTATATACATTTCCGCCAACCGTCACTTTATCCATTTGCTGTCCATAGGCCGAGCCCCCAATGGTTACATTAGTATCAAAGCGGTGAGCATGAGCATTGCCGTCAATATTAACTTTGTCATAAATTCTCCCGCCGGCGCCGGCAGAATACGCATCACCGGTAATCCGAGCCGAGCCGCCCCGGCCGTTAATTGTGCCGTTGCTGTAGACGTTCCCCGTGACCTGGGCCGAGCTTTGCATCTCCAATCCGCCCTCGCCCACCAGGACGCCGTAATGAAAACTAATCGTGGCGGTGCCAATATTCACCCTGACTTTAACTTGTTTGGTGCGTATTGGACTAACTTTATTTGGCACGTAGCCCGTGGCCGTAATCTCTTTGGTATCTTGAGAAATATTTGCGACACTCACGTCAAAAACCCCTTGAACGCCCCCCAGTGCCGTATCTGTCTCCCCGGAGTAGCTACCGCCCGTCTGGTTTAATTGCCAAACTGCTTTATCAATTCCGGCATCAGCTAATTGCAGGGCTTGTTCTTGGGCCAAAGCGCGCCTTCCCGCAATCGTGTTTTGGTGGATATAGCCCAAAAGTGCGCCCACTAAAACCAAAATTATCACCATAAAAATTAAGGAAATAATTAGAACTTGCCCGTGATTTTTCATGCTACTTATTTCTTAAAGTTGCTGAACCAAAAACCTGCTCAGAAGCCTGTGAGCGGCCAAATTCAGTGACTTGCATGTCATAACTAACTCTTCTGGCTTGAGCAAAATCCGGGTTATCATAGGTAAAATTAACAGCCGTAAGTTTGTCACTAACTTGCAAGACCCGGGGCAAGCGAATGCTTGAAGGATGCGGATCAACAATTAGTTCCAGGCGATTCGACGCATTGGGGTTAGCGCCAAAAATTACATAGTCATAGGTGTTCGCAATGACATTTTTTGCCGCATCCAGGCTTGGGAGTTTAAGAATCACAGTTCCGGTTCCGCTGGTATAATTCACGGAATTGTAGACATAGGAACTCACAAATTCGATAGCTCCCCGCGTGTATTCGTTAAGTCGGTCAGCCGCCTCCCGGGTTGCGTTAATTGCTCTTACTTCCCCGGTTTGAGTTTCGTAAAAACGGCTGTTGGAAAGAAAAATTCCGACGATCAAGATTACCAGTATCGCAAACAAAGCCACCACCACCAAAAGTTCAACAAGCGTAAAACCGGCAGGCTTCCTCATGGTTTATTCAAACCGTTACTGCTCATCAAGGTTTCCAGAACAAAGGTTCGCAGATTTGCTTGCTCAGACCACTTTACGGTAACCGTAACTTTTTTTATCAGATTGCTTGCCTCGTAATCGGCAACCACTAAATCCGCACTGGAACTGGCAAGCTCCAAAAGCCCTGGATCAGTAAAGGCCCCAGAAGCCGGAAGGGAAGCAAACTGGGTATTGCGAAGCTCCTCAATTTTTTTAGCGGCAATATGGTAAGCCACATTCTGGTTGCGCGTATTTTTGGTAAGGGGGAGGGTATTAACGGCTACCCCAAAAATCGTAATGGTAATCAAGATCAAACCTAAGGAAATGATAATCTCGATTAGCGAAAAACCTCTCATATGTTTTGGCCGATGTTATAAATTGGCAAAATTAATCCCACGGCCAGAACCCCGACAATCGCCCCAATCACAATTACTAAAACTGGTTCAATGATCGAAGATAAATTTTTCACGGTATCATCTACCGCGGATTCATAAAAATTGGAAACCTCGGCTAAAACTTTTTCCATGGTTCCGGATTCTTCACCAACCGCAATCATCTGCGTCACCATCGGCGTAAAAAGTTTGGGATACCGCTCCAGCGCAGCCACCAAGTCTACCCCGATTTTGACTTTGTCCGAAGCATCAGCAATCGCCTGCTGATAATAGATATTGGTCATGGTGTCTGAACTTACTTTCAAGGCCTCGACAATCGGCATACCCGAGCGCATCAGGCCGGAAAATACAATGGTAAAACGCGCCAAATTAAGTTTTTTGACAATCGGTCCGAGAATCGGCAAAGACAGAGTAAGCTTGTGAATGATCGCCCGGCCAGTTGCGGTTTTACGCCAAAAGGCCAAGGCTGCCGCCAAACCCACGGCTGCCGCGGCAATGGGCAAGGACTGGCGCTCGAGAAGATCAACGGCTTTAATAATCGTAACCGTCAGAAACGGAAGCTCGGTATTGAACTCCTTAAATGTCGCGGTAAGTTTGGGAAGCACAAACGTGAACATGAGATAGCCGATTACTAGGAGGGCAAATAAGACGACCGCCGGATACAGCAGTGCTCCGCGGGTGCGGCGAATTAAATGATAATCGCGGGAAATTTGGGTACCCAGATATTCCAAGGTTTTATCAAGCTCCCCGCTTTGCTCACCGACCTTGACCATATTATAAACCATAGGCGAGAAAATTCTGGGATAAGAAGCCATACTCTCGGAAAGACTTTTGCCAGTCTCCACATTCTGCGCAATTACTGAAACGATCTCGCAAAAATAGGGATTCGGCATTTGTTTAGTCAGCACATTCAGGGCACGCGCTACGGGAAGACCAGCCCTGAGCATTACTGCCAAATTATTAATAAACGTCAATCTCTCCAAAAGAGAAACGTGCCCCAAAAGAGTCTTCCTGAAAAAATGAGGTTTGAAAACCACTCCCAAGCTTAAAAGCTTGGGAGCGAGGATGGCAGTAGGAAGCAACCCTTGGCTTCTCAAAATT
This sequence comes from uncultured Candidatus Saccharibacteria bacterium, assembly GCA_964414215.1. Lineage (GTDB taxonomy): Bacteria > Patescibacteriota > Doudnabacteria > UBA920 > 2-01-FULL-46-14 > CAYPVQ01. The sequence continues at coordinate 1,104 of CAYPVQ010000058.1, read as the reverse complement.
TGTCCGGCGGCTTCGCGAGAGGAAGCTTCTAAAGTATCCGTAACTAGCCCTCCTTCGCGGTTTCGCGCGGTATAACTAAACTGCGGCATTTTTATTCTCTGCTCACTCTTAAGACTTCGGTAATGGTTATTAAACCGAGATGCGCTTTGATAAAGCCGTCCTGCCACATCAAGACCATGCCCTCTTTGACTGCTTGATCTTGAATCTGGCTGGTGGTTGAGCGAGTAAGTACTAACTGCGCCACCGTCCCGCTGATGTCCAGAACTTCGTAAATTCCCATGCGGCCGCGGTAGCCTAAATGTCCGCATTTTTCACAACCCTGTCCTTCAAAAAACTCTACGTCTGCAAAATGTTTAATTTTTTTATCAAGCACCTGCTCGCGCTTCATGACTTCCAGCAAATGCTCAAGATCAAAATCTTTAGCCAAACTTTGAATGGTTTTTTCGTCAAGCTTCAGAGCCTTTTTACAATCTGAACAAATTTTTCGCACCAAGCGCTGGCCCACCACGGTATTAAGAGTTGAAGCGATTAGATATGGCTCAACCCCAATGTCGAGAAGCCGCGGGATAGCGCCAGCCGCATTATTCGTATGGAGAGTCGAGAGCACAATGTGCCCAGTCATGGCCGCGTGGACTGCTTCTTCCGAGGTCTCGAGGTCTCTGATCTCGCCAATCATAATGATGTTCGGGTCTTGCCGCAAAAGGGCCCGCAGGCCAATGCCAAACGTTAAACCAATTTTGGGATTAACTTGGATTTGGTTAATCCCCGGAATGCGGTACTCAATGGGATCTTCAATGGTGGAGATATTTACCCCCTTGGTATTAAGTTTCGTAAGAATGGTATAGAGCGTGGTAGATTTTCCAGAACCCGTGGGTCCGGTAACGAGCGTCATGCCGTGCGGCCTCGATAAATTTCGTTTGATAATCTCAAGTGAGGTCCGGGCAAAGCCCAGCTCTTCAAAAGTGAGAGCGTGTGCTCCTTCGTCCAGAAGCCTCAGCTCCACTTTTTCGCCATCAAAAATCGGAATGGTCGAGACCCGAAAAGAAATATTGTATTCTTCGGTCTGAACCTTCAAGCGGCCGTCCTGGGGCAGGCGATGTTCGT
>CAYPVQ010000057.1:3696-7388 GCA_964414215.1 uncultured Candidatus Saccharibacteria bacterium | reverse complement strand
GTTCAGCGTGAATATAAGCGCTTTGCCAAGGTATTGTCCAATCCAGACATCATTCGCCGTTCAAAGTTTGATAATCGAGTGTTTATTTTTTACAAACAACAGCGCGACAAATTCCTGGCAGTAGTCGTCAAAATCAACAAAAGAAATTTCATCCTAACCGCCTATATAACCGATAAAATTCAACATCAATCATTATGAAGCTACATTATTTTTACGACAAAGAAGCCGATGTGTTTTACTTCTCACAGGGGAAACCTTCCGCAAAAACTATTTCCCGGGAGACGTCAGATGATGTGGTTCTTCGGCTTGATCCAAAGACGAAAAAAATCAGGGGGTTCGCAATCCTGAACTTTAGCCAAAGGGTCGGACAAAAACGCAAGTCGGTTGAATTGCCGATTAAAGTTCAATTCGCCCCGGTAGGGTAACTTACAAGCCTTTTTCTGCCAAATATCTCTCCGCGTCCATCGCGGCTTGGCATCCGGCACCGGCGGCCGTAATCGCCTGGCGATAGACATGGTCATGCACATCGCCGGCTACAAATACGCCCTCAATATTGGTGCGGCTGCCGTTATAAATCTTGATATAACCTTTTTCGTCAATATCCAAACCCGAGCCTTCCAGAAACTTCGTATTTGGCTCATGGCCGATGGCGACGAATACTCCGTCAATTGCCATTTTTGTTTGTTCGCCGGTTTTGAGATTTTTTAATTTGATACCAGTCACAAAATCGCTTCCCAAGATCTCCGTAACTTGAGTATTCCAAATAAATTTAATCTTGGGGTTTTCTCTGGCGCGGGATTGCAAAATTTTCGAGGCGCGTAATTGGTCACGCCGATGAATTACCGTAACTTCGCTGGCGAATTTGGTTAAGACAGTGGCCTCTTCCATGGCGGTATCGCCTCCGCCCACCACTACCACTTTTTTGTCGCGGAAAAAAAATGCGTCACATGGCGCGCAACTGCTTATCCCCCGACCAATTAGCCGCTGTTCCGAAGGAAGCCCTAGCCAAATCGCAGAAGCGCCTGTGGCAATAATTACTGATTGAGCTTGATATTCTTTCTCACCTGCCCAAATTTTAAAAGGGCGTTTACTAAAATCTATCTTAGTAACATCTTCATAGACAATTTCTGTGCCAAATCTCTGCGCTTGTTTGAGCATGCGGTCAATGAGTTCTGGGCCCAAGACGTCATCAATAAATCCAGGATAATTGCCCACATCAGTGGTGAGCATGAGTTGTCCACCGTAAATCGAGCCCGCAATTAATAAAGGTTTTAATTCACCCCGGGCCGCATAAATACCGGCGGTCAAGCCGGCAGGCCCGGAACCAATAATGATTAATTTATACAAATTCATACTTCTTGATTGCGCGGCGAAACTGGGCAGAATTTTTGTAAACAATGCCTTGCATACCGGCTTTTCTCGCACCTTTGATATTGATTAACCGGTCATCAACCATAAGGGTTTCCGAAGGCTTAACCCGGAGGTTTTGCAGAATAAATTGATAGGCTTTCAGATCAGGCTTGGCCAGGTGTAAACGCGAAGAAATGAAGACTCGCTTGAAGAGATGATGGGAATTAAGGTGCCGTTTGTGCAGGACATCCACCGCCATGTTGCCGAGGGAATTGCTAAATAGGGCAATTTTTGACCGCTTTAATTTCGGAATGAGATTTACGAGTCCTTGGTCAGTACGCATATGGTTGACAATCAAATCATGCATGCGGGGGATAGAGAGATGAAGACCAAAAGCCTTGCGCAAAAGCTGCAAAAATTGGGTTTCGCTGAGATTGCCAAGATTGGCTTGGCGCTCGAGCCAAGCCACCTGTTTTTTCCCTTCGCCACTCATGCAGGCTGTACAAAAATGGCGCAAGAAATCCAAATACCCCCCATGCACCACCACGCCGCCGAGGTCAAAAATAACAGCCTTGATCTTTTTCTTTCGGGCCATAGAGAAATTATACCATTTCCACGCGTTTTTTTGCTAGAGCCAGGGCAATCTGTCGCGGGTTTGCTCCGGTTTTGAGACTTTCGGAAATCACGGCTCTCGTGCTTTTCTTGATTTTTCGCTCGACTAAGGCAAACATCGCTTTCTGATTGTAGCCGCGGTGTTCGGCATACGAAGAAATCACTCCGCCGGCATTGGCTACAAAATCCGGCACAATCATAATCCCTTTTTTGTGCAATTCCTCTTCAATCTTTTCCTGCATGGGAATATTACCGGCTTCCACAATTAACTTGGCCTTGATTGCCTTTTTATTAAAATCATTAATCACGTCGGTAACTGAAGCTGGAATCAAGATCTTAACTGGCAACCCCCAAAATTCTTGAGGCTTAATCTGGGCTTGTTGCGGATATTCACTTAACCGCTTTTGCTTTTTGATGAGGCCCAGGACAATCTTGGAATCAAGGCCTTGCGGAACATAAATTGCATTTCGGCTGTCAGCTAAGGCCACCACAGTGGCTTTCAGTTTTAGAAGATACTCGTAAGTAAAAGTTGCCACATTGCCAAATCCGTGAATGGCGACTTTTGCTCCCGCAAGCGGCAAACCCAAAAGTTTCGCGGCCACGGCCGTGGCTTGCGCTATGCCAAAACCAGTGCTGCCGAGCTCGTGGGGCAAACCTCCCAAGCTTTTCGGTTTTCCGGTAGCCGCTAGTTTGTTTTTGGCGGCTTCCACAAACCATTGCATTTCCCGCTCGCCAGTATTGACATCTGGGCCGGCAATAAATGTTTTGGGTGTGAAAATTTTTATAGCCCGAGCAAAGCTTTGGATATATTTTTTCTTCAAATCATCCGGGCCGCCTTTCCAAATAATCCCGGCCTTCGCTCCGCCAAAGGGAATATCGGCTAGGGCATTTTTCCAAGTCATGGTCCGCGCGAGCCTTCTCACTTCCTCTTCGTTAACATTTGGCGTCATCCTAATTCCTCCTTTACCCGGGCCGAGCTTGGTATTATCAATCACCAAAAACCCTTGCATTTGAAGGGTTGGAACATAGACTTTCACCACATATTCTGGCCCAAACTTATCCATATTGATTATTTTAATTGTAAAGCCAGACTCTGGATGCCTTCGACCAGGGTCGGGTGGATAGTGATGGCGCGCTGGACGACTTTGTAACTTGCGCCCGCGTTCATGTATGCGGCAATCACGTGAATGAGTTCCGCGCCTTCATAGGAAAGTATGGCCGCGCCCAGGATTTTTTCGGTTTTCTTGTCAATGACCATTTTCATTTTCCCGGCAGTCTCGCCGAGTTCAATCGCTCGCGCTACCCAGGCCATCGGGTATTCAGCCACTGCATAATCCAATCCTTGTTCTTTGGCCTCTTTTTCCGTAAGTCCAGCCCTCCCAAGGGACGGATCAATGAACATGGCATAGACCAGCACCCGGTCATTGATGGTCGCATTCTCGCCAAGCACAAGATTGCGGTAGACGATTTCGTAATCATTATAAGACGTATGCGTGAAAGCTGGCCCGCCGCGGATATCACCTAGAGCGTAAATATTGGGAATATTAGTTTCGAGTTTTTCGTTGATTTTAATATAGCCGCGCTGGTCATGTTCAATGCCGGCTTTATCCAAACCAAGTTGTTCGGTATTGGATTTGCGGCCGGTAGCAACCAGCAAATGGGAGCCGTAAATAGTCTCCATTCGCCCGTTTCGTTCAATATGCAGGACTACCCCCTCTTCTTCTCCCCCT
>CAYPVQ010000057.1:0-3596 GCA_964414215.1 uncultured Candidatus Saccharibacteria bacterium | reverse complement strand
GAAATTTCTTTTGTCTCACTATCCAGCAAGATCTTTATCCCCTCTGCTTCCAAGACTTTCCTCATTTCCTCTTCAATGTCCGCGTCTTCAGTTTTTGCCAGCCGGTCCCCTTTTTGTATGATAGTCACCCTGCTTCCAAACCGCTTGAACATCTGGGCGAATTCCAAACCCACGTAACCTCCACCTAAAACTAATAAGTGTTTTGGCAGTTCTTTGAGATCAAGAAGCGTGGTAGAAGTCAGATACGGCACACTAGAAAGACCGGGGATATCGGGAATCACAGGGCTTTGGCCAGTGTTGAGAAAAATCTTTTCTCCTTCGATTACTTCGTCTCCGGCTTGCACTTGATAGGTATCCACAAATTTTCCTGTGGTGCGATAAAGGGTGATATTTTCGTGCGTGAGTCTTTTCTCCGCTCCGGCCCGAAACCGGTTTACAATCTCGTCTTTGCGCGCGACAATCTTTGGCAAATCTGCTTTTACTAATTTTGTGACGAGACCATGGGTAGAACTGTCAGCAACGACATAGGCGCGCCGGGCTGTAGCAATCATTGCCTTAGTTGGAGTGCAGCCGTAATTCACACATGAGCCGCCCAAAAACCCATGCTCCAAAACCGCGAGTTTCCAGCCTTTGTCTGCTAAAGCCTTTGCCAAAGGCACACCAGCTTGCCCGGTACCAATAATAATTGCGTCGAATTTATGTTCCATTTTAATTTTTAAGGGCTTCCTCAATCTGGGCTTTTTGGAATCCCACGATGATCTTGCCGCCAATGTCAATCACCGGCACGGCAAACTGCCCAGACTTGTTGATCATCTCTTGCTGCAAGGCTTGGTCATGGGTTACGTCTTTTTCTTCATACCCGATGCCCTTTTCTTGAAAGTAGTTTTTGGCCATTTTGCAGAATGGGCAAGTGATGGTGGTATAGATGATAGGCTTGATCATAGTAAGTCCTTTCGACGGACTACCACTCACTGTCATTCTGAGGCCGATCTCGATCGGCCGAAGAATCTCAAGAGATCCTTCGTCCCGTCTGCCTCGGGCAGACGGACTCAGGATGACAGGACTTTAGCAGTCCTGTTAATTATAAATAATCCAACAGCTTAGCATAATCAATAAAATCAAAAAGCTGGTAAGCATAACCAAGCCAAGCGGCAAATTGATTAGTAACCAGCAGGACTCCGAGGAAAATAAGAAAAACTCCACCAAAGAGGGCGACAACAGATAAATATTTCTTGATCGTCCCCAGATATTTGGCAGCCGAACCAATGCCCAAGGCAATCAAGAGAAATGGTATGGCAAGTCCTAAAGAGAAAATAAAAAGTAAAAACGCTCCTTGACCAACAGTTGCCGAAGTGGAGGCTAAAAGTAAAATCGAACCCAAGATTGGCCCTACGCAGGGCGTCCAGCCGAAAGCAAATGTGGTGCCAAACAGAAACGAGGATAAGGGCTTCCCGGGCTGAATGGATCTAATCTGCAAACTGCTTAAAAAGGGTAAGTGAATAAGCTTAAGCATATACAACCCAAAGACAATTATAAAAATCCCGCCGATCCGGGCAAGCCAAATCCGGTATTTCACGAGCGCTGCGCCGCCGAGACCAAAAAGTGAACCCAAAACAATAAACACTAGGCTAAAGCCAATGACATACAAAAGGCCATTGTAAAAAATCCTAAGTCTTGCCCTTTTGGCTAAAGTGGGATTCTCTAGGTCTGCCAAAGACACCCCACTAATAAATCCTAAATAACCTGGCACCAACGGCAAGGTGCAAGGAGCAAGAAAAGTGAGGAGTCCAGCAATAAATGCCGGGATAATTAGAGCCGTGGCTTCCATATTACTTAATTATTTATTTTCCAAGGCATATTTTGTGATTTCAATGTTGCAACTCTGGTGCTCCCGGCACCAGGCTTCGCATTTTTCTGCTAGTTCTTTTGTGAGATAGTGAAACCTACAGGCTGGGCATTGGTAGCTAAGCACAGATGATTTTTTGGAGTTTTCGAGTGAATTCATTTTTGTGTAAAGAATAGCAAATATTCTGCCCCATCCGTGTGGTTGCAACTAAACCATTATCTTTGAGTAGCTGTAATTGATGAGAGATAGCAGAAACTGACATTTCTAAACTCTTGGCAATGTCACTCACGCACACGTCTTTGGCTTGAAACAGGACACATAATATCCGGATCCGGGTGGAATCTCCTACCAGTTCCAAAAGCCGGGATTTGGCTTCCAAATCTTTAGTCAAGGGATATTTTTTGAGAGTTACGGGAGTTTTATACATTTTTGCGTATTTGAACAACTGTTTGAATATTAAAATAAGGGGCTTATTTCTGTCAAGGGGTGTTATTATAATTGTCCATCCACCAATTTTGCCTGCCCGTAGTGTCGCCGCCCGGAGACGACTACTACTGGGGTCAAGTCTAGACAATAATCCCGTCCGTCCGCCTGAGGCGGACGGACGGGGGGTTTGCTTTCTCCAAAAAACCTTTACGCTGCTCCCATGTCTGGCTTACACTCCCGACAGCGGTGCCCGTGGGTAAAGATCTCATAAAGTGCGGAAAGCCCAACTAGTAAGTAAATCAATCTGGAAATTGATGCTCCCATTCCGCCAAATAAATTCCCAATCTCCCAGCCAAAAACCCCTTGCATGAGCCAATTTAGCCCGCCAATGACTAGGAGAATAAAGGTCACCATATGCAAACCGCGAATATGTCCCATCACCTTGCTCACCCCCTTTCTAAAAGTATCATAGCAGACTCCCCGGAAAGCAGCCGAAAAGTTATAAACAGGTACTACCCAATCAATTTTTATAGAGTAAGTTTATAAACCAAATACGAAAGCAGGCCTAATTGGATAGTTGGCGTTAGGCCGGTATTTAGAAGTGGTACCAGGGGCATGAAGCCTTGGTAAGCCCACATGCCAGTCTTAAGAGCGTAAAGTTCTATGCCAACTGCTACTACTATCCCAAAAAACAGGGACAACCAAAGTCGGTTGCGCAGAAAAGGGATCTTCAAGAAAGCAATTCCCAAGGCAGTAATATAAACTGCGTCCCCGACCGCTGCCCCAAACAGCATGGCCTGTGTCATCACTGTCCCGTCGGGATGAAAATACAAAGGCGCGTGAAGATTTTCCCACAGCCAATTGAGCAGCAGAGATAGAAAAAAAATGAGAAGTAATTTTTTAAGCATTGTGGCTTCTTTAGTCTAACACAAATCCCTGTCCGCCGCAGGGGGACGGCCGGATTCCACCCCTTCGACTCCGCTGGAGGCGCAGGCATTCCGGCCGATTCCTTATCGAATTGATGTAAAATTCCCGCGGCCGCGGGAATTTGAAACATTTTACGATTTAGCAAAGATAGCCGCTTTTCAATTTCTAGAAGTAGTTCAATTCTACAAGACTAATTTAGCCCTAAAATTTTATTGAAAAATTTATATTTTCTTCTCTGGTACTCTCGATATGGTAGACCGTTAGCCTCTTGCTTAAGTATATTATATTCATTAAGTAGCTTGTGATTACTTTGCAAAATTTCAACTAAACGAAGATGGCCTTGAAGTTCCTCATTTTTAGGATCAGTCATGTGAATATCAACTTCAAACCCTTCTAC
>CAYPVQ010000056.1:0-7452 GCA_964414215.1 uncultured Candidatus Saccharibacteria bacterium | reverse complement strand
AGTCTGTCACTGTGAGTACTGGGCTGTTGCCGATTAACACTGGCCAAGCCAGAATCCCCACGATTCGGGAGATTGCGCCGTAAACCACGTCAGGTTTAGGGCTGCCCTAGGGCGCCGTAATTAGGAGATAGGAGCATATTTGTGTTATAATTAGTCCGCCTAAGGCAGATTAATTTTTGTTGGCCATATGCCAGAAAAGAGAAACAAAGACGAAAATATTGAGATCAATATCGAGCGGCCAGGCAGTGGGGTAACTTCAGCCCTTGACAGCCATCGCCAAGAAGCAAGATTTGGGAGTAAAATTTTACTCGCTGTCCTGTTACTTGGTCTAGTCGGGGGCATTGTGGGCGGGGTGAGTGGGGCAGTAATTATTTTACCGTGGTATCAAAAAAATATTCTTAAGCAGACCGGAGGCCATGCGCAAATTGAAAATCGAAAAATTATTTTGGACGAAGAGTCAGCCATCATCAGCGCCGTCGAAAATGTCAATCCCGCTGTTGTGTCCATTGTCGTGACTAAAGATCTGCCAAAGTTTGAGCAATTTGGATCCCCGTTCGGCGGATTTTTCTTCGAACTGCCGACCCAAGAGACGGAGAAACGGCGCGTGGGCGCTGGTTCAGGATTTGTGATCTCCGCTGATCAAGGGTTGATTGTGACCAATAGACACGTAGTTGACGACCGAAGCGCTGAATATACGGTAATTACCAAAGATGGACAAAAGTTTCCCGCCAAAGTTTTAGCGACTGATCCTTTTAATGATTTAGCAGTTGTCAAAATCGAAGCTTCGGGACTAGCAATGGTCACGCTAGGGGATTCAGACAAATTAAAACTTGGCCAGCGGGTAATTGCGATTGGCAACGCTCTAGGAGAGTTTCAAAATACGGTGACGACGGGAGTGGTTTCCGGAATTGGCCGCAATATTACGGCCAGCGGAGGAGCGCAGACGGAAAAACTTTCCGAAGTCGTTCAAACCGATGCGGCAATTAATCCGGGAAACTCCGGCGGGCCGCTCATAAACCTCGCGGGGGAAGTAATTGGCGTCAATACGGCCGTAAGCTCGCAAGCCCAACTTATTGGTTTTGCCATCCCGATTAACCAGGTTAAAAAAGTGATTAGTGATGTCAAAGAGTTTGGCAAAGTTAGCCGTCCGTTCCTGGGGGTTCGCTACATGGTTATTACCGAGAGTCTTGCCAAAACGCAAAAACTGCCGGTCAATTATGGGGCTTTAATTGTCAAGGGTGAGGGGTCTCAGGGATTTGCGGTCCTCCCGGGAAGTCCAGCTCATGAGGCCGGGCTTCGCGAAGGCGACATTATCTTGGAGTTTGAGGGAAAAAAAATTAATGTCGATAACCAGCTGGCTGATATCCTGCGCAGTTATAATCCTTCTGATCGCGTGATTTTGAAAATCTTAAGCGAGGGCAAAGAAAAATTGGTTTCGGTAACCCTTGGCGAGGCCCAGTAGAATCAATAATCTATAATCAATAATCTATAATCTATAATGGGGAGAATACTGGGACTAGACTATGGAACGAAGAGAATCGGTGTTGCGATTTCTGACGAAACAAAAAAGATCGCCACCGCCAGGCCCTTTGTCCCGGCGAACAGAAAGAAGGACCTGCTGAAAATTATTCAAGAATTTGAGATAGAGACCGTTGTGCTAGGGCTGCCCAAGAATTTAACCGGAAAAGAAACTGCGGCTGCGGCTCGGGTTCGGGAATTTGCGGAATGGATAAAAACGCAAACCGGATTGCCTGTAAAATTTGCAGATGAGCGGTTTTCCGCGAGAGATGCTGGCAGCAAGCTTCGCATGTTGAATGTGAAAGGCTCGAAGGCGCGTGCTCAAATAGACAGTTTAAGCGCGCAAATTATTCTCACGACTTACCTCCAAAAAATTAAAGATTATCGATTATAGATTATTAATTATTGATTCATGTTCCGCGTTCTCCACCCCAACCGCTGGTTTCTCTGGGCCATTGCCATTCTCCTGGCAGCAGGCTTGGGACTGCTTGCGGCAATTACGGAAACCTCCAGAGAAATTGACGAGCAAAGTGTTACGCCCCCGGCTTTTAGCACCTGGAAAACTTTTCGCTCCGAAAGCTTGGGCCTCAAGGTGTCTTATCCTTCCTCTTGGCAGATTGAGATGGAAAAGGAGATCCCCGAGATGGTGACTTTGGAAAATCCCAAGAACTTTAACGAGAATCTGGTGATGGTGGTTACCGAGCCAAAGTTTGAAGAAACAATTCGCAGCGCTCTCAATATAGTACGGGAACAGGAAATTGTGATTGACGGCTACCCTGGTTCGTGGCTTAAGGGTGAAGATCTTAAAGATTATGCGACCCACAATGTAGTTTTGCTTCAAAAGGATGGACGGCTTTACTATTTTGCCGGTTATGCCAGGTCTTTTGAAAAAATTGTGGGAGGAATAAAGTTTTTACCCGCCAAAATTTTTTAGATGAGTGAATTTCGCCAGGATATCGTTACTAAAAATTGGGTCTTAATTGCCGAAAGTCGAGCGCAGCGCCCGTCAGATTTTGAAACCCAAGCCGCAACCCCTAAAGATTTACCGGAAATCTCCAAGACCTGTGGGTTTTGTCCTGGCAATGAACATTTGACCATAGGCGAAATTGCCCGCTACCCCCCTGCCGGGGATTGGCTAGTGCGAGTGGTGCCAAATAAATATGAAGCCGTGGGGCACATGATTGGCAGGTACCACGAGGATTTTTATGTCAGCCGGCCAGGCATTGGTGATCACGAGGTAGTGATTACGCGCTACCATAATAAACCTACCGCCCTGCAGGATCCGGAGCTAATTGATCTGACTTTAAAAGTCTACATTGACCGGATAAATGATTTGAAAGCCCATGACGAGGTTCGCTACGTGCACATTATCCAAAACCACGGGGTGCAGGCGGGGGCATCGGTTATGCATCCCCATTCGCAAATTTTTGCTATTCCTTTTTTGCCGGACCGGGTGCAAGATGAGTTACGCGGTACTCGTGCATATTTTTCAGTTCAAGGAGCTTGCGTGTATTGTGAAATGATTCTCCATGAACTGGATCTTGGTGAGCGGGTAGTGATTGACGGCAAAGACTTTTTAGTAATTTGCCCTTATGCCTCAAAGGTGCCTTTTGAAATTCACATTCTGCCAAAGCGGCATCGGACCTCTTTTCCTGAAATTACGATTTCGGAGCGCAAAAACCTCGCCCAGGTTATGAAAGACGTGTTTTGGCGCCTCTATGACCGCATGCATAATCCAGCGTATAATTACTATATCCACACTCTCCCCTTTGGGGGAGCATTGGAAAGCCAGACTCATGACGACCGGCAAAGTTATCATTGGCATATTGTGGTTTTGCCCCGAGTCAATATCTGGGCCGGCTTTGAACTAGGCACTGAAGTCTATGTCAATGTCATGCCTCCCGAGAAAGCTGCAAAGTTTTTCCATTAGTAATTTTCCTTTTTGCCCTCTCCCCTGACGAGGGGAGAGTTGGATAGGGGTTAAAAATCTTCCTTAATTTCCCCCCTGATCCCGACGATACCGTCGGGGCTGACGAGGGGAGATGCCCGCAGGGCAGAGGGGTTAATACCTATGACTAACCAAGAATTAATAAAAAAAGCCGCATCTGTTATAAACTCAAAAAAAGTCGGAGAGCATACTATTGGGAATGTGGGGTCTGTATTAATTTCAGAATCTGGCAAGGTTTATCTAGGTGTTTGCATTGATACGAGTTCTAGCTTAGGTTTTTGTGCGGAACGCAATGCCGTAGGGTCGATGATTACTGCTGGGGAATATAAAGTTAAGAAGATGGTAGTCGTTTGGAAAGATGATAAGGGCGCGGCCTTTATACTTTCACCTTGTGGGAGCTGTAGAGAATTTATGAGGCAGATTGATAAACAAAATCTAGAGACAGATGTGATTCTCGACAAGAACAAGGTTGTGAAATTAAAAGACCTACTGCCATACTACGATTGGTGGAAAAAGATTTGAATCTACCCCTCCCGGCCTCCGGCCACCCTTCCCTCTAACAAGGGGAGGGGGAATAAGGTAAATAGCATATGCAAACCATTCCTCAAAACTTCATAGAAATATCTCGTACGTTACGCAAGAACCAAACGCCTTGGGAAAATAAACTTTGGCAGCACCTTCGAGACAAGCGTTTCTACGGAATCCAATTCAAAAGACAAGTAAGATTAGGAAATTATATTGTGGATCTTTATTGTGCCAGCAGAAAACTTGTCATAGAGTTAGACGGGGGCCATCATAACAAAGCCGAAGTATCAAAAATTGATGAAGAGAGACAATCGTATTTTGAATCGCAGGGGTTTAAAGTTTTGAGGTTCTGGAACAATGAAGTCGAAGAAAATTTACCGGGTGTGTTGGAAAAGGTCAGAGAAGAAGTTTTATTTAAGACCCCTCCTGTCCCGACTAAAGGCGGGACAGCCTCCCCTCGTCAGGAGAGGAAGTAAGGAAGATTTTTAACCCCTCTGCCCTTTGGGCATCTCCCCTCGTCAGCCCCGACGGTATCGTCGGGGTCAGGGGAGAATAATATGAAGATAATTATTGCCAATTGGAAAATGAATCCGCAAAGTCTGGAAGAAGCCAGGCGCTTAAGCTTTGCGATTGAGCAGGGGTTATTGGCCACTAACCGTAACCGAGTGGAGACTGTGATTTGTCCGCCATTCGTGTTTTTGCCGGCGGTTGCGTATTCGCTGCACTTTGCTAAATTGGGGGCTCAAGATGTTGCTTCCCTACCTCAAGGCCCGTTTACGGGCGAAGTTTCTGGCGGGCAGCTTCAGGAATTTGCAGTCCAATACGTAATCATTGGACATTCGGAGCGGCGCAGTCTTGGGGAAGATGATAAGTTCATTAATAAAAAGATTCGCATGGCCACTCTAACGAAACTTCAGCCCATATTGTGTGTGGGTTTTGGAGCCAAAAAAAGTTCCTCTGTTGCGGCAATCAAGAGAATAGTAAAAAAGCAGTTGCAGCAGGATTTAGCCGAAGTTTCTCTGAAGCGAGTCAAATTAACCATTGCCTATGAACCAGTCTGGGCCATTAGTCGAGGTTTAGGGACAGGCAAAGCAGTCAAGCCCAGCCATGCGGCAGAGATAATTAAATTTATCAAAACTCAAGTCCCTGCGGCCCGCGTGATTTACGGTGGAAGCTTGGATGCCAAAAATGCAGCATCGTTTGCCGCGCAAAAAATAATTGAAGGCGGACTTGTGGGAGGAGCAAGTTTGGTAGCTTTAGAATTTTTAAAAATAATTAAGGCATTTACCATATGATCTATTTAGGAGCAGACCACCGGGGATTTAAACTCAAAGGGCAACTGTTGCAGTACCTTAAGAAGCGCGGTTACCAAGTTACCGATTTAGGTACTAATTCGGAAGAACCAGTTGATTATCCTTTGATTGCCAAAAAAGTTGCCCGCAAAGTTGCGGAGGATCCGAATAATCGCGGCGTGCTTTTGTGTGGTTCGGGAGCGGGGGTTTGCATTGTGGCCAATAAAATTTCAGGCATTCGCGCGGCTCAAGCTTGGAACCAAAAAGTTGCCGAGGCCGCGCGTCATGATGATAATGTCAGTGTTTTGTGTTTAGCAGCCGACGCTCACACCCCAGAGGAGGTCAAGAAAATTACTCAAACTTTTCTCGATACGTCGTTTGGCGGAGAAGAACGATACAAAAGACGACTCAAAGAAATTCGGGAGATTGAAAAAGAAAATTAACATGGTCCAAATCATTCCGGCAATTTTAACAAAAGATCCAGACGAAATCATAGAAAAAATTAAATTTCTTGAATCTATCCCCGAGATTGAAGAAGTCCATTTGGATATCGAAGACGGGCAGTTTGTGCCTAATACCACAGTTTTGCCGAAGTCGTTTCAGATTCCGACCCAAACCCGCTTACAAGTCGAAGCGCATTTGATGGTTGTAAACCCGCAGGCCTATTTTCACGATTTAGAACACTGTGGCATTAACCAAGTGATTTTACATTACGAAAGTTTTACCGAAACTACTAATCTCAAAATCGCCCTGCAAAATGCCAAGATTTTAGGTTTTAAAACTGGCGTAGTAATTAATCCCCAAACCGAGATTGCAGTTTTTGATGCCTTTATGGAGAGGCCCGATTTCCTGATGCTGATGAGTGTGCACCCCGGCTTTCAGGGGCAAAAGTTTTTGCCGGAAACTTTGGAAAGATTGCAGACTTTGCGCGAAAGACATCCAGATGCCATACTAGCAGTAGATGGGGGACTGAAACTCGAGAATTTTCAAAGTGTGATCGCTCATGGCGCAAATCGGATAGTCGTCGGCTCAGGAATTTGGGTGACTCCTCAAGCCGGAGAGACGATTAAAAAGTTTTTGGATAAACTCAAATGATTGGCGAAGACATTCACGAAAAAAAATTGCGAAAATTAGAAAAAATTGCCAATCTCATCAGGCAGGATATTGTTAAAGCTTTAGTCAATGCTGGCTCTGGCCATTCGGCTGGCCCCTTGGGCATGGTTGAAGTTTTTACGGCCCTTTACTTTCACGTTTTAAATATTAGGCCGCTTGAGCCCAAATGGCCGGAGCGGGACCGGTTTGTCTTATCAAACGGCCACATTAATCCCGTCTGGTATGCCACACTTGCCCACCGAGGATATTTTCCCCGCAAAGAATTTGTCACCACCTTAAGAAAATTGGGGACGAGATTACACGGTCACCCGCATAATCTAGCAACTCCAGGAGTTGAGAATTCCGGAGGACCTTTAGGCCAAGGGCTTTCACAAGCAATTGGCATGGCGCTGGCGGCCAAGATGGATCAAAAAAAATATCAGGTGTTTTGCGGCATGTCTGACGGTGAGCTGGATGAGGGACAGAGTTGGGAAGCAATCATGTTCGCCGCAAAACAAAAACTTGATAACCTCACTGCTATAGTTGATCGCAACAATATTCAAATTGACGGCGTGACCGAAGACGTCATGCCGCTTGAGCCATTGCGGGCCAAGTTCGAGGTCTTTAACTGGCATGTCATAGAAATTGACGGCAATAATCTCCGGCAGGTTGTCGAGGCGTGCAATCAAGCCTACGGCATTTTCGAGCGGCCAGTAATGATCATTGCCCACACGGTGCCGGGCAAAGGCGTGGATTTCATGGAGCAGGATTACCGCTGGCACGGCATTCCGCCCAACAAAGAGCAAGCCAAGTTGGCATTGCATGAGCTGCGGACTTTGCGCGGGAAAATTAAAAGCGAACATGAGTGATTTTGCCCATGAATGGGCACGCTACGGAATTGTAGCGCGCCGATTTATCGGCTTTTGAGAGGAGGTGATTAACAATGGAAAACATGGACCCAAAAACTTTAACCACCTGGAGCATTGTTGCGGGTTTTATTGGAGTAATTCTTTATGTGGTAGCATTTGTTATGCTCTGGCAAGGGGGGACCTTGATTGCGGACAAACTGGATCATAA
>CAYPVQ010000055.1:0-7763 GCA_964414215.1 uncultured Candidatus Saccharibacteria bacterium | reverse complement strand
GAAGAAACTAGGAAAAATTTGGCGCAAATTATTGCGGCAATTCAGGCTCGCGGGGCCGCAGTTTTGCTTCTGGGCGTAAAGGGGGGACTTTTGCGAGACAATTACCAAGGCATGTTCGAGGATTTGGCCCGTCAATACAAAGCGGCTTTCGTCCCCAATATCTTGGATGGCATTTTCGGCCATCCGAAATTTATGTCTGACGAAATCCACCCCAATGACCAGGGCTATGCAGTCATGGCCTCGCGCATTGAGCCAGTCTTGCGGAAAATGTTAGAATAACCTAGTCAAGAGAATGTCATTCTGAAGCGTCAGCGAAGAATCTCATCACCGATGCAAAATCCTTAGAGATCCTTCCCCATCCGCCGCGGCGGATGGGATCAGGATGACAGTCACTTTTATGATTACTTTTGAAGAATTTAAAAAACTTGATTTGCGCGTGGCGATTGTGGAGCGGGCCGAACGAGTCGAAAATTCAGGTAAACTTTTAAGGCTGGTGGTAGATGACGGCCAAGGCGAGCGGCAGTTAGTTGCTGGACTTGGCCAGTATTACAGCCCCGAAGATCTGGTCGGCCGAAGAATTGTGATTGTGGCAAATCTCGAGCCAAAAACCCTGATGGGCCTCGAGAGTCAGGGTATGCTTCTGGCGGCAGACAGCGAGGAGCTAGGGCCAGTGCTTTTAATGCCGGATAAGGATATTGCGGCGGGCTCGAAAATAAAATAGTTTCTACCCCCTCTTCACCCCAGTAGCAGAGCCCGCCTTTGGCGGACACGCTACGGGGCAGGTCTCCCCCTTCGCACGGGGGAGAAACGAGATTGATTATGCATATTACAATACCAATGAAACAAGCAGGAGGGTTTGCTCTGCCGGTTTTGGGACTGGGGACATGGGCTATGGGCGGGCGATATGCGAGAAATCCATTTAATCACGACCAGCGCGATATCGCCGGCATCAAAGCTGCGCTCGTGGCGGGCATTACTCATATTGACAGCGCAGAAATTTATGCCGGCGGTCATGCCGAGGAATTGGCTGGTAAGGCAATTCAAAGCTTTGATCGCCAAAAGCTTTTTATTACAAGCAAGGTTTCGGGAGATAACCTTAGCTACGATCGGGTGATTGAATCGGCTAAGGAAAGTCTCAAGCGCCTGCAACTTCGCCAAATTGATCTCTACCTGATCCATTGGTCCAACCCGCACTTTCCAGTTGACGAGACCATGCGGGCCATGGATTATCTTCTGGAAAACGAGATGGTTCGAAACATCGGGGTCAGTAATTTTGGCCCCACAGAGATTGAAGAGGCGCGAAGCCTGACCAAGTACAAGATTGTCAATAACCAGGTTCACTATAGTCTCGCTGCGCGCGGGCATGAGCAGGCCGGGACTTTGGAATACTGCCGCAAACATGGAATTCTCGTCACCGCCTACAGGCCGCTGGAAAGAGGATCTCTGGCCGCCAATTCGTTATTGCAAAAACTGTCAGAGAAGTATAAACAGACGGCAAATGTGGTCGCGCTGAATTGGGTGATCGGGAAACCCAATGTCGTAGCGATTTTTAAGACTTCAAACCCCAAGCACTTGGAGGAGAATTTAGAAGCACTAGGTTGGCGGCTTGACGCAGAAGATGAGAAAGAGCTGGATGAAAATTTCCCGGCAGGAGAAACCATGGGGGTAGGAGTAGAACCTTAATTACATTCATTGTCATTCCGTACTTGATACGGAATCTATATATTCTGGATTCCCGCCTTCGCGAGAATGACAAGATAGATACAGAATGGACAATCTAGAAAAACTCGCAAAACTGATTCGCTACTGTATTTTGACTTCCACGACCAAGGCTGGTTCGGGGCATCCAACATCTTCGCTTTCGGGAGTGGAACTTATGACGGCGCTGATGTTTGGGGGTAATTTTCGGTTTGATTTAAAAAATCCAGACAACCCAAATAATGACAGATTAATTTTTTCCAAAGGCCACGCCTCGCCGCTTTTTTACGCGATTTGGACAGTGGCAGTACAGAAGAACTCCCCGAACTCCCCCCTCCCCCTCTTTAATCAAAGAGGGGGTGCAGGGGGAGTTCAGGAGGGGGAAGGGGGAGTTCAGCCGGTAACCCCGGAAGAACTCTTGACGCTACGCAAGTTTGGCAGCAGACTCGAGGGACATCCGACCATGGCTTTTCCCTATACTGAAGCCGCGACTGGTTCGCTCGGCCAGGGCCTTTCAATCGGCGTGGGCATGGCCTTGAACGCGAAACTGGACAAATTGCCGTACCGAACTTTTGTGCTCTTGGGCGATAGTGAAATGGCCGAGGGGTCAGTCTGGGAAGCGATACAACTTGCGGCGCATTACAAGCTTGATAATTTGATTGGGATTTTGGATGTGAACCGGCTGGGGCAGCGGGGCGAGACCATGTATGGGCATCATCTTGAAGAATACGAGAAAAGAATTAAAGCGTTTGGGTGGGACGTGATTGTGGTCGAGAATGGGCATGATTTGGAGGAGATTACGCAGGCTTATTCGCAAGTCATTGACTCGACCTCTCCTCTCCCACCCCCTCTTCCCTTCGACTCCGCTCAGGGCAGGCATCTCCCCCTCGGGCAGGGGGAGAAAAGAATAGAAGCCAGGGGAGGAGGGAGGCCTTGGATGATCATTGCCAAAACTATAAAGGGCAAGGGAGTGTCGTTTATTGAGGACAAAGACGGGTGGCATGGGAAAGCACTGTCTGCGGAGGAATTAGAAAAGGCGTTGCAAGAGCTTGGCGAGGTGGATAAATCGGTACGCAGAGAAATCAGTTCACCCTCACCTTTATCCTCTCCCGTCCAGGGAGAGGAAAGGGTTTCCACCCCCTCGCCCCTTGCGGGAGAGGGTTGGGGTGAGGGGGTTCATTATTCCAAGGACAAACCAGTGGCGACGCGGAAGGCTTACGGCAATGCCCTGGTCCGGATCGGTGCTGATCCGCGGATTGTAGTTTTGGACGGGGAAGTTAGCAATTCGACTTATGCGGAAAAATTTAAAGAGAAGTATCCCGAGCGTTTTTTTGAGATGTTCATTGCCGAGCAAAACATGGTGGGAGCGGCGTTGGGATTGTCGCGGCGCGGCAAAATTCCATTTGTTTCAACCTTTGCCGCGTTTTTTACCCGGGCTTTTGACCAGATCAGGATGTCGCAGTACAGCGACGCCAATATCAAATTCTGCGGCTCGCATGCCGGAGTGTCGATTGGCGAAGACGGTGCGTCGCAAATGGGACTCGAGGATCTGGCCATGTTTCGCACGCTTCTTGATTCGGTCGTTCTATATCCCTCGGACGCAGTCAGCACAGAAAAATTAGTCGAAGAAACGGCAAAGCATCATGGCATAGTTTATATCCGAACGACTCGTAAGGATACGCCGATTATTTATGACAATAACAATAACTATAACCATAACTTTAAGATTGGCGGGTCGTGCGTATTGCGCAGTTCATCGAATGATGTCGCTACAGTTGTCGCGGCGGGAATTACCCTGCACGAGGCGCTAGCCGCATATGATGAACTGCAAAAAGAAGGAATAAATATTCGCGTAATCGATTTGTATTCGGTAAAGCCGCTGGATATCGCCACCTTGCAAAAAGCCGCGGCCGAAACCAAGGCCATCATCACGGTCGAGGATCATTTCGCCGAAGGCGGGATTGGGGAAGCCGTAAGCGCGGCACTCTCTAGTTTCCCTTCCCTTGAGAGGGGAGGGAGAGAGGGAGAGGTAGATAACCTCACCTGGCCTCCGGCCACCCTCTCCTCATCAGGAGAGGGGTATAGTGTGGCTCGTTTACACTCGCTTTGTGTTCGCAAAATGCCGCGCTCCGGCAAGCCCGACGAGCTTTTGGATTATGAGGGGATTTCGAGAAATACAATTGTTAAAAAAGTTAAAGAGGTGATTTGATCGAGTATAAGTCCATCTTAGGTTATTTATCCACCCTGGTTGCGATAGTCGCGTATGTCATCTATTTTCGGCAGATATTTTCTGGCAAAGTAAAGCCGCATGCCTTTTCTTGGTTTATCTGGGCACTGACTACGGGAATAATCTTTGTTGCCCAAATAGTTAAGGGTGGAGGGGCAGGCGCATGGGTTACAGGCCTGACAGCATTAGCATGTTTTGTAATTTTTGTTCTAGCGCTTTTTAAAGGTAAAAGAGATTTTGCAAAAATCGATTGGGTTTTCTTGGCATCTGCTTTGTCTGCCATCGTACTATGGTGGATCACGAGAGATCCAACTTTATCAGTCATTTTGATAACAATCACAGATACTATAGGTGCTTTCCCAACTTTTCGTAAAAGTTATTATGAGCCAAATCAGGAAAGTGCAACTTTATTTGGATTAAATTCTTTAAAATTTGTTGTTGCTTTATTTGCTCTAGGATCTTACACTATTACTACTTGGCTTTATCCAGCAATACTTGTTTTGACTAATGCCATAATAGTTCTGTTGATTTTAGTCGGCAGGCACCAACAGAAGGTAACAGACTTTCCAAAATTTGGAATTAAATATCGAAATGAAGCTCCTCGGAGCAGAGCTCCGAGGTATCCAAAGCGGAATTCTCCGAAGCCTGGAACCCTCCTTCGTCCGCCCTAGGCGGACTACGGAGGGTTCTCCTCGCCTTCATCCTCGCGGCAAGCCGCGAGGTATTCGGCGAAGGAGAATAAAATCCATGGACCGTAATTTAGCTTTAGAATTTGTGCGCGTGACCGAGGCGGCGGCGATTGCAAGAACGTAAATATTGGGTTATTATACAACCATGAAATACACAGCGATTTTGCATAAAAGTGAATATGGTTTTGACGTTCATGTGCCTGCACTTCCTGGTTGCCACAGTCAGGGAGATTCCGAAGAGGAAGCATTGGCAAACATTCAAGATGCTATACAGACTTATTTAGGTATAGAAGCCGAGGGCTTAAAAGGTGCCTACGCTAAGGATGTTGAGATTTCTTTGAGTTAGCGCTCAAAAGCGTGGTTTTATTTACAGATGTTTCAAGCGAAAGAGTTATCCGCGCTCTCAAGAAGCGCGGATTTTGGATCGCACAGGACAGCGGGAGACACACTGGCATGACCGATGGGTTACGAAAAGTTACAATTCCTAGGCACCCGAGGCTAAACCCGTATACTCTGAAATCAATAATTCGCAGTGCGGGACTCCCGGACGAGGAATTTAAGAAATTATTATAGGAGACTGATATGGATCGTAATCTTGCCTTAGAATTTGTCAGGGTCACGGAAGCGGCGGCGATTGCCGCGGCAAGGTGGGTTGGCCGTGGCGATAAACACGCCGCTGACCAAGCGGCAGTGGATGAAATGCGCGCCCGGTTTAACCAGATTGATTTTTCCGGTACAGTGGTGATTGGCGAGGGCGCCAAAGACGAAGCGCCAGAGCTTTATACCGGAGAGAAAGTGGGCCGCGGCGGTCAGCCGGAAATGGATCTGGCCGTAGATCCTTTAGAGGCCACTGACAGTGTGGCCCACGGCCGGCCCAATGCCATTTCCGTGATTGTGGCCGGGGCCAAAGGCAGCCTCCTCGCAGCACCCGACACCTATATGAATAAACTGGCAGCTGGGCCTGGGGCGTGCAAAGTCGTGGATTTGGATTTGCCGCCCGAGGAAAATATCAAGCGCGCGGTCAAGGCCCTGGGCAAAGACATTGGCGAGATAACGGTTTTGGTTTTGGATCGGGATCGGCACAAGGATTTAATTAGCCAAATTCGCGCGGCCGGTGCGCGCGTGCGCACGATCACAGACGGGGACGTGGCTGGCGCGATTGCCCCTTGTCTTCCGGAAAGCGGCATTGATCTTTTGATGGGGATTGGGGCGAGTACTGAAGGGGTGCTAGCCGCGGCCGCGGTCAAGATTTTGGGCGGGGAAATTTACTGCCGGTTCGCGCCAAAGGACGAAAAGCAGGCGAGAGCAATTGCTGAAGCAGGCATTAAAGATTTAGACAAAATTTATTCTGCAGAGGATTTGGCCCGGGGGAAGCAACTCACTTTTACGGCCACTGGCGTAATTGACGGCCCGCTTTTGCCGGGCGTTAGATTTTCCGACCACACAATCATCACTCATTCGGTAGTGATGAGAGCGAGTTCTCGTACAATAAGATATATTAATACCTATCACCATGCAGCTTAATGAGATTGCAAAAATTTTAGTTGCCCCAGGCAAGGGGATTTTGGCGGCGGACGAAAGTTTTCCGACCATTGAGAAGCGATTTGCCAAAATCAATATCCCTTCAACAGAAGAGAACCGCCAAGCGTATCGAGAGATGCTGTTTACGACCAAAGGGGTTGAAGAGTTTATCAGCGGCGTGATCCTGTTTGATGAGACTATTCGGCAAAGCACGACAGATGGCAAGTTGTTTGTTGACGTATTAAGCGAGGCTGGAGTTATCCCTGGGATAAAAGTGGATCAAGGCACAGAAGAAATGGCCGGCTCGCCCAAGGAGAAACTTACCAAAGGACTCGAGGGCCTTGCCGAGCGCCTGGCAGAGTATGCCGAACTTGGCGCGAAATTCACCAAATGGCGGGCGGTAATCACCATTGGCGAAGGGTTACCAACTGAAAGCAATATCCGAGAAAATGCCAAGCGACTTGCAGAATTTGCCAAACTTTCGCAGGAAGCAGGGCTGGTGCCGATTGTGGAGCCGGAAGTTTTGATGGATGGCTGGCATGACATCAAACGCTGCGAAGAAGTGACCCTCGAGACACTGAAGGCAGTCTATGAGGAATTGGCCAAAGAGGAAGTGGCACTGGAAGCAATCCTGCTCAAGCCCAATATGGTTATTTCGGGAAAAGAGTCTGCAGGGAAGTCAAGTGGGCAGGAGATAGCCCAGGCCACGATTCGGACCTTTAAAAAGGTTGTCCCAAGCAAAGTGCCGGGGATTGTCTTTCTCTCGGGCGGACAGAGTGAGATTGAGGCTACGGTAAATCTGAATGAGCTGAATAAAATGGGGAGACAGCCCTGGGAGTTGAGTTTTTCCTACGGCCGGGCCTTGCAGGATTCGGCCCTCAAAACCTGGGCCGGAAAAGCTGAAAATGTTGCCGCGGCCCAGGCGAAATTTTATCACCGCGCGAAGATGAATGGACTGGCGCGCTATGGGAAGCATAGTGAAGCTCACGAGAATAAATGAGACCGCAAAATCTAAAAACTAGAATCTTTCTTGACTCTGGCGACCCGCAGGAAACTAGGGAAGTAATTAAGCTGCTGGGATTTCTGGATGGGCAGACGACTAATCCGAGCCTCATTGCCAAAAATCCAGAGACGGCGGGGAAGAAATTTACTAGGCAAGAGATTTTGGAGTTTTACAAAAAAGTTGTGCAAGAGGTTTCGGGGTTGATTCCAGAGGGCTCGGTGTCGATTGAGGTGTATGCGGATAAAGACACGACGGCTGAAGAAATGCTAAAGCAAGCAAGAGAATTTTACACATGGGTACCCCCTCACCCTCCCGAGTACAGGCCCCTCCCTCTCCCGCAAGGGGAGAGGGCTACAAGGATGCTGCGCTCTTTGGCGCATATCAAATTCCCGGCTACGACAGAAGGGTTGAGAGCGGCCGAGATTGCTGTCAAAGAAGGCTTACGCGTCAATATGACCTTGTGTTTTTCTCAAGAGCAGGCGGCCGCGGTTTATGCGGCCACGCGGGGCGCTAAAAAAGGCCAGGTTTTTGTTTCTCCATTTGTCGGTCGCCTTGATGACCGCGGCGAGCGAGGCATGGATTTGATTAAAAATATTCTAAGAATGTATAGGGACGACCTCTCCCT
>CAYPVQ010000054.1:6429-7817 GCA_964414215.1 uncultured Candidatus Saccharibacteria bacterium | reverse complement strand
CCAACTTAGCCGCCGCGATATTGCGAGTAATTAGACAATTCGAAGATCATATTTGTCTGCTGAAAGATGCTATAGCGGACACAAATCACCCCGGCCGAGGCAGGGAGGTTTGTCTCGAATTCACCCTTAACTATTTGACCGGGAATATGGAGTTTCACGACTTCGACCAATGATCGGGCTAGCAAAGATTAGCTCCCGCCTTAATCTTTGCTAGCCCCATTACTAAGAATATGTCACAAGTTTATCCGCTATCACATATGACTAAAGGAGGCATGAAAAAAATTAATCGTTATCGACTGATTATGGTCGCATCAGGAATTTTAGCTATTAACAAAAAAGTACTATTAATTAAAAGAGGACCTGGAAACTTTCCTGATCCCAATACCTGGACATTGCCTTGTGGCCGCATCAAAACAAAAGAACACCCCATCCAAGCAGTGGTAAGAGAATTTAAAGAAGAAACTAATGTTACGATTGCCGTAAAACGCCTGGTTGCCGTAGAAAGCTATTTCTATGACACCAAACGAATCAGAACGATAATGGTGGAATTTATTCACGAAGTAAAGGCAGTTAAACCTCGCTTTCGAATCAAGTTAGATAAACAGCATACTGAATATCGCTTCGTTGGGCTAAAGGATTTGATCAGCTATTCCTCACTAGTTGCACCGCGACATCGGGCAACAGGAAGAATATGTAAAAGCTTATGACTGGAGCATATTTCGGACAATTTGGCGGTCAATTTGTGCCGGAGACTCTGATGAGCACTCTTGGTGAGTTGGAGCTGGCTTACAAAAAATTTCTAGGAAGCAGGAAAGTTCAGAAAGAGCTGGCCGAACTTCTAAAAACCTATGTCGGCCGTCCGACACCACTGTATTTTGCGAGAAGGTTAACTGACCGACTTGGCGGCGCAAAAATTTATCTCAAACGCGAGGACCTTGCCCATACTGGTGCGCACAAGATTAACAATGCCTTGGGGCAGGCTCTTCTAGCAAAATTTATGGGGAAAAAGAGAATTATTGCCGAAACTGGGGCGGGACAGCATGGAGTAGCAGCAGCAACCGCCGCGGCAAACCTCGGGTTAAAATGTGTAGTTTATATGGGCACAGTCGACATGGCAAGACAGCAGCCAAATGTCAGGCGCATGAAGCTCCTTGGGGCCAAGGTCATCCCGGTGCATTCTGGATCAAATACCTTGAAAGATGCGATTAACGAAGCGCTTCGCGATTGGATCACCAATATTAGGACTACTTACTATCTTTTGGGGTCGGTTTTGGGCCCTCATCCGTATCCGACCATTGTTCGCGATTTTCAAACAGTAATTGGCCGTGAGGCGAGACAGCAAGTTCTAAAGATCGAAAAACGCCTGCCTGACTATCTCGTGGCCTGTG
>CAYPVQ010000054.1:0-6419 GCA_964414215.1 uncultured Candidatus Saccharibacteria bacterium | reverse complement strand
AAATGATTGGACTTGAGGCCGGCGGCCTAGGAATTAAGACCGGCAAACACGCGGCGCGCTTTGCTGGCGGTCGAATCGGCATCCTTCACGGGACCAAATCTTTCGTCCTCCAAGACCGTTACGGCCAGATTCGGGAAACCCACAGTATTGCCGCTGGCCTCGATTATCCAAGTGTTGGACCAGAACACAGCTATCTGCGTAGCGTAAAGAGAATAAAATATACTTTCGCAACCGATAAAGAAGCACTGGCGGCTTTTCATATTCTCTCCGAGACTGAAGGAATTATTCCCGCTCTCGAATCTGCCCATGCGGTAGCTTTTGGTATCCAGCTTGCGAGAAAACTCTCACAAGCCAAAATTGTAATCATTAATCTTTCGGGTCGCGGAGATAAAGATCTCGAAACCTTGCCCATAGACCTATGAACCGTATTTCTAAAAAATTTGAGGAACTAAGACTTCAAAATAAAACCGCTTTCATGCCGTTTATGGTTGCTGGTTATCCCAACTTTCACAAAAGCTTAAAAATCCTTAAGTCGTTAATTAAAGAAGCTGATTTTTTAGAACTCGGATTCCCGTATTCAGACCCCTTGGCAGACGGACCCGTAATTCAAAGGGCCAGCTCTCAAGCCCTCGGTTCAGGAATGAATACAGACCTTGTTTTTAAACTTGTAAAAAATATCAGAAGGTTTTCAGATATTCCCATAACCGCTTTGGTTTATGCGAATTTAATATACCGACGAGGAATTGGAAAATTTTACCGGGACGCCAAGGTATCTGGAATTGACAGCGTACTCGTACCGGATTTACCGCTTGAGGAGGCAAAACCTTTTATTTCAGCGGCAAGGCGTCATGGAATCTTTCATATTTTTATGATTACTCAAACGACAACCGACAGACGAATCCGAGAAATTTCAAAGCTGGCCAAAGGCTTTCTCTATCTGGTCACCGTCCTGGGAGTCACTGGAGAAAAACCAAACATTCCTCGGGAAGCCATTGAATTAATTTATAGAGCCAAGACCCAAACCAAACTTCCTTTATGCGCGGGGTTCGGCATATCGACAAATAATCAAGTTCAAATCCTAAAAAAATCCGGAATAGAGGGAATAATTGTCGGCAGTGCAATAATAACTAGGATCGAGAAATTACTTAAAAGCAAAAAAGACACATATTCTCAACTGCAAAATTTCATGAAGTCATCTATGAATTAAACCACAACCAAGGAGGAAACCAATGGCATGGGGAGAGGTAACAAAAAAATCATCGCGAGTGGGGAAAGGGTGGGGCGAATTCAGTAAAGGAGATGAGGTCCCAGGAGAATTATCTATAGCGAATCCGCCTGATGAGAAAGGACAACAGAAAAAGGAAGCAGAAAAGCAGGCCCCAATCACCCGAGAAACAAATCCAGCCTGAAGTCCGGTAAGGTTCTATCGTTGATGCCAGAAAGGCGGACCTTTCAGGGACCGCCTTTTTTAATTTTTTACCCCTCCTCCACCTCCTCCCTTCGTCAGCCCCAACGGTACCGTCGGGGCCAAGAGAGGAGGGTTAGCGGGAGATCATTTTCAGAAACTCTTTCTCGCCTATAATTTTTACCCCAAGCTTTTCTGCCCTTTGAAGTTTCGAGCCGGGATTCTCGCCAACGACCAGGTAATCAGTATTCTTTGACACCGCCCCCACCCAGTCCCCGCCGTTTTCGAGCACTACGCGCTTGGCTTCCTCGCGTGACATTGATTCGAGCGTGCCGGTAACGAGAATCTTTAGACCACGCAGTTTGTAGCTTGTAGCTTGTAGCTTATTAGATTTTACTTTTACGCCTTTGGCGAGCAAGCGATCTATGAATTTCTGATTTTGGCGATCTTGAAAATAGTCATAAATGCTCTGCGCGACCACCTCGCCTATGTTCTCTATACTATTTAACTCGTCAAGTGATGCGGCTCGGAGCTTTTGCAATGTCCCGAAATGTGACGCGAGATCAAACGCTGTCTGCTCGCCGACATGCTTAATCCCTAAAGCGTAAATAAAACGCGAAAAAGTTATTTCCTTTGATTTCTGAATCGCCTGAAAAATATTTTCCGCGCTCTTCTCCGCAAACCGCTCCAGGGCCGCGATGTCACCTGGTTTTAGATCAAATAAGTCCGAGGCGTCAGTTATCAATCCTTCGTCCGCAAATTTATTAATAATCTTGGGGCCCAAGCCCACAATGTCAAACGCGCTTTTGCTGACGAAGTGCCGGATGCCGCGGCGGGTTTTGACAAAGCATTTGGGATTAAGGCAGAAATAATCGACAGAGTTACCCCTCACCCTCCCCTCTCCCTGCCTCGCCGGCAGGCAGGCCGCAAGGGGAGAGGGTGGGGAGGAGGGAATTTTTCCAACTTTACCACCGCAGACTGGACAACGAGTGGGCATATGAAAATCTCTTTCTTTCCCCGTCCGCAATTTTACCAGGACTTCTTCAATATCAGGGATTACATCCCCGGCCCGCTTTACCACCACTGTATCGCCAAGTTTTAGGCCTAGTCGGTTGATCTCGTCCAAATTGTGAAGTGATGCCCGACTCACGGTCACCCCCCCGACTGGCACCGGTCGCAAAACCGCCACGGGAGTCAATTTCCCGGTCCGGCCGACTTGAACGAGAATGTCTTGCACTATAGTCGTGGTTTTCTTGCCGGGAAACTTAAAAGCAATCATGCCGCGCGGAGCTTTGCCTACTACTCCAAAACGTTCCCTTATCCCGTTTTCATTCACCTGCACAACTATGCCATCAACTTCAAAAGGTAGTCTTTCGCGAATTTTCCGAATATGCTCGTGAAATTCAAAAACTTCTTGGAGATTTTTGGCCATCAGACTTTCTTTGTGCACCCTAAAGCCAAGCATTTGGCAAATCAAATGCTCTTCTTCATGGCTCTTCTGCCCCAGGTCAGTCCATAAACCCCAGGCATACCAGTCAAGTCGGCGTGACGCTGTAACGGCAGAATCAAGCTGTCTAATCGAACCCGCGGCCGCATTTCGCGGATTGGCAAAATCCTGAAGTTTACGGAAAGCTTCTTTGCTCATCAAAGCCTCGCCTCTGATTTCAATAACTTTTGTTCCTCGCAGTTTTTTTTCTAATTTCTCACCTACAGTCCGGGGAAATTTAGCAGTATGCCTAAGCTCCAAATTCAAGCGCAAAGGTACCGCCCTTATCGTTTTGATATTTTGGGTTACGTCCTCGCCAATAATCCCATCGCCGCGCGTCGCCGCAGTTTTCAAAATCCCTCCCTCGTAAACCAAGCTGATAGCCAAGCCATCAAACTTTACTTCACAAAAATATTTCCAGGTCAAATCTGGTTCGAGGCGCCGCAGGCGCTCTTCCCATTCTTTAAGTTCCGCAAAATCAAACGCGTCGTTTAGAGAAAGCATCCCGCTCCGATGCCTTACTTTGCGGAATTTATCCAAAGGTCTGCCGCCCACGCGCTGAGTTGGTGAATCAGGGGTCAAAAGCTCGGAATATTTTGCTTCGATCTCTTTAAGCTCGGCGGTTAAGGAATCATAAACCTCGTCCGTAACCGCGGGGTCGTCTAGGACATGATAGCGGTAACGAAGATCGTTGATCTCGCTTTTCAGTTTTTTGGCCCGAATTTTAGCCTGGTTAAAGTCCATGGCTTCAAATTTCAAATGTCTAAGCTCAAATGACAAATCAAATCCAAAACCCTAATGTCAAATTGTCCAAGCATTTAGTCATTTGACATTGATTTGACATTTGCCTGCCCGCCGCAAGAACCGTAGATCAATGAGCATGATATTTTCATACACCAATTCAACCTTTTATGCCCTGCTCGGCAGGCGGGGATTTTGATATTTGTCATTTTCTCAATCTTATTATAGCTAACTACTTGATTTTTTGATACAATATATTTAACGCTTAAGTTTTCCACATCCTGAAATAAAACTCTTATGTTTCCCAAAAACCGCATTCACCTCTCCCGCAACCTCTCGGCCCAAACTACGCCTTATCCCGAGGCAAGAAAATGGCTTAAGCGCACGGTATGGTTACTCGTAATCGTCTTGGGCTTGGGAATCTACTATTTTGCAAAGCCGCCCGGTCATCCGACCGGGCGCCCGGGTGAATACCCGGGCGAACCAAAACAAATCCTAGGAGAACAGCAAGCTGCTCCGCAAACCGAGTATCTAATTTACGAGGTCAAAAAAGGCGATACCCTGTTTAATTTAAGCAGCCGCTTTGGCGTGTCGTGGCAGACTCTGGCTCAAATAAATAACCTTGAGGAACCCTACATCTTAAAGATTGGCCAAGAAATAAAAATTCCCCAATAAGTAAGACAAAATTAGGGCGGGGGCGAAGAGAGGTTAATCTCGATTTTGCGCTGCACATTACCCGATGTTCCGGTCACTTGCAAATCTGGGGTATTGGAGGGAACCCCTTTGGGTGTGGGTGGGTCACTCTCGTCAAAGGCTTGGACTTGGCCAGTGGCTAGGCCCGCCGCCGTATTATTGGTAATGGTAATCAAATATCGATCATCAAAACTATCCAAGGGTATTTGCGAAGAACTTTGACCTACCCCTAAAGTTTGACTGTAAAGTATAACCTCGGGTTGGCTCCAGGAAATAATGCTCACCACAATCGGCTGCCCGCCGGGATT
Organism: uncultured Candidatus Saccharibacteria bacterium; assembly: GCA_964414215.1. Lineage (GTDB taxonomy): Bacteria > Patescibacteriota > Doudnabacteria > UBA920 > 2-01-FULL-46-14 > CAYPVQ01. The sequence continues at coordinate 1,786 of CAYPVQ010000054.1, read as the reverse complement.
GTTGCTAATGGTCACTGACCCATAGCCAGTGGTTTGGTTTGCTGGATTTTCGGCATCGTACAGCCCCACCGTGATGGTCGCTTGGGGGCTCACCGTGAATAAATAAGGATCATCATAAAGATTTGCCGTCACTTGGTAAGAAGCGCCGCTTTCGGGCAGTTGCCCGGAGGTGCCAATGCTGCCTGCCTCGCGCAATAACTGAAACAGCGCCACCTCCCCGCCGGCATTGGCTCCACTGATGGCTGGTTCGGAGCGCAACAGTAAACGCGCCGCCCCAATTTCTCGCAAAATGATGGTGGAGAGCGCAAAACTAATGAAAGTCACTGAGGCGAGAAGCAGAATTGCGACAATCAAAGTAATTCCTGATTGCTGATGATTTGAAATTTGTCCGCCGCGGCGGATGAACTTTGACATTTTACTGGGAATACTGCCTCGTTGCGACGGTGATTTGAAAGGGAAGCCGAACCACATCGCGCGGATTAAGATTCGATTCTAAATTCAAAAACAAAGTTGCCGTCGGCTGTTCTTGAACGCTTCCTCCGCTAAAAGGATTAAGCGCTGGCCAGATGTAAACTTTATAATCCAAAACTTTCACGCCTTGACCCGTAAAAGTGGACGACCCAATCCCTCCCTTCTCAATAACGAGCTCATTACCCGACTGGTAAACGCGCACTGCTACGGAATCGCGATCCAGTAAAAAAAGCTCCGAAGCCCACGGCTGCGGTACTCCCGAAGAGCCGTAGGTAGCCGCATATCGAGCGTAATCAATTTGGCCATTGCGAATCGTTTTGGTTAGATCCTCGGTAACGAAGCGGCCGTTTTGCTGCAGAGCTTGGAGGGCCGCACTTTGTTGATTTAATTTCTGTACCGACAGGTAGACCCCGACAATACTCGTGGCCGTGATGGCAAAAATCGAAACAGCCACCACCGCTTCGATCAGAGTGAATCCAGCACCCGAATAGCGCAACCCTCGCCTTCGGCTCGGGGTATCCGAATGCGCCCACCCGAATCTTTTATTCGTGACATTCGTGTGCATTAGTGTATTAGTGTCGCTTAATAATTCCGCCAATTGGTTAAGTATTCTTCGCTTATGAGTTTACAGGTAGTATCCGAAAGATTATTAAGATACGTGATGGTTGGGCAGCGTTTGCCATGCCACCACACGACCGCTTGCACCAAGAGGAGAGGAGAGGTAGCGGAATAGGGAGCAGCGGTTTCGAGGTAGACAAGGTTAATTTTGCGAAAAAATTTGGTCGGCACAGAGTTGAGCGAAAGGAGATGACTTAACCCTCCTTGAGCTTGGGCATACAACCGATAATCCGAAGTCGCATTGGCCGAATCTAAACTCCACTTACTGGCAGGAGAATTGGGATCGAAACTTAGGCGATACTCAATGCCCGCCCCAGTCTGTCCGGTAATGGGATAAGGTTCGGTTAGCCAGGTCGGATAACAAACTTGAAGACTGCCGAGCTCTGGGCAACTACTCAATTGACTATTTTGACTGGCAACCATCCAATTGCTATCTCTCATCCGCCGCACGGCTTCAATTCCTTCGCGCGCTAAGCCCGTGGCAATGATTTTATCACTCGTCTCTGAACTTGCGCCAAAGCCAAAAATCGCCAAGGCTAAACCCGAGGACAGACCAGTGGTGAGAATAAAAATTGCCACCACGGTTTCAATCAAGCTCTGACCTTGATTATTTTTCACGGCGCAATCTCCCGAATGGTTGGAATTCTGGCTTGGCCAGTGTTAATCGGCAACAGCCCAGTACTCACAGTGACAGACT
>CAYPVQ010000053.1:0-7962 GCA_964414215.1 uncultured Candidatus Saccharibacteria bacterium | reverse complement strand
ACTGTCGCAAGAGAAACTGCAATTGCAAATCACCCTGCCTTTAACCTGCTACTGCGTCCTGCTCTATAAAGCCGCTAGACTCTAAAAATTCTCGTTTTTATGGGAATAAGTCAAGCGGTCTTTTCCTTTTGTGGCGGTTTTGACTTGACAAAATAATGCCATACATATAGAGTATAACTATATGGACGAAACACACAAAACAAAACCAATCAAGGCTATGATTCGGACCTGCTTGCGGTGCAAGCATAGCTGGCTCCTGCGCCGATTTCAGGAACCAAAAATCTGTCCGGCTTGCAACAGTCCCTACTGGAATCGGAAACGAATACGGCCGCCAACTGTGCAAAGGATTGACAAACGTGGAGCAGAGGAGTAGAATACCTTTTCAACTACTAATCTCTTAATCCTTAAACTCTGGTATTGGCAGAGTTGCGGATTATAGCAAAATTTGCTATAATATCATAGCGTGGAGGTTTCGTTAAAGAAACTAAAACGCTAACCGCTCCCAGCCAATACCTGGGAGCGGTGTTTTTATGGCAATACTAAAAGCAAATCCCAAAGGAGGAGCGCCGATCAAGCCTGGCAATTATCCCTTGGCTTGGGATAACGATGGTCGAACAGGCTACAAAATAGGTTATTGTGAAAACTGCGGCAAACCTCAAATTCTCGCATTAAACGAGTTTTATGAGTTTATTGATGATATGACCACCCAAACAGCCAAAGCGGTTTCTAGGCTCGAAAATTTGATGGCTATGCCTACTTGGAGTTTTGATTGGCGACGGAAAGTAAAAACCTGGGTAGAGAAATTGTAAACCTTGACATTGTGTAATAGACCAGTTATGATTTAGAAACTGGTGAGGTCGTAAAAGAGATATTGGACGACGTCGGAGTTTTACCTAGAATTACTCTCCCCTATCAGCTATTTTGTAAGCCTTTTTATCTTTTATTACCTCACTAAAGTTAGCTAATGATACGGTGGAACATTTGGGAGGCAACTTGTTTTTCTTCTTTTTTATAATTACATCAATCTGTTCTTGTGTTATCTCAGGGTTACCAACTACCAAGTAATTATCCTCCATAAAATTTTTGTATGCTAATGTTTTGAGGTTAAGGATGGTTTTCATATTGTATATACTGGCCGGATAAAATACGTCGACTCCAAAGTTACCACTGGGACAAAAGACGAAAAAATCTACCCTTTTCTTTGAATTCCCAAAAGGGCGTTCTATATGAACAAATTCTCTTCCAAATTTCGTAACTAGCACGCCCTCTAATTCTTTTTCGATCTTAAATCCTCGTTTGCCAACTTTCCTGGCTGATTCGGACCTAATTTCACCAGCGCCAAAATTGACGATTGTTAAGCCAAGTTGTTTCCGGAGTTCCTGCAATCCTCCAAAACGTCTTTGAATTGTACGTGAAGTTGGCAAGTAATCAAATGCGTCAATTTCTAAAGATGTGGGATAACGATCATTTATATCAAAGAAATATCGAAAACCGTCCCTCAAATTTTCCAACGTCCATTTTTCCGCAAATTGATTTCGAAAGTGTGGGCCCTTTTGGAATTTTTTGAGATTAGGGTACCTATCGTCCATCAGAATTATTATGATTATTATCGGTTTGCGCGCTATATGCCCTTGTATCAGCCTGTTTGCTTATCAGCCTGTTTGCCTCTTTTGGATTCTCTTTTGCCTCCAAAAGCGCGGTGAGTATAAGCGGCGCGACGATCGTTGCGTCTGATTCAATTACAAACATCGGGGTATCGCGGGTCAATTTGTCCCAGGTGATTTTCTCGTTGGGTGTGGCGCCCGAATATGAGCCGTACGAGGTTGTAGAATCAGATATTTGACAAAAATAGGCCCAGGGACGAGCTTCCTGCTGAAGGTCGTATTTTATCGACGGCACGACGCAAATTGGAAAGTCGCCAGCAATGCCGCCGCCAATCTGGAAAAACCCTATCCCCTGCCCTTGAGAAAGTTCCTGATACTGGTCATAAAATTGCACCATGTATTCGATGCCGGATTTTGCGATAGACGCGCTGCACTCGCCGGTTTTGACGTAAGAAGCAAAAATATTGCCAAAAGTCGAATCTTCATAGCCTGGAACCACGAGTGGCAAATTCAGTTCTGCCGCGGCCAGGAGCCAAGATTCTTCGGCCTTGCCCTCGTGCAAATTTTTATCCAGCTTCAGAACCAGGTCGTAAAAATACTCGTGCCAGAATTTGCAAATATTATTTTTTGTTGCTTCCTGCCACATCGGAACAATATATTTTTCTACGGCGCGAAACGCTTCGTCTTCCGGGATACTGGTATCAGTGACCCGCCGCATGCGGTTTTCCATAATTTTGCGGTCATGATCTTTGGTAAAATATCGGTAATCCGAAAAATCTTTGTATGATTTGTGAGCCACCAGCCTGAAAAGCGACTCCTCCAGATTCGCGCCGGTCGAGGAAATGGCATGAATAAGCCCGGCCCGAATAGCCGGCGCCAAGGTGATGCCCAACTGGGCCGAGGACATGGCTCCGGCCAAAGCCCAGAGCATTTTCCCGCCTTTTTCGATATGCCGCCAATACGCAATTAGCGCGTCTTTTGTTGCGCGGGAATTAAAGTTTTTGTAGTTTTTGAGAATAAATTCTAGAGTTCTTGAGGTAGTCATTTGAAATCGAAAAGTTACTAATGAATCAAAAACGCAACGCTTACAATACCTAGAACAATCCCGATTTTGTTGACAAGGCTTAAATCTTCTTTGAACAAATATAGGCCGATTAGCGAAACTGCGATGAGATTGAGAATCGTAAAAATCCCGATGGCGTTGGCTAAATACTCGTGCTTCAAGGAAAATGCCCAGAAAATCGTGCCTGCAAAATATACGACCAGACCGATTGCCAAGAGGAGGGAGCGATTGGAGAGCGTCCATTTTTTGAAAAACACGTCTCCGGCGACTTCCAAGGCCACCGCCATCCCAAGCAAAATTAGAAACAAAATTTTTGAATTCATGATTCTATACCGCCGGCTGCTGTTGGCTGGCGCAGTGGATGGTGCCAAAGCCGTACACCATATCTGAACAATCTATGCCCACTACTCCCCTACCTGGAAACTGCTGCTTGATTATTTCTAATGCTTTACTATCGTTTTCTTGATTGAAAGTCGGAACAAGAACTTTGCCGTTGCCAATATAGAAGTTTGCATAGCTTGCCGGCAGGCGGCTGCCATCTGGGCGAGTGAGCTTTGGCATTGGCAGCTTAATGATACTAAGAGCCCTCCCCTGCTCGTCTTTTGCCGCCCTTAGTATATCATAATTTGCTTTCAGAATTGAATAATTTTCATCTGACTCGTCATCTTCGTATGCCGCGAGTATTGCGGCAGAGTTCACAAATCTAGCGGTATCATCTATATGCCCGTCAGTATCATCCCCCGCTATTCCCGCTTTCAGCCAGATGATATTCGAGACTCCCAAATATTCTTTCAGATAATTTTCAATTTCCGATTTTGTCAAATTTGGATTGCGGTTTGGGTTCAAAAGGCATTGTTCTGTCGTGAGAAGACTTCCCGAGCCATTTACATCAAATGCCCCGCCTTCCATGACTATCCCAGGCTTAAAATACTGCGTTTTGAGGGCCTTTGCTACAAAATAGCCAGTATTATCATCTTTGAGGAGTGTGGGCCACTTGTTGCCCCAAGAATTGAATTTCCACTTGACTGCCGCAAGAACCCCCTCTCTTTCTCCCCCTATTTGGGAAACAGGGGGAGAAGCTTCCTGTCCCTTTTCTCCCCCATGTGAAGGGGGAGAGGACCTGTCCGCCGAAGCTTTAGCGAAGGTGGAAGAGGGGGTAGATTTAACCAAAAAAGTTGGGGCAGTGTCGCGCATCCATACGTCAGCGTAATCGTAAACATGGAAATTGATTCTTGAGAAATTTACTCCAGCCTGCGATAACATTTCTGAAGCCTTGGTCTTCATTGCCTCATCCAGGACTAATAATTCCACGCGCTCGGTTTCGTGAATAGCAGAAATTATTTCGGTATAAGTTTTCTCGACTTTATTTATCTTCGGAAAAGAATCCAAATCATATGGCCAAGCCAGCCAAATGGCATCATGCGGCTCCCATTCGGCAGGCATGCGGCAGGCTAGTTTTAGTGGCGTATTCTTAGTCAATATAATAGCGCAGCTCGTTACCTCACCCTTTCTCCCTCTCCCTTAGATTCTTCATTATTTCCTTCTCCCCTTGCGGGAGAAGGTGACCGAAGGTCGGATGAGGGGTACCGCGGTTCGACCTCTCCTGGCCTTCGGCCACCCTCCCCATGCCTGGGGAGGACGAAGAGGAAAAGGCTATTGCGGAGAGGGCGGGGGGTGAGGTTACGCGTTACTTATTGTCGAGAGCCCGTTTCATGTCTTTGTAATGCGGAACGTTTTTGAGTTTTTTTGATTTTTCGACAAACTTGTTGCTTATAAGTTCTCTGTACGTCTCCGGCCGGCGGTTGCGCAAAAAGCCCCAGCCCTCGGAAAAAAATTTATTTCGCTCCAAGTCGAGTTCGGCAATAATTATCTCTTCACGATTCTTGCTGCCCCGCTTCAAAACTTTCCCAAATGGATCGCAAACAAAAGACTGACCAAAAAAAACCATCCGGCCTTCGCGGCCGACTCGATTGATAGCCGCAACGTAAACGCTGTTGGCAATCGCGTGTCCCCGCTGTTGCGTCTCCCACGCATCATGCCAATCCCCTTCTGGCTCATAGCCAACAATATCGCCAATCCCAGTCGGACAAAAAATAATTTCCGCGCCGGCCAAACGTACTGCGCGCGCCGCTTCGGGGTACCACTGGTCATAACAGATGAGCGCTGCGAATTTCGCAAATCTGGTCTTGAATACCCGATATCCCCTATCTCCCGCATCAAAATAGTCTTTCTCATAAAACCCGGGGTCATGCGGAATGTGGATTTTGCGATACGTCCCAAGAATTTTACCGGTCTCATCAAAAACAGCCGCGGCATTATAGTATTTTCCAGTTTTGGTTTTTTCGTATAGCGGCGCGATAAGGACGACCCGAAGTTTTTTAGCCAGCGCGCCCATTGCGCGCGTTGTTTTTCCGGGTACAGTTTCCGCGTATTTTTTTGCATTGACGTTTTGGCGCTGTGGAAAATAGGGAGTGAGAAAAAGTTCTGGCAGACAAATAATCCGCGCGCCTCTTCGGGCCGCCGCAGTTATGTTGTTTGCGGCTTTTTTCAAATTATCGGCCGGGTTAGGAGATGCTTTCATCTGAACCAGGCCGATCTTGACCGACTTTTTCATCTCACTCTCTCCTCCACGGCCGCCAGGCAAAAAAAGTCTTGAGGTAGCGTTTGAATTTGCGATCTTTCTCGCGCCGTTGGCCTTTGAATTTTTCGATTTGTTCGCGAAGTTTGGGAATGACGTCATCAACCGCGGCATAGAGATCAGGAAGAGTGCTCTCGGCGCGCATCACGAGTTTTTGGGGAACGTCAAGATTCACCTCACAGCGAAAAAATCCGGTCTGATGATGAGAAGATTGCTCAAGTTCTACTCGCGCTTCTAAAATTTCATCCCAATAATGCTCAAGGTGACCGACCTTGTCCTCAACATAGCTTTTGAGCGCATCGGTTAGTTCGAGATTTGTGCCTTTGATAAGTATTTTCATAAAGCGACTCGAATGACCCGAATTACACACGAATGTCCCGAATAATTCGTGTCATTCGGGTGCATTCGTATATTAGGGTCGCTATAAGTACTGAACCTCTTCCTCTATTGTAATGCCAAATTTATTTTTGACAAGACTTTTTAACTTTTTTGCAAGTTTTTTTACGTCAGCGGCCTTGCCGCCGTTTGGATTGTAGATCAAATTTGCATGATGTCTTGCCACTAATATCTTGCCCTGCCTCATCCCTTTTGCCCCGACAACTTCAAGGAGGTAACCGGTCGGAACTTTACCATAAATAATCCTTTCTCGAGGGATTAATTTTTGGAAATTTACTCGAACTTTAGCTGACAGATCATTTAATCTAATATTCTTGAAAAAACTGCCTGGACAGCGAAGCCCTGGAGGATATTTCTTTTGGCGCAGTCTAATAATCTCTCGCGACGATTTAGTCAATTGAGCGCTATCCCCTACCCCGAGCCTGAATACGACCGCGGTGATAAGCCAGGTTTTATGTTTTTTAAAAGTGCTTTCGCGGTAACCAAAGTGACATTGTTTTTTGGTTAGACTCCTAAATTTTTTACCGTCAAAAATCCTGACACCAACCAAATGATCTTTGATTTCCTGGCCATAAGCTCCGGCACAGCCGTAAATTGCTCCACCAACTGTGCCCGGAATTCCCGCCATGCGCTCCAGACCCGCAAGGCCAAGTTGGTTCAGCTTTAAGGTAAATTTGAGCAGATTGTTTCCAGCACCCACTACGACGATTCGACCTCTCTCCTCCCCTCTCCCCATCACCTGGGGAGAGGTTTTCCTCTCGATTTTTCCCTCTCCAGGAGATGGAGAGGGAACAAGGGAGAGGTCGAACTTCTGAATTTTGTTTTGAATAACTACTCCGCGATAACCGTTATCGCCCGCAATCAAATTCGACCCCTCGCCAACCACACACCACGGCAGTTTTTTTTCTTTCGCAAACTGCAGGGCGCGAAGCAGTTCGGCTTCGCTGCGAACCGTCAAAAAAAATCTCGCCGGCCCCCCCATGGCCATCGTGGTAAATCTTTTGAGCGGAAAATTTTGTTTCAACCTCTTTTTCATTTTTTCTCCAAATAATACGTCCACCCCGGCTGCCAGGCCCAGGGAGCTTCGATCGCGTCTTTCAAAGATACTCCCTTGAGGAGATGCTCGAGGGCGTATTGAGTTGCCGCGTGCCCAATAATTAAAACCTTCTGGCCGTCGTATTTTGACCAAAGTTCGTGCAGAAACTGGCGCATTGAATCAGTAGTCTCTTGATAGCTTTGACCATTGGGAAAGGGTATTTCAATGTGCTGGGTCTTGATGGATTTTACTTCTGCACTAGGTCGTCTAGTTAGGTCTCCGTAATTACATTCCCGCAAGCGGCGATCCGTAATAATTGGAATATCTTTGCCTGCAAAGGCAATTTGCGCGGTTTCTGTTGCCCTCTGAAGATCCGAGCAAAACACTACGGCAAATTCAGTGGCATGATACCGCTCCCCCATTTCTTTAGCTTGGCTTCTGCCCTGCTGCGAAAGCCTTGCATCTGATTGGCCAGAGGCAATCTGACGCTCATTGTCATCGGTAGTTGAGTGCACTTCAAAAATTATTGTGACCATTGAATCGTTTTGTCATTTTTATTTACTATCTACCAACTTATTTGCTACCCGGTAAATGTCTCCCGCGCCCATGAAGATAATCATATCATACCCCCTCTGTTTCTCCCCCTTTCCGCCGGAGGCGGATCCGCCTTTGGCGGAAAGGGGGAGATTGAAGAGGAGGTTTCGAAGCCTTTGCCGGACCATTGCTTCACACTCTTCCAAATCTTTCGCATACTCGACACGCTTGCCGCATTTTTTCAATTCCCTAACGAGATCTTGAGAACTAATGTCTTGGTCTTGAGATTCTTCCCGGCCAGGAACTTCAAAAATCTCGGCAAGGATAAAATCGTTCAATTGACTTTCGCAGAAACTTTTGACAAAATCGGCAAAAAGCATTTTGGTGCGATTGTGCTGATGGGGCTGAAAAACGACTAGGACTTTTTTCGACGGATATTCTTCAGTAATCATCTCCAGAGTGACTTTGAGGCCAGCGGGATGATGCGCGTAATCAGAATAAATCTCGGCTTTGCCTACCGTCCCAACTTTTTCAAATCGGCGCCAAGTCCCTGTAAAACTTTCGAGGGCCTTTCTGATGGCATCTTCTGAAACACCTGCGACACGGCAGGCAGCCGCCGCGGCTCCGGCGTTTTCAAGGTTAAATTTTCCCGGCACTTGCAGTGGGATTGCTTCGTCCCGCCAGCCAGCGG
>CAYPVQ010000052.1:0-8065 GCA_964414215.1 uncultured Candidatus Saccharibacteria bacterium | reverse complement strand
TAAAGTTGCCGAGTATTTAGACAATTATGATACCGTCCACGCTACGCGGGAAATCGAAGTTTTTATCAATGATCTCTCGACCTGGTATTTGCGGCGGTCGCGCGGCCGCAGTGATGAGGGATTTTTTGCAACGCTCCACCATTGTCTTGTTGAATTGAGCAAACTGATCGCGCCGTTTATGCCGTTTTTGAGCGAGGCGATTTATAGGAATCTTGTTTCAAAAGGCGATTCAAATGATGCGAATCAGCATTCCAATGATTCGAATAATTGGAATGGCATTCGTAAATTGGAATCGCTTTCGGTTCATCTTGCGGACTGGCCACGATCAAAAAAACTAACCAAGAAACAGCAGGAGATGCTTGGGCAGATGCAGGAGATTCGCAAGATTGCCGCAGAAGTTCACGCCCTACGCGCCAAAGCGGGGATTAAATTGAGACAGAAGCTGGGGAAATTGACTATTCCAAGCAGTGTCTTTGCGAGCGCTAGCGAAGCAATCCCAAAGAACGGTGAGATTGCCGCGTCGTCCCCCGATCCGGATCGGGGGACTCCTCGCAATGACAAACTTTCTGATCTACTTGACATCCTAAAAGCTGAAGTCAATGTCGCGGTTGTGGAATTGGGCGACAAATTAGAACTTGATACCACTATTACCCCCGAGCTCAAGCTCGAAGGACTGGCGCGCGAACTGGAGCGGCAAATCCAGCAATTGCGCAAAGATTCGGGGTTCAAGATCGGCGAGCTCGCGGATTTATATTATGAGACCAAATCTGATATGATAGAAGAGGCAATGAAACTCGTGGATCGGGAGAAGATATACGTTAGAAATACCGAATCACGAATCATGAATCACGAATCACGGGAAGAGATTGAAAAAGAAATTGAACTAGAGATAGAGGGCAATAATGTCAAATTTCAAATTACAAATGTCAAATCAAATCCAAAATCCAAATGATTAAAGTTTAGACATTTAGTCATTTAAGCATTGATTTGAAATTTGGATTTTGACATTTGGATTTATCGATATTTATGTATACTAAATACACCGGCATTATCCTCAAAAAGCATCCCTTGGGCGAGGCGGATGAACTGCTGACCATTTATACAAAAGAGGTCGGGAAATTGCGGGCGAAAGCCATTGCCAGCCGCAAGATTAGATCGCGCCTGGGCGGGAATCTCCAAAGCCTCAATGAGATTGAGTTTGAAGTCGCCTTATCGGCGACCCGCCGAGGAGGCGGGCTGCCGATTTTAATTTCCGCGCGGGCCCGGACGATTAATAATTATTTGCGGGAAAACTTAAAAAAATTTGCTTTTGCTTTGGTGGGAATAGAGACTTTGTATCGGATTACCGCAGACCTGGAGCAAAACCTCGGGCTCTATGAAGCATTGATAGGTTTTCTCAAGGTGCTAGGCAATTCCCACGATGAGAATTTGGAAGTGCGGAGATTTCAGCTCAAACTTTTGGAGGAATCAGGGTATGGATTTGAGTTTCCAACAGAGCCCATAAATGGGCACGCTACAGGAGCGGGTAGTAGCGCGCCGATCCCCGATCGGAGTCGAGGACAGGTTTATCGGCTTACCCTGGAGTTGGAGCGGCAGATTGATGAGTTTTTGCAGGACGTTTTAGAACGGGAGATCAAATCCCGAGGGTTCTTGCGAATCTTGAATCAGGAATTATGAGCTATGAATTAGACGCGCAACCCCTCTCCCAACCTCTCCCCTCGTCAGGGGAGAGGGGGCAGAAGGGGAAGCGCTACCAAAAAGCCATCTGGATTAGTCTGATTACTGCCGCGGTTCTTACGGCCGGGCTTTTGGTCTATATTTTATTTTTCCGCACCTCTCCAGCGCCGGCCCCGACCTTCTTGGGCGATGCTCAACTCACCATCACCGCACCTCCGCAGTCACCGTCTGGCTCGGAGATTTCCTATGAGCTCGTAATTAAAAATTCTTCCAATGCTAAACTCACCGCACTTACCCTAGAAATTTTTTACCCCCAAGGTTTTGAGTTTATTGACTCTACGCCCGACTCGAAGGAAAGTAGTGCCCGAACTTTTTCGTTTTCTGATCTTCTCCCGCAGAAGGAACATCAGCTTGTGATTGTGGGTCGTCTTGCCGGTTCCCTGCAAGAGGTCAAGAGTTTAAGCGCTAAGCTTCACTATATCCCAGAGAATTTTCGCTCAAGTTTTGTTACGGAAGCTTCCGCCGCCACCGTGGTGCTCGCTCCGGATTTGAGTTTGCGTCTTCTGGCTCCTGCCCACGTGGTAACTTCCCAGACCATGACTTACGAAATTAAGGTCCAAAACCTTACTTCTCACCCGTTTACTGATCTTTTGCTGCGCTTGACTTTGCCAGAAAAATTTGAAACCTTAGCCAAAAAAGAGCTAGCCATAGCCAGTTTGGGCATCGGGGAGGCAAAGGCCTTCCTTATCTCCGGAAAAATTTTAGAGGAAGCGGGAGCAGAAAGTTTTGCCGAGATAGAACTTCTCCAAAAGAGTTCAGAAGGGGAACCTCTCCTCGTGGTGGGCCGAGCTTTTGCCTTTACCCAAATTCGTCCCTCGCCCCTGGTTTTAAGTCATGAATTACTAAACCCGCTCGAAAGCATTGTGATGGGACAAAAACTACGCTATGCGGTAACTTATGAAAATCGGGGAGATGTGGGACTTCGGAATGTCGGAATTGCCGTGGTCTTTTCCGCCGAAGGCGGATCTCCCGCAGGGAGAGAGAGTGAGGTTTTCGACTTCTCACAAATTGAAACACAGACTGGGCAACTCGTGAATAAATCATTGCGGTTTTTGCCTGCGCTAAACCCAGAGCTTTTGATCGTTCCGCCTAAAGCTTCGGGCAAGTTTGAATTTTCCATTCTAATTTCGAAAAACTTAGCAAGTCGGTTACAAAAAAACCCGGTGGCGAGTTCCAGGGTGGAGTTTTCTGCCCAGGAGATAACCGAACCGCTTACGGGTAATAGCTTAGAGTACAAAATCCAAAGTCAGGTCGAGGTTAGGGCAGAGGCCTCGAAACTTGATGGGCAGTATGAAATTAAACTTTTGGTTAGTAATACGGTTAATGATTTAACTGAGGCCGAGCTTCTGGCCACTATTCCTTCAGGGAGTGCGGTTTTTTTGACTGACACCATAGAGCCTCTGGAGGAGCGCGCGCAAGTAAGCTTTACTCCTGGTTCGGGATTGCTCAAGTGGCGTCTCGAAAGAATTTTTGCTTTCACCGGTTCTTTTCACGACGCGCGGGAATTAAGTTTTCGGATGACGGCTGGTGCTGAAGCCCTCTTACTGCGGGACATCCAAGTTACTGCTAGAGACGAGTTTACCGGAGCCAAGGCACTATCTAATAAAATTGAAAGTCTAACGGCCCAGTAAGTCAAGTGGATTAACTAATTGACCGTTCTTTTTGACTTCAAAATGGAGATGCGGCCCCGTAGCGCGGCCGGTACTTCCCGAGATCATGATTGGCTGACCAGCAGCCACGTTCTGACCGGCTGTAACCAAGACCTCTTTGCCGTGGGCATAGCGAGTCTTGAGGCCGCTGCCGTGATTTATCACAATGGTATAGCCGTAACCGCGCTGCCAGCCCGAAAGTTCCACAATTCCTTCGGCCGAGGCCACAATCGAACAATCGCGACATGGAATATCAATGGCCCGGTGTCGGCTCCAAAACCGCTGACTTAAACGCTGCGCTGCGGGCAGAGGCCAGAGGAGTGCTCCACCGGAGGTGGGCTGGTAATCTGCAGGGACCTCGATTTTTTGGTAGTCTTCTTTTTGCAGATCTGCCAAGTATTGACGGCGCTGCGGAGTAGGGGCAGTCTTCTTTACGCCACCGGGAATAGTAATTTCTTCACCAGGAAAGAGATGGTCTTCGATTTCAATCTCATTGTATTCGAGGATAGCTTCAATGTCTTCGTCATCTTTCAAACCATATTTCTTGGCAATACTCGAGATGGTTTCGCCTTCTTTGACTAAGTGTTTGACTCCAGAGACTGGCAAGATCTTGAGCTCTTGGCCAGGGTGAATCAGTCCAGCGGCAGTAAGATTATTTTCCCAGAGAATAGTTTCAATGGAAACGCCAAAGCTTGAGGCAATTCTCGCCACAGTGTCGCCGCCTCTGACTTGGTAGACTTCGGTATCTTTTTTGGGAAGTAGTAGATTAGAAGAAGCGGAATTAGGTTTTAAAAGCGCGGTTCCGGCAAGGGTCGGCAACCGGGAGGTAGCCGAGGAAGACGAATGGTTACCTTCCTCTTTGGCTTTAGTGGAGGCAGCAAGAATTTGTTTTTCTAAATTATATTTTTGACTAAGCTTCAGGTTGACACTCTCGTAAGTTTCCACAAGCTGTTGATTGAGTCTAGGGTTGTTTTTCAGAAACTTAAAAAACAAACTCCGGTTTTTAGTTTCTGCGTAGCCTAAGTTTGTACGCAGGATTAAATTGGTACCAAGTGCTGCGATGAGGATTGTGAGGAGTAACAGTTCGACTGCAAAATGGGCCCAAAAAAACCTAAATTTTGCCATGTGATAAATGCTTGTTACATGGGTAAATCTAGCATTTTGTGGTGCTTTTGGTCAAGGGGATAAGCGAGCAATTTTGGCTTAAAAAAGCAGGTTTTTTCCCTTTACTAAGCCAATAGTTTGTCAATTTATTATTTCCACAAGAATGAAAATTTGGCTAAGATAAGCGTTTTCCCTACGAATTACTAATCACTACGAATATACGAATTCGTAGATTCGTAAAAAATTCGTAATTCGTAGGGTTAAGGTATAATGACTGTATGCTCGATCTTCTCAAAGATCTCAATGAACGTCAAAGAGAGGCTGTTACTGCTCCGATGGGACCGGTCTTGGTTTTAGCCGGTGCCGGCAGCGGCAAGACTCGGGTTCTCACTTACCGGTTAGCCTATTTATTGCAGCAAAAATTATTTAAGCCGCAAGATTTATTAGCTTTGACTTTTACCAACAAAGCCGCCGGCGAGATGCGGGAGAGAATAAATAAGATTTTAGAAAGGAACTCCCTCCCAACCCCCTCTTTAATCAAAGAGGGGGAGAGGGGGAGTTCTCTCACTATGGGAACATTCCATTCGGTCTGCGCCCGGATTCTGCGAGCGGAGATTGAGAAAGAGAGAGGGTATACCCGCAATTTTGTGATTTATGATTCGGAAGATTCTTTGCGCGTCTTAAAACAGATTCTCATAGAATTGGGGCTTTCGGAACAATTTCGGCCGCAAGTTTTTGCCTATTATATTTCGCAAGCCAAAAATCGCCTAATTGCACCAGCGGATTTATCACTGGACAATTCTTTTTTTCAAGAGACTTTGCAAAAGGTTTATGAGTGGTATCAAGAAGAGCTACAGCACAGTAATGCTTTGGACTTTGATGATTTATTAGGACTAGTTTGTGAACTATTTTCGCAAAATCCCAAGATTCTCAAAAAGTATCAAGACCGTTTTCAGTATGTCTTGGTTGATGAATACCAAGACACGAATCATGCGCAGTATGTGATGCTTAAACTCCTGGTTCAAGAACACCGCAATATTTTTGTGGTCGGCGACGACGCCCAAAGCATTTACGGCTTCAGAGGGGCCAATATGCAAAACATTCTAGATTTTAAAAAAGACTACCCCGAAGCCCGGATTATCAGTTTGGAGCAAAACTACCGCTCCACGCAAAATATCCTGGATGCAGCTGCGAAAGTGATTAAACTTAATCCTTTTCAATACGAAAAGAATTTGTGGACGCAAAGTGCGACTGGCTCGAAAATTAATCTCTATGAAGCGCGGGATGAGGAAGATGAAGCAGAGTTTGTATTGAAAAGAATTTTGAATATGGAATATGGAATATCGAATCAAATTCCAGACGACCTTAATGACACTGTTATTCTCTATAGAACGCATGCGCAGAGTCGGCCGTTTGAAGAAGTCTTGGTGGGATCGGGTATTCCCTACCAAATTGTGGGTGGGATTAAATTTTACGAACGCAAAGAAATCAAGGATACCCTCGCTTATCTGCGTCTGGTTTTGAATCCTCGCGACCTCGTGAGCTTGAGTCGAGTGATCAATGTGCCGGTCCGGGGGATTGGCCGGGTTGCGTTTCAAACATTGCAGCAGGGACTTAGTAAATATGATTACAGTTTTGAGCGGTTGCTGAATAATTTGGACGGCTTGGAACTTAGTGATAAAGCTCGAGCGGGAGCCAAGGAGTTTTTTAACTTGTATTCTTTCGACCTCTCTCCCAACCTCTCCCCATCACCTGGGGAGAGGTCGAGTTTCAATCTTCTCGACGTTATGGAATTCATCCTTAAACGTTCCGGTTACAAAGAGGTCCTGCTTCAGGATGGGGAAGAGGGGCAGACCCGGTGGGAGAACATCGAGGAGCTCTGGAATGTCGCGGCAAAATACAAGCGGTTGCCGTGGCGAGAGGGAGCAGTAGCGTTTTTGGAGGAAGCGGCCCTGATGACTGATCTCGACAGCATGGAGGAAGGGGGCAATAAATTAACCCTCATGACTTTGCATTCGGCGAAGGGCCTGGAGTATGCTCATGTGTTTTTGGTGGGAGTAGAGGAAGGATTATTGCCGCATTCCCGCTCGCTTTTGAATCCGCAAGAGGTGGCCGAGGAAATTCGCCTCGCGTATGTGGGCATCACGCGCGCCAAACAAAATTTGTATCTTTCTTACGCGCGGCAGAGGCAGAGCTATGGCGAACTCAAGCGCTGCGTGCCGTCGCGGATTTTGAAGGCGATCCCGAAGCGGTTGTTGAACAAGCTTTAGTGTGATACCAATCTACGAATGCATGCGAATGAAACCAATAAATACTAATAACCTCCCTCACTTCTGTTCTCCCTCTCCAATTTGGAGGGGGAGAGGAAGAGGGGGTGGATTAGTTGCCATTCGTATCATTGGTACCATTAGTATATTGGTATCATTTTTGCTGCTTGGTTTTTATCTTCGCGACTTCCTCCGGGAAAAGCCGGTGGCAGCGAAGCTGGTCACGATCCAAAGCCGGAATCTGGAGTTTCAAGTGGCCACGACGGCGAAGACGGTGGGAGAGGTTTTGGGGGAGGCAGGATTCCCAAGCGACACTAATACACGAATTCACCCGAATGACACGAATCTTCACGGAATAACTATTGAGCTCCTGAAGCCTGTGGAGATTACCTTAAGTGACGCAGGGAATGAAAGAGAAATTAAGACCGCGGCGGCCACAGTTGACGATTTGCTTTTTGAAGAGAAAATTGGGCTGGCCGTAACTGACCGCGTGACCCCGAATTTGCCGACTTCTCTGGCAGAAGGCATTAAGGTCATAATTGACCGGATTGTGGATGTGGAAGTAACCGAGGTTCATGAGATTGCCTACGAGATTAAATTAGAACATGACCCAGAAAGTTATTATGGCCGAGAAGAGATTGTCGTTCCCGGAAAGCTAGGAAAGAGAGAGCAAAAGTTTTTGATTACTTACAAAAACGGGGTAGAGATCAAGCGGAAATTACTTAAGCAAAATATTTTAGAGAGGCCAGAACCAGAACTTCGCAAATTTGGCACAAAAGTTGAGATTGAGGAAACACGGGAGGGGAGAGCCAGCTGGTATGCAACCAAAGTATGCTTGTCCGCCTTTGGCGGATGCGCGGCTCACCCCTTTTATGGGTTTGGGCGATATGCCCGAGTGACGGCCCGGGAAAGTGGCAAAAGCATTATTGTTAGGATTAATGACCGTGGCCCAGAACTTCAAAAACATCCGGATCGGATCATAGACCTGGACGCGGTGGCATACAAAGAATTAGCGCCGCTTGGGAGCGGGACGATTGAGGTGAGAGTGGAACTGTTAAAGTGATTTTACCCTACGAATAACGAATAGTTACGAATATACGAATTCGTATATTCGTAGTGATTAGTAGTTCGTAGGGAGCAAACTATGACTATCGATGAATTAAAGTCCCTATTATCTCGTTTCCACATTCGTCCCGACAAACGTTTGGGTCAGAATTTTCTGCTATCCGAAGAAGTCCTGGATCAGATTGTCGCGGCCGCAGATTTGACTCGAAACGACACCGTGCTCGAGATCGGCGCGGGTTTGGG
>CAYPVQ010000051.1:0-8082 GCA_964414215.1 uncultured Candidatus Saccharibacteria bacterium | reverse complement strand
GATCTGACTTCGCGGGCTTAAAATTCACAAAATACCCGCGAAGCGAGCGCGAGTAACTTTTCATCATCCATGCTCACGCGAAAATGGATGATATAACCGAAAATGATAGGTCTCTTGCGCTATCGGTGTTACGCATTTGACCGCCGTCGTTATTTAAGCAACGGCTGGTGCAAAGGCAAGTGATGCAAACGCATTCTTGACCTTCGCGACAAATGAGTTGGCATTTGTACAATTGTTACCTGGGTTTAACGCGTCCGGGCAACGAACCGCGGCTTGCTAATCGCTTGTCAAAGAACTTCTGTCGAAGCTTGTCAGCCCCACAAAATTGATAACTAAAAATCCTGCTTAATTATCAATGCTGTAGGTCCGGTACTTCCGCCCCGTAGCGTCCGCCATAGGCGGACTGCTTCGGGGCTTGAGGAGCCCCTCGACATCACATATTAGCATGCTTTTTAATATATTTCAAGCGACTAAAAACTTTCTGTGATACAAATATGTCGATCGGCATATTTATGTTACAAATGGAAATAACGGCGCAATTCCTTGTCTATATCTATATAATTTGTTTCAACGTAAGTATAATATTCATCTAACATGTAATACTCTGCGATCTGTTCCAATTCTTTCTGACAGCCGTGCGGGTAGGCGAGTACGCTTCTTTGAAGGTTATACATTCCCAATTTTTTCAGTTTTTGTCTGATCGCGTCTCGAGAATACCGGTGCCTTTCCGGCACATCGAAAACAAACAGACGCCACTTTCCATCCCAGATTTTTGGGGAAGGAAGCGCTATGTTTTTTACTCTCACTTTTTGTAATGCTTGCTGACCTTTTTTCGTGATTCTCACGAGCCACCCTTTTTTCGTTTTCGTCAGGGCGACATAGCCTTTTTTCTGCAGACGTTTCGCTTCGCGATTGAAATCACGTTTGCGAAATAAGTGACTGGCCGCTCCCACGCCGAGGAAGAAAAGGGAAGCACCGGCAAGCGGAGAGACGAGTATTGAAGTGCCAATCACGGCCGACCCCAAAATGATCTCGGCGATTTTCTGCTCCTCCGGTTTGTACGGTCTACCTTTCGGGTATGCTCTCATGTAACAAGAATATGTCGATCGGCATATTTGTGTCAAGGGTGTTTTTTAATTGTGCCGTGAGCAACAATGAGGTATAATTGCAGCAATATGACAGTGTTGGCAAAAAACAAGGATGCGTATTTTAATTATCAGATTGAGCATGAGTTAGAGGCGGGGATAGTGCTCACTGGGCAAGAGGTGAAAAGTATCAAAGCTGGCAACGTGTCGCTTAAGGGTGCGCATGTTACAATACATAAAGATGAAGCCTTTTTGGTAAACGCTCATATTGTCCCCTATAAATACGCTGGGGATTTAGGAGGTTATGACCCCACCCACTCGCGCAAGCTTTTATTAAAAAAACAGGAAATTAGGAAGCTCATTGGTAAAGCCAAAGAGCAGGGCATGGCAGTCGTGCCCTTGGAAATTATTGCGAAGCGGGGACTTCTAAAGGTCAGGCTTGGTATCGGGAGAGGAAAGAAGAAGTATGATAAGAGAGAAGTCATTAAGAAGAGAGAAGATGAGAGGAAGATAGCCCGCGTCTTACGCAGGAAACGATAACCATAACAATAACTATAACAGTTATGGTTATAAATTATAGTTATAGTTAAAAAAATGAAGCAGCAAATTAAGACTTTAATCAAACAAGCAATCCAAAAACTCTATCCCGACGTTAAAATAGAGTTCTCCGTCGACTACCCTCCTTCCGGGGTGGATGCGGATTTTGCATCAAATGTGGCTTTGGTATTGGCCAAAAAATTAGGGAAGAAGCCGATGGAGATTGCAGAACAACTCAAAGCTGTCATTGCGAGGATCCGCCGCGGCGGAGACGAAGCAATCCCAGAGATTGCCGCGCCCCTCGTCGGGCTCGGGGCTCGCAATGACAAATTAATTGTAATTATTGCTTCGCCGGGGTTTTTGAATTTTAAGGTGAGTAACGAGGAGTTGCTAAAAACGCTTAAAGAAATAAATAAGAAGCCCGAAAAATACGGGGCCAGCAATATTGGTAAAAAGAAACCCGCAATAGTCGAATATTTCCAGCTAAATATTGCCAAGCGTCCCCATGTAGGCCACATGAGGTCTGCCGTGATCGGAGATGCATTGAAGCGCATATTTTTAGCAACTGGATACAAGGCTATTTCAGATACGCATGTTGGGGACTGGGGAACGCAGTTTGGAATTTTACTGCTCGAATTAAAGGGGAGTGAGCCTCATATACGCGAACAGATACTATCAGGCGGTAATGCGTTTGAGAAACTCGAAAACATTTATATTACTGGAAACGAAAATATTGCGAGAGAACCATCTCGATTGGAAGCCGCCAAAAAGGAATTTGCAAAGCTAGAGGCCGGAGATACGGAAAGTAGAGGTCTTTGGCAAAAAATGGTTGACTTTTCAATGCTTGAGCTTGAAAAAAGTTCTAAGTTACTCGGCCTCCTACCCTTCGATGAACATAAAGGCGAAAGTTCATACGAGAAAGACTTGCCAGCGATTGTTGATGACGCTGTTAAAAAAGCAGTAGCAACAAAGAAACCAGATGGGGCTGTTGTTGTAGATTTGACTGGCGATGACCTCGACGAAGCGGTTCTTGTCAAGTCCGATGGCGCATCTACTTACTTACTGCGCGATCTGGCTACGATAAAATACCGAAAAAAGGAACATAAATTTTCGAAAAATATTTATGTGGTTGATGTTCGTCAGAGTCATCATTTCAAACAAGTTTTTAGAGTTGCAGATAAACTGGGCTATGAGGGTGTAGGAGAAAGCCAGCACGTTTCATACGGCTTTGTAAAATTACCGGAAGGGATTATGAGTACCAGGCAGGGAAATATTATATCAATTGAAGCAGTAATAAAGGAGGCCAGTACCCGAGCTTTGAAAATTATTGAAGAAAAAAACCCTAATTTGAAAAATAAATTAGATATAGCACAACAGGTAGGACTTGGCGCTTTGAAATATTTTGACCTGAAACACAATAGAAACAACGACATCGTATTTGATTGGAATGAAGCTCTGTCCTTTGAAGGCAACACCGGTCCGTACTTGCAATATACGCATGCCAGACTCAAAAGTATTTTGCGTAAAGGCAGGATTATTAAGGTTTCCGCAGTGCAGTCAATTACAAATCAGGAAAAAGCAGTCTTAAGAAAATTATTGCTTTTTCCAGACAAGGTTGCTGATGCGGCCGCGGATTTCCTTCCGAGCATACTGGCAGAGCACCTTTATGATCTGGCCGCGGCTGTTAATAGTTTCTATCACGCTAGCCCGGTTCTGCAGGAAAAAGATAAAAATTTGAGAAAAACTCGACTAGCGATCGTTTCTGCCAGCGCATCAGTGTTAAAAATCGGACTCAATCTACTGGGCATTGAGGCGCCGGAGGAGATGTAGACTTTACGAAGTACGAATCAGGACCGATATACGAATGAGAATAGGAATTGATCTTCAAGTTTTATCACAGAGGCCCCGCACTGGCGTAGGAAACTACGCCTTTAATCTTGCGAGAGCATTGCGAGAGATAAAGACAAATCACGAGTTTGTCTTTTTTGACCCGGCAAAAAAACATATCCCGTTTGTCACCAATCATTTATGGCGGGCCGTCCAGATGCAAAAAGCTAGGCTTGATGTTTTGCATGGCCCGGCGAACAGCGTACCGCTGTTCTACCCCCTCTCAACCCTTCGACTCCACTCAGGGCGGGTCTCCCCCTTATCATGGGGGAGAAGTCTTTTTTCCTTTCTCCCCCTCCCGGAGGGAAGGGGGAGAGGAAGAGGGGGTAAGGTGGTAATCACTTTGCACGATCTAGCAATTTATCGTCATCCCGAGTGGTTTCCCCGCTCAGCGGGGTTTCCGAAACGCCAGTGGTTTGCCACAAAAATTTTGGTGCCGCACTCTATGAAAAAAGCCGACGCAATTATCGTACCGTCAGAAACCACCAAAAAAGATTTGATAGAGTTATTCGGGGTAGGGGAGGGCAAGGTCCATGTTGTGCCGCATGGGGTAGAGGAGAGATTTTTTAGAAGCGATTCCAATAAATTCGAATTGCATTCCAATGATTCTAATTCGAAACATTGGAATGGTGATTCGCAATATTTGAATCGCTACATCCTTTTTGTCGGCACGCTCGAGCCGCGCAAAAATGTGCAGAGGCTCATTGAGGCTTACCAAGGTTTACCAGTGGACATCCGGAAGGAGTACGAGCTGGTGATTGTAGGCGCATCTGGGTGGGGAACCCCCACTTCATCTCCCCCTATTCGATTACAAACAGGGGGAGAAAGGGGGACGGGTTTCTCCCCCTCCCGGAGGGAAGGGGGAGAGGAAGAGGGGGTAAAGTTCCTAGGCTACGTCCCAAACGAGGACCTGCCGGCGCTTTATCAGGGCGCGTCGGTATTTGTCTACCCTTCCCTCTATGAGGGGTTTGGCCTGCCGGTTTTGGAGGCCATGGCTGCTGGGGTACCAGTGGTGACGAGCAAGGGCACGGCCATGGAAGAGTTTGCCGGCCGTGCGGTGGTATTAGTGGATCCCTACTCGACTGATGAGATTAGGGACGCAATATCCAAAGTTTTAACCTCTCTCCCCCTCGTCCGCCTTGGGCAGACTCGGGGCACTCTCCCCTCGACAGGGGAGAGTGGTATGGTAGCTTCGCGCTCTTCCCGAGATCGCGCTTACGCAAGCCAAATTTCTCGCGTTGCCAGGAACAAAGCCAGGGAATTTACCTGGGAAAGGACAGCTCAAGAGACTTTGGCAGTATATTTGGCTTAAATAAGCGTCATTCGGTTGGAAAATGAGATTTATTGACTATTGCAGCAATTAGGGTTACCCTCAAATTAGGACTTATCCGCCTTCGCAGAAGACCATGGGCGTAAGCCCGTGGAGGCTTCATTTTCTGCCATGGCTAGTAGTCAAAAACAACGTCTCCCACGCTCGGTTCAAAAATCGCTCATTACCCTCAAGGCTGGCATTATTGAGCGCTGTCTTAGAAAGGAGCTGACCTGGAGGCAAGGCGCTGCCCTCCTCAATCTGGCTCCCAAATCCCTCAGCCGACTCAAGCGGCGATACCTTAAGTTCGGCCCTCAAGTCCTGCTTCCCCACACTCCTGGTCCTAAGCCAGGCTCCACCACTCCTCCTAACCAGACCCCCCTTGCCGTGCAGGAGCTTATCTTTCACCTGGCTGTGAAATATCAGGGGGTGGGGCCAGGGCGGTTAGCCCGAGTTCTTGAGAAAGAGCATGGCGTGAAATTGGACCAGTCAACGATCTGGCGGATCCTAAAGCGTCCCTATGGAAGAGGTGACGAGAAGCGTCATCCTGAGTTCCGTCCGTCCGAGGCCGATGGACGAAGGACCCCCTAGAATTACGAGAGATTCTTCTCCGCCCACCTCAGGCGGGCAGATCAGAATGACAGAAGAGGGGAAGAGCCGTCGCAGGCTTAGTTGACCCCTACTCACCTGCCCGCCGCGGCTTATCTGCCGACCAGGCAGGCGAGGCGGATCCGAGATAAGGCTTAGGAAAGGGAAAAATAATGAGAAAATACGAACCTACATGCGAATTATGCGAACGGTTCGTGGCATTCGCATATACTTTCGCAAGATTCGCACTGTGTTCTTATAATTTGGCTTGTTTATGCGTTATCTCGGCATTGACTGTTAGCCGTTTTTTTGCTATAATAAGAGTATAAAAAATTCGATTTGTCGCTAAAGCAAGCGCTATCTCGGATCAAACAACTTCAGTGCTGACTTTCGGCCAAAATTAGCCAAAGTTTCAGCCCTTGAAACTAAAATCAAATTTTAAAAATACATAGATCCTTACCTAGTTCTCAGTCTAGCGCTGGGACTTTGCTTTAAATAGGGGGTATATGGCCCTCGAAAACCAAAATAAAAATCAAAATTTTGTCGCACTTGGCGAATTAGCCCGCCTTTTTGGCTATACCCGTGATCACCTGGCTTATCTTTGCCGGACTGGGGAGATTCTAGCCGAAAAAGTGGGGCGGTCCTGGATGACCACTTATGCGGCTGTCGAGCAATACCAGCGTCGTATTGAGGAAGTTCAGGAAAGGCGTTTCGAGGAGATGTCCAGGCAGCAAAAACTGCCTTCACCGCCTCAAGAGACCAATGTTCTTCACCAATTTCGGACTTTTGTTGAGTTTCGGAGTTTTGTAGAGAGACAGACTTGGGATAAAGTCATTTCCGGGGGTCTAGACGCAGCAAGTCAAGCTTTTGGGCTAGCGTGGCGGATTCTGGTTTCTTACCCCTTGCAGGCAGTCTTGTTTTTGATCAATGGGATAGCCCGCGCAGTCTATGCCTTGTTTAATAGCCCTCTCAAATTTTGGAGGTTCCTGCCTAAGTATTTTGACCTCATCACCAAACCGGTTCACGAGCTTTACCACAAATACCAGCATGAGTGGTCGCTTTATCGGCTCACGCGGGCTGTGGCTTATGCCAAAACCACCACTCAAGTGGGGCTAGGAGTTCTTGCGGCTATTGCTTGGGTGGGGATTGTTAGTACCACACTGCAGATGTCACCCCAGGAGATTTCGCAGACCTTTGCCCACATCTTCGGAAGTCAGAAGTCAGAGGTCAGCAGTCAGATTGCCGAAGGGAGAGCCTTAGTGAGGGAGGTGAAGAAGCTCACGACTCAATCTGGCAGTCAAACCCTACTGGTTAGAGACTACTTAGTTTTGGGAGAGAGATACGAAAGTCAGGTTTTGAAATCCCGGATGGACGAGCCTCATCCCCAGGTTTTGGCAGCGCAAACCAAAACCAGCCGGCCCCAACAATTTTGGCAAAATCTTAAAAAATTTGGCCGCCGTACCCGAACTTTTTTGGCCGATTACTTCCAAGATCTCAAGCTTGAGATTGCTGCTCTTATCCGCTCTCGCGATACTGGTGAGTATATTGTGATTGAGCGTGATGGCGGAGAGGTTGGCAAGATCAAAGAAATTGTTTTGCGTGACGTAGTGCAAAAAGGGATTGTTGGTCCAGTTGGGCCAATTGGGCCAAGGGGTGAAAGGGGTGAACCTGGTCCTTCTGGTCTTGCGGGGGCCTCTGGACCGCCGGGGCCCCAAGGACCTGCTGGCTCGTCCACCTCAGGCGGGGGCGGTGGGGGAAACAGTCCGGGGATCGGTTTTGTGGGAGTTCCCCCGGCCACTTACAAAGATGGAGCCGGAACTGTCGGGACTTTTCGCTATCTCTCGGCAGAAACCTTTGATGCCAAGGATATTTCCTTCAATAATAAACTTACGCAAACTGGGGGGAACACTTCTCTCAAAGACACCACCATTACAAATCTCACGATTACCGGCACCTTCAGCAGCAATAGCGGCGCTCTGGCAGGTGGCAAGACTCACTTTTCTGCCACCACCAATGATTATGTTGTCGCGATCACTCAATCTGGCACGGGGACTGGTTTAAGATTTCTCTCGAGCCCCAATGCTTCCTCAACTATTGCCTTACTGCAGCTAACTGATAATCCGATGACTAGCGGCTCTTCCTCTGGCACTTTTCTTGCGGCTAATCCGCAAGCAGGTTACCTGGGAGATTTCCTGCGTTTCCAAGTTGGGGGAGAAAATCGCTTTGTGGTAGATTATGCTGGCTCCACAACGATTGCCGGAAATTTGACAGTTTCCACTACCACAGCCTCTTCCTCGATTGCCCATTCCTTGGTAGTAGATACTTCTACTCTCGTAGTTAATGCCAGTGAGAATCGCGTAGGCATTTTAACGACCTCACCGACGAGCACCTTGAGTGTGGTAGGAACCACGAGGCTTAATGGGACAGCGACGATTGCTGGTAATCTCTCGGTAACTGGAGGAACCGTGACCTTTTTCCCAACTAGTAATGCGGCTAACATCTTCCAGGTCCAAGACTCATCCCAGGGCAATGTCTTTGCCATCTCAACTGACGGGACTGTGGCAACTACGACAAATGCCGGTTCATTAGTCGTAGATACTTCAACCTTTTTTGTTAACGCAAATGAGAATCGAGTCGGGATTGGCACAGCTTCCCCCTCGACTACGCTCGGGGTGC
>CAYPVQ010000050.1:0-8154 GCA_964414215.1 uncultured Candidatus Saccharibacteria bacterium | reverse complement strand
CTCCCTCTCCCCTTGCGGGAGAGGGTGGGGGTGAGGGGGAAGTTACCCCTGACCAGCGCCGCGCCGCCAAGACCATAAATTTTGGTGTGCTCTACGGCCTCTCGGCCTATGGTCTTTCGAGCCGCATTCCCGGGGTCTCCCAAGGCGAGGCCCAGGATTTTATTGATAAATATTTTGAGACTTACCCAGGCTTAACAAAATATATTGAGGAAGTGGTGGCCGAGGTCAAGCGCACGGGCTATGTAAAAAATGAAATTGGGCGAATCCGCTTTTTGCCGGAGATTAACTCCTCGCAATATCAAGTGCGCGCCGGAGCCGAGCGCGCGGCCATCAATATGCCGTTTCAGTCCATGAATGCGGATATTATCAAAATGGCGATGAACAAACTGCGAGAGGAAAATTTAACCAATCGCAACGATTGCCGTCTCCTCCTGCAAGTGCATGACGAGCTAGTCTTTGAAATCGCGGAAAAAGAAGTGGAAAATTACGCCGCCAAAATTACGGCCACCATGGCCGGCATTTACCAACTCAAAGTCCCGCTAGTCGTGGAAGCAAAAGCCGGGGACAATTGGGAAGAGATGAGGGAGATTAATTTATGATTGACAATTGTGATCACTGTAATAGGAATTCGCAGGCCTTCACTTGGGTTTTGGAAGAAACGGAAAATTTTTATATTGTAGCCGATGTTCACGCACTAATCGAAGGGCACATATTAATAATTTCTAAGGAGCATATCTCTTGTGCTGGTGAGTATTCCGTGGAGTTGTTTAGCGAGTTTATACAGCTCTATGATAAAGCCGCCGGTTTTATAAAAAAGAATTATGGTTCGATTAGCAGTTTTGAACACGGCAAGATTGGGCAGACAGTGTTTCATTCACACTTTCATTTACTGCCATTCCGTGGCATCGCTGAAAATATCATTCCCGAAGGAAAAAGCAACCTTTCGTCGATACAAGAGCTTTTTAAATTGCGCAGGGTCTATAGTTTGGAAAGACATTATTTGTTTTTTTCTATTGGTTCTGGAAAATGGGTTGTCTCTTCATCTTTGGCAGCGCCAGGATTTTTCCGCGATAGATTTGCCGCTGCCTTGGGCCGGCCTGAAAGAGGAAACTGGAAAGAGATGGACGGTAACTCCGGGCTGATGAAGCAAGTGGAAGATGAAAACGAAAAAGTTAAAAGTAAATGGGTTGGCCATCTGGTTCATAGTCATTAGGGGGGCCATATTTTATTGAATTATTCGATATTTCCAGACAGTTCAGTATATTCCAAAAATGGAACATACTGAAAATTGTATAGATTAGCAAAAAATTGTTAAAATATTACAAGAATTGACCCCCGCCTTCGCGGGGGTGAAAAATCCTATGGACGAGAAATCAAAAGGCGAAATAATCATATATAAGGCCGCAGAAGGGCCGGAGATTCAAGTAAAGCTTGAAAATGAGACAGTTTGGCTGACCCAAAAACAGGTTGCCGAGCTATTTGGTACTGATCGAACAGTAATTACCAAACATCTACGGAACATCTTCAAAACCGCAGAATTAAGCCAAAATTCAGTTAGTGCAATTTTTGCACATACTGCGGCTGACGGTAAAACTTACAAAACTCAATATTACAATCTGGACGCGATTATTTCAGTGGGTTATCGCGTGAATTCTGCCCGAGCCACCCAGTTTCGTATCTGGGCGACCCAAAAACTGCGCGACTATATTATCAAAGGCTTTGCTATAAATGAAAAGCGTTTGCCCGAGACGCATGTTGCCAAACTTAAGGAACTCGAAACCGCGCACAAACTTATTCAGCAAGCTCTGGAATCAAAACGTTCGGAAGGGTATGAGAGGGAACTTTTGCGGATAATTTCGGATTATGCCAATACCTGGTTTGTCCTAAATCTTTATGACCATCAGAAATTGGCGATTGAAAATGTCAGCGTCAGGGCCGGGATAGGCTTCCAGTATGAAGCGGTAATAAAGAATATCGTTCGTTTCCGAAAGCGACTTGTGGCTCAAGGACAGGCAACTGATCTGTTTGGCGTAGAAGCCAGTCATAAATTGGATTCAATCTTGAGCGGCATTGATCAAACCTACGGCGGCAAGCCGCTTTATAAAAGTATTGAGGAGCGAGCGGCGCACTTGATGTACTTTGTGATCAAAGATCACCCGTTTGTTGACGGCAACAAGCGCATCGGGTCATTGCTGTTTTTGCTCTACCTTATCGAAAATCATATTTTCTGGAACCGCCGCGGGGAGCGCAAGATCAATGATACCGCGCTTGTTGCCCTTGCGCTTCTCATTGCCGAGAGCAAACCCGCCCAAAAAGACGTGATGGTCAAGCTGGTCGTGAATTTGATAAATAAGAAATGACCGAGACGGCCGACAAAAGATCTTGGAATAAATTTATAGCAGATAATTCTGTTCCTTCTTCCTTTTTACAATCCTGGGAATGGGGAGAATTTCAAGAAGTTTTGGGGAACAAAGTTTACCGCCTGTCCTTCCCGGGAGAGGGTGAAATTGGATTAATGGCTCAGGTCATAGTTAAGAAGCTTCCGCTCGGCCGAACCTATTTGGAAATCCCCAAAGGCCCAATCTCCCCCCCACCCTCCTCCCTGCCCGTCCGGCAGGCGGGCCCCACTTGGGGGGGAGGAATGAGAGGAATGAAAGGAGAGGGGGTCTGGAAAAGGTTTGTAAAAGAGATTGAAAAAATTGGGCAGAGAGAAAAAGCCGTTCTGGCAAGGGTTAATCCTCCCTACCCTTCTCCTCTCCTCGCTCCCTTTAGGGGGAGAGGAGTTGAAGGTGAGGGGGTGTGGCGCAAACCAGAAATTCTGCTTCATCAAACTGAGCCCGACAATACAATTTTAGTTGACCTTAGCAAGAGCGAAGCCGAGCTTCTGGCCAACATGCACGAGAAAGCCCGTTATAATATTCGGCTGGCGCAGCGCAAGGGAGTAAAAGTGCGCGAGGTGACTGCTGATAGACAAGCTTTTGAAAAATTTCTCGAACTTCTTAAAGAAACTACGAGGCGCGATGGAATTACTTCTTGGGAAGATAAGCGCTTCTGGAAGTTTCGGGAAAGGTTTATGAAGACCAGAGATGAGGATCCTCGCGCAATCCTGCTCGTCGGCGAATACCAGAGCCAAATCCTTGCTGCCGCAATTGTCATGTTCTTCGGCGACGCGGCTACCTATCTTTATGCGGCCTCAAGCGGCGAGGATCGCACAACTAATGTTCCAAGCCTCGTGCTGTGGGAAGCCATCAAGACTGCTAAACAGACTGCCAAGCGCTGGTATGACATGTGGGGGGTGGCCCCCGAAAATGAAGACAATCACCCCTGGGCCGGGATTACTCGTTTCAAGTCTCGGTATGTAAGATTGGGAGTAACAGGAAAAAAAGTTACAAATATTGGAACGCGTGATTTAGTTTTGGATAAGAAATTTTACACCCTTTTCAAATTTGCCAAAAAAATTCTTGGTTGACTGAAAGTCACGGTTTTGTTAGAGTGTGACTATCCTCAATTTTGATTTTTGATATTTAATTTTTTATTTTTTATCATGCCCAATACCAAATCCGCTGCCAAAGCCTTGAGAGCAAGCCAAAGAAAACGCGCAATTAATCTTGTAACTATTACTAAATACAAGTCTGCCGTTAAAGCCGTGCGTAAGGCCATCGCCGCCAAAAAGAAAGAAGAAGCCGTCAAAGCTTTAACTTTGGCCTTTGTCCAGCTCGATAAAGCCGCCAAAAAACACGTGATTCACTCCAACAAAACCGCGCGTTTGAAATCGCGTCTCTCCAAGGCCATCGCAAAGCTCGCGGCTTAGTTGTCATTAGTCAGTTGTTATTCTTTGCGCGGGTTTTCTTCGATTTGGTCTAGGCCTTGTCGCCTTCTTTCTGCTTTCTCGCGTTCCTTGCGAATTAGTTCCGCTCTTTCTCTGCCTTTTCTTATTTTTTCGGCTCTACTTTCTTCTTCTAGTTTCGGTTCAGGATGAGATCCTCGATTTGATTCAATCCCCATAGTCATGGTTATTAATTATAAATTACTGGTATTATTGTATCACACTTTGTGTCTCGTGCGCTTGAGGGATTGGTTGATTTTGATAATCTCATCTCGCAACGCAGCTGCCCGCTCGAATTCCAAATTTTTTGCTGCCAAATCCATCCGGTCTTTAAGTTCTTCAAGATAGTAGTGAAGTTCGCGTTTGTCAAGTTTCGAGATGTCTATTTGGGTCCCCGCCTCCGCGGGGACAAGTTTGGCTCCAGCGAGGCGTGACTGCCGGATTTCTTTTTTGATTGACTGCGGCGTGATGCCGTGCATTTTATTATACTCTTCTTGAATTTTACGGCGCCGCTCGACTTCGGCAATCGCGGCCTTCATGGACCCGGTCTCACGGTCCGCATACATGATAATGTGCCCATCGACATGCCGCGCCGCCCGGCCCATGACTTGCAAAAGCGAGGTTTTGGAGCGCAAAAACCCTTCTTTGTCTGCATCAAGAATGGCAATGAGTGAGACCTCTGGTAGATCCAAACCCTCGCGCAACAGATTAATCCCCACGACTACGTCGTAAACTCCCAGGCGCAAATCGCGCAAAATTTCCAAGCGCTCAAATGTATCCACGTCCGAGTGGAGGTAATGGCTTTTGACGCCGATTTCTTTGAGATACTCGGAGAGCTCCTCGGCCATTTTTTTGGTAAGCGTGGTGACGAGCACGCGTTGGCTTTTGTCGGTGCGTTTTTTGATTTCGTCCAGGAGATTGTCAATTTGGTGTTTGGTGGGTCTGACCTCGACATCAGGATCCAAAAGTCCGGTGGGCCGAATGAGCTGTTCAACAACCCCGGCCTCCTCACCCCAACCCTCTCCTCCTCGGGAGGAGAGGGAGAAAGGGTGAGGAGGTTTTTTTGATGCCGATGTTTTGCTTAAGCTAATTTCATAATCAGTAGGCGTGGCCGAGACAAAGATTGCTTGTTTGATTTTTTTCAAAAATTCGACAAATTTCAGCGGCCGGTTATCCATGGCCGAGGGAAGCCGGAAGCCATAATCAACCAGAGTTTTTTTGCGCGAGCGGTCTCCCTCATACATTCCCCGAATCTGCGGGACAGTCATATGCGACTCGTCAATAAATAGCAGAAAATCATCAGGGAAATAGTCTAAAAGGCACGAGGGTGGTTCTCCGGGTTTGCGAAAGTCCAGGTGCCGTGAATAATTCTCAATACCATTGACATAGCCAGTCTCAAGCATCATCTCGAGGTCAAAATTGGTACGCTGCTCAATCCGTTGAGCTTCGAGAAGGAGGTTTTTCTTTTTGAAATAATCAATGCGCTCGCGAAGTTCAGCCCGGATATTTTCCATGGCCCTAAGCAGTTTATCATGGGGAGTGATAAAGTGTTTTGCTGGAAAAAGTTTATAGGATTCATAATCTTTTTCGCCTTCCCCAGTCAGGGCGTCAAATTCGTTAAGTTTCTCCAAGGTATCGCCAAAAAAGTCGAGGCGCAACACCCGGTCCTCATGGGCCGGCACAATCTCCACAATGTCGCCGCGCACCCGAAAAGTCCCGCGTCGAAGTTCGAGGTCGTTTCGCAAGTATTGCAGATCAATCAAACGTCGCAAGAGCTTGTCGCGCTTGTAAGACTCGCCTGTTTTGAGGTCCAAGCTTAGTTCGAGATAATCGCTCGGGTTACCCAGGCCGTAAATGCAGGACACCGAAGCCACGATGATGACGTCTTTGCGCGATAGCAAAGCCATAGTCGCCGCGTTGCGCAGGCGGTCAATTTCTTCGTTGATGTCAGTTTCCTTTTCAATATAGGTATCAGTGCGCGGGATATACGCCTCGGGTTGGTAGTAGTCATAGTAAGAGACAAAATAATGCACAGCATTGTCTGGAAAAAATTCCTGGAATTCGGAGGCAAGCTGCGCAGTAAGAGTTTTGTTATGGGAGATAACCAAAGTCGGCTTTTGGATTTGCTGAATGACATTCGCAATAGAAAAAGTTTTGCCGCTGCCCGTGACGCCAAGAAGAGTTTGGAAATCAAAGCCGTCCCGAGTACCTTTTACAAGCTTTTCTATGGCTTGGGGTTGATCCCCCGTTGGCTTGAATTTGGAAACGAGATTGAATCTAGGCATATTATAGTTTCTCCTCTCCCCAGGTGATGGGGAGAGGCGGGAGAGAGGTCGTGAGAGCAAGGATCTCAACCTCTCCCTTAGTCCCTCTCCATCTCTTGGAGAGGGAAAATTAAGGTAGATCAACTTTCATTGTAGCAAAGCAGAACAGGTTTACTCAATAGTTTTAGAGTTGAGCGAATAATCCAGGGTATTTGTATTAGCATGTTAACATGGTAACACAATGCCAGAATTGCAGGATTTTCAGACTTGACAGTGTATAAGGTAGTATATACAATATAACTATGGTTACATTGCCGACGCCGCCAAACTTTGTTTGGGATAAAGGGAATGAGGCCAAAAATTTGGTTAAACACGGAGTAACTGACGACGAATGTGAACAAGTTTTTTTTGACCCTTTAAAGCACATTATCAAGGACGAGTTGTATTCCGAAAAGGAAGAACGATATATAATTCTTGGCCATACTAAACAAATCCGTTTATTATTTATTGCATTTACTATTAGGCCGGGTGGAATTAGAATAATTTCTGCCCGTAATGTTAATAAAAAAGAAAGGAATTGGTATGAAGAAAAAACTAGTTCTGCCAAAATTCAAGAACGAGGATGAGGAGAGGGACTTTTGGGCAAAAATTGATTTAACTGATTATTATGATTCATCGGATCTTGTACCGGTTGCATTTCCGAACCTTAAACCCACTTCTCGATCAATTTCCATCCGTGTCCCAAATTTTTTGCTTGCTCGTTTGAAAGAACGGGCGAATGAGCTGAACGTACCTTATCAATCTTTGATTAAAAAATATCTCGCTGACAGCGTATGGAAAAATAAATGATTGGCTATATTTCCGGCACTATCAAAGCCATCTACAAGAATTACCTGATTGTGGCGACTGACCAGGTCGGCTACAAAGTTTTTGTGACGCCGCAGATTTCTCTGTCTTCCGAGATTGGCAAGCCGATAGCCCTGTATATCTATACTCACGTGCGCGAAGACGTGTTGGCATTGTATGGATTTTCTTCTCTGGCCGAGCAGGATTTTTTTGAACTGCTGATTTCTGTTTCCGGCATTGGCCCGCGGCTGGCCATGTCTATTATGTCACTTTCGGATTTGGACATTATCAAATCCGGCATCATCAATGAAGATCCTCTGGTTTTTACCAAAGTTTCTGGGGTTGGGCGCAGGATAGCCGAGCGGCTCATAGTCGAGCTCAAAGAAAAAGTAGCGGAATTTGGTCCAGGCAAGGAGGCGCTCAAAGAGATCTCGAGGACCCACGCTGATGTGCTGGATGTGCTTTTGGCCTTGGGGTATTCCCGGGCCGAAGCGCGGGAAGCTGTGGTAGCGTTACCAAAGGAGATTACGAATTCAGAGGAGAAGATTAGAGAGGCCCTAAGGTCGCTGGCAAAGCATTGATCGGCTACTTTTGTCATTCCGGCCTTCGAGAATGAAAGACTTTTTAAGAAAGTTACTAGGTCAAAAAATAATCAATTACTATCATCTAGCGCAAGCCGGACTTGCCAATCTTTTTTATGGTTTCTCCTCGCGGAAGCTTCATGTCATAGGGATAACCGGCACTGACGGCAAAACCACGACCGTGAACATGATCGCCGCAATATTTAAAGAAGCGAGATTGCCGATCTCGTTTATCTCGACCATCAATGCCAGAATTGGCGATACCGAGTATGATACTGGGCTTCACACCACAACGCCAAGCCCTTTTTTATTGCAAAAACTTTTGGGCAAGATGGCTGCTGCTGGGTCAAAATATGCTGTGCTTGAAGTCACTTCCCATGCGCTTGATCAGTACCGAACGTGGGGGATAAACTTTGAAACCGCGGTGATTACCAATGTTACGCATGAGCATTTGGATTATCATAAAACTTATGAGGAATATTTGGCGGCGAAGGCAAAATTGTTTCGCGTCGCGAAGAATGTAATATTGAATAGGGATGATAAAAGTTTCAAGTATCTTTCGGGGGTGGTTCATAACTCACCCCACCCCTCCCTTATCTTAAGGGAGGGAGCCCCTCCTCTTTCCGCCCAAGGCGGA
>CAYPVQ010000049.1:0-8218 GCA_964414215.1 uncultured Candidatus Saccharibacteria bacterium | reverse complement strand
CTGGCTTACGCCGAGAACCTTAACAAGGATAATAAATATTGCAGCAGGAATGCGAAGTCTGTCCGCCGTAGTCCGCCTCAGGCGGACGAAGGCTGGACTTGTATTAAATTAAAGCAATGTATTACGTTTATTTAATCCAAAGCATTAACCATCCAAACCAACACTATGTTGGTTTTTCTGATGATTTGAGAACCAGAATTCGAGATCATAACTGGGGGAATTCAATCCATACGAGTAAATTCAAACCTTGGACACTCACTTGTTATTTTGCCTTCAGCGATGCGAAGAAGGCAAAAGTTTTTGAAAAGTATCTTAAATCTGGTTCGGGACGGGCTTTTCTGAAAAAACATTTGCTTTAACGGCTGCGGCTGCAAAAGCAGTAAAGATACGCCCGTTCTCTGAAGATGTCGCGTAGCGACAAAGGATAAAAACCTTGCGGGCGTATTGTGTTTAACCACAGCAATGTCATGTGATACAACGCCAGCCTTTTAGCCATCCGCTTGGGCAATCTGCTGATTTTTGATTAGCGGGTACCATTTTAGAATCCATTCGTGAGCGGTGTTCCAATCATTTTGCAGGGTGTCCACCAAATCAAAAAAAAAGACCACAAGGTCTTTTTTATTTCTACCCCCTCTTAATCTCCCCCTTATCATGGGGGAGAAAGGGATCACTTAACCATCTCCACAATCTTCTTAAACACCTCGGACTTCGTGGCCGCGAGTTCGGAAAGCATTTTGCGGTTTAAAGCAATGTGATTTTTCTTCAAAGCCGCTAGAAACTTGCTGTAAGAAAGTCCGTGCTCGCGTGCTGCAGCATTAACCCGAATATTCCACAGTGCCCGAAAATCACGTTTACGCTCCTTGCGTCCGCGATACGCGTGCTTACCAGCATGCCACACTGCTTCCCTTGCCGCGCGATAATTAGTCTTGCGGTGGGAAATATAGCCTTTGGCTAGTTTGATGATTTTTTTGCGGCGCGCTCTTTTGAAGACGCCACGTTTTATTCTAGTCATACGCTGATTCCCTACGAATTACGGATTTTTATGAATCTACGAATTCGTACTTTCGTACTGATTCGTAATTCATAGAGTTATTTATACGGTATTAACTCCTTAATTCGCGGATTGCTGTCTGGTACTGGCTCGACCCGGCCGCGGCCCAAGGACTGCTTCACGCTCTTCCGGCCGCGGTGGTGACTCCTCATGGCGTGGCGCCTGCGAAGTTTGCCGCCCCCGCTTTTCCAGATTCTTTTTGCTGTGCCTTTGTGAGTTTTAAGCTTCATAAGAAGATATAACACTAATCCACTAATCCGCCTAAGGCGGACACGAATGCCACTAATAATTAGTGTCATTAGTGGATCATTAGTAGATTGGTGTTAGGTTAGGTTTTTGGTCCGATTACGGATATGATAATATTTCCCATTTTCTTGGCTTCTTGTTCGATCAGATATTGAGCACTTACGGCACTTAAAAATTTCTGCAAAACTTCAAAAGCATATTTCAAATTCGCTCGCTCCCGGCCGCGAAGCATCATTTCGACTTTGACTTTATTACCCTCGCTTAAAAATTTATCCGCCTGCCGGGCCTTAAACTCCAGATCATGGCTTCCAATGCGCATGGAGATCCGAATTCCTTTGACCTCAATCTTTTTCTGTTTTTTGCGCTGCTGTCGTTCCTGCTTCTCCAGATTATAGCGGTATTTGTCATAACTTAAAATCTTCACCACGGGCGGATTGGCTTTGGGCGCAACCTCAATTAAATCTAGCCCTTGGGAACTCGCCAACCCCAAAGCTTGAGAAGTTGGCATAATCCCCAGCATCTTGCCTGTGGCATCAATCACCCGAACTTCCGCTGCCGCGATTCTTTCGTTAATTCGTACGTATGGAATCATTATCTAAGATATGGTAACAAATCTTTGATCCCCAGGTCAAGAGTCTTTTATTTCCCACTCTTGTGTTTTCTAATAAGCTTCATCACTTCCCCACCCTCCCCCAGATCTTCGTAAAAAATTACGTGCTCCTTATTAATAATCATTTCGTCGCGAGGAGCATGAAGCTCTGCTCCGAGTTTAATAAGATCAATCTGCCCGGTTCCTTCTTGACCGGCCTGCCCGCCCGTTGGCGCGGCTTGCCCGCCTGCCGGCGAGGCAGGTTGAATTGTCCCGGCCCGTAAATAGTAAATGTCAGTTAAGCTCCAGAGATCCCGGCTTACGGAGCGAAACTTGCCAAAATAGACTTGGCCATTATCGAGAAAGACGGCTTGGTAGGCTTCAGGTTTCCTAATCACTAATTGCTGGCCGCGCACCAAAACAATCACCACTAAAGTCAATCCCGCAATGATGATTAGCCAAAAGACCAGCGAGCGCAGTTTATGAGTCAAAGGTTTTTCTTCAAATAGTGGGGAGTGCACTATCGGCTTCCCTCTTGATTAGCCAATTGCTCCTGCAGTTGCGTGACTTTGGTTTTAAGAGCCTCATTATCAGGATTAAGTTCCAGGACTTTGCGGTACTCTTCCAAAGCTCTTCTGGTCTTGCCCAAACGCTCGTAACTTACAGCTAGAGAAAACCGAGCATTGGAGTGATTAGGAACAAGAAAGGTAATCTCTTGAAATTGCCGCGCTGCTTGGTCAATTTTGCCTGAGTTAAAATACATTCTGCCGAGCTCAAATTTGAGATTAAGATTGGTGGGAAAGCGCTGCAGAAGTTTTTCCATTTCCTCAACCGCTTTGTCGATTCGGCCTTGCTGTTCCAAGGTTAAAGCCAACTGATAGTAAGCCGTAGCATAGTCTTCCTTAAGACTTACCGCCTTGCGGAATGCTTCTTCGGCTTTAACCAAACTCTCGGCATCGGTCTTGAGATACCGGCCCAAAAACTCATTTGGCAAAGCTCCGGAAGAAGCAGGATTAAGCCCTGCTAAAACTTCATTGCCATCCAAAACATTATTGCCATTGGTATCTGGATCCTCTGGATCAGAACCTAAAGTCTGCTCTTGCTCATCAGAAAGTCCGTCAGCATCACTATCAACACCTTTGCCCAAAATAGCGGGGTCAAGCTTCCGGGCAGCAAGCCGATAAACTTGCCCTAATTCTGTCCACAAGATCGGGTTTTTGGTATCCTGCTGCGTAGCCTTCAGAAGCGATTCGATAATAAACCGGTCCACGCCCGCCACTAAAGGCCGAGATAAAGTATAGAGCGTGGCAAGCCTCTCCCAAGCTGTCCAGTTGGCGGGCGAGAGATTGACTGCCGCGCGCGAGGTATTAATACTGCTTGCTAGCCAGTTTTGAATAAGTCCGGGATTAGGATCCGCCTTTGCTAATTCCTGATTGATGCGCAAGAACAAAAATTCTCCATAGGCTAAGAAATAATCAGGGCGAAACCGATTTAACCTCAAAGCTTGTTCAAAGTCTGCCTGGGCTTCCGGAAACTTCGCGGGATCATTGACCGCCCTTACTGCGCGGCGATAAAAGATGTCCGAGGCGTAAACTGCGGAGGCAAA
Organism: uncultured Candidatus Saccharibacteria bacterium; assembly: GCA_964414215.1. Lineage (GTDB taxonomy): Bacteria > Patescibacteriota > Doudnabacteria > UBA920 > 2-01-FULL-46-14 > CAYPVQ01. Next base: position 4,726 of record CAYPVQ010000049.1, on the reverse strand, counting down.
AAACAAGAAAATAATTACCAGAACCAAGGCTAAAGAGACCGAGGAAACTACACTCACGGTGCGCCTGGGAGACTGGGCAAAGGAGAAATTATAAACCTTGACTTCTCCTCCACCTGCCACTCCCATGGTTGCGACAAACAACGAGAGCATTAACCAAAAACTAAACGCAATTACGGTATTAAAAAAGAAAAACCAGTGGGCAAGCCACAAAACTACAAATCCGCCAAAAACCGAGAGGGCCATAAGCCAGGTCTCTTGATCTTTGCGGCGAAAGAGAAACACTAAGCTAAAAACTATAAAGATCAGGGTTAAAATTTCAAAGGCCAAAAGACCCAAAACCCCAGTTCCCACCAGATATTCAGTGGCCTCGGAAGGAGATTTATCAAAGCGGACATTCCAAAAGGGAGAAAGATTAAATTTTTCCTCCCGGTATTTGGAAAAGGCGTAGAGAAAAGTGTTTGGGCCAGAACCCAAGATCGGCTGAGAGGTTGCCACTCCCTTGAGCACTGGAGAAGCGGTGGTGTAATCAAGCCTCACCTCAAGAGGCAAATTAAAGCGTAGGAGGTTTCGCAGTGAAACAAAGGGGAAGACCAACTGAACCACTAGAAAAGACACCACCAAAATTACTAAGACCAAGGGGGTAATAAGATTTTTGATGGCCAAGGATTTAGCAACAGCCAGATTAAAAATCAAATACAGAAGAAGTCCCACCAGCAAAGCAGCCCAAGCATACACAAAATTAACAGTCAGCAAAATGAGCAAGGAGCAAGCAATAGTGAGGATCCGCCACAACCGTCCCCCAAAAGGACTAAACCACGAGGAGACACTTCGAAAACCCAAAGAAAGGAGAATGGCCAGGGCGGAAAAAATTGAAATCGTCAAAAGCCCGCCAATAGTGTTAAAAGTCTCGACCTTGGCAAACGGCAAAGAAATTACAAACCAGCCAAAAAATTGCAAGACAATATAGAGTAACGCCAGAAATACGGAAAAGAAAAACACTCCGAAGAGTCTTTTCAGTTCCCGAGGTTTGGTAAAATTATTGACTACGAGATAGTAAAACAGGGCCAAAAAGAGCACCTGAAAAAAGTTTCCGGAAAAACTGCCGTAAAACCCAAGGAAAGAGGCTACCCGATCAATAGAAAAAAGCGAGGCTAAAAGATAAATTACCAAAAAGACGCCAAGCGGCAGATCAAGGGGGGTTCTGATGATTTTAAAACTGCGCGTTACCAGAAGTTTTAAAAGCCAAGCGATAAGCGCTGCCGCAGTCAACACAAACAGCAACATCTGCTTGGAAAACTCCAAAGGTTCAAATGTCCAGGGTGTTAAGAGCAGTGGCAAAAGAAAAGTTAAAGCATACAAAAACCCATGAATTACGCGATCCCAACTACTACTCTCCACGGGCTTAGTTTCCAGCGGAATAGCAGGGGGAGGAGGGGGAGGGGGAGGGGGAAACTCTTCAGTTACCACTTGGGGCATCGGGGTAGCAACTGGGGTACTTTTCGGTTTGGGCATTATTTTTTGCGAAAAATTGAGGCTTAATTTTGACAAAGCTAGTATATCAAAAAATCTATAAAGTTGACAAAATTTTATCCCCAATTACAATAATATCAGATCCTCCTAAATTTAGCAAACATGAGAAAGCTTTCGTAAAGGGGAAGATAGGGTGACCCGGTCATCCGACCGGGCTTAATTCCCTCGCTGTGCCGCAACCGTATAGCCGGAGCACCTTTCTAAAGCCTTTTATTTATGTAGTTTCTTCCGAGCAGAAGAATAGGCATTTTTTAATTGAAAAACCGCCTTTCTTCCCCTCGGAAAAGGCGATTTTTAATCATCCCTCATATGTTGAAACATAAACTAACCGGTTTCCCGACGGTACTACTGCTACTAAGCCTGATGCCATCTCCGGCGGCAGCGGCGTATGATCAGACAAAAGCGGTGGGTTATCTACAGGCCAATAGTCAAGATGAATGGTCAGTGATGGCCCTAGCCTCGAGTAATGCGCTCGCTTCTGTCAATCTTGATTTTCTCAAAAGCGATCCAGGAAATACGCCCACGGATTTAGAAAAACGGATCTTGGCAATTGTGGCCGCGGGTCAAAACCCCGAAACTTTTGGGCAAGTTAATTTTGTGCAAAAACTAGCCAATACTTTTAATGGCACGGAGATTGATCCAGCGGCGAGCCTTCTCAATGATGACATCTTTGGATTACTCGCTTTTGCGGCCAGTGGCACTAATCAAAATATCCAGAGCCAACTTAAAAATTTCCTTAAGCAAAATCAAAATACAGACGGAGGCTGGAGCTATGCCAAGGCCGGTGCGCCTTCCGACAGCAATGATACTGCTATGGCCATCATGGCCCTCTTGGCCTCTGGGGAAAATACGGGAAGCTTAAGCCGCGCTTATGCTTACCTTGAGGCCACCAAAACTGCAACTGGCTATAGTTTTGATGCCGCTTCCGGCTATGGCCCTGATGCGGCTTCCACCGCGTGGGTAATTTCTGCTCAAGTATCTGGCGGTCAGAACATCCCGGCGGAAGCCGTTCAATATTTGGAAGGGCTCCAAAGGGCTGATGGCTCATTTTCCTGGCAAAGCGGCGGTTCCTCCTCACCCCTCATGACTGCTTATGCTGTCATTGCCCTTAACAATGATTCTTATCCCGTGCGCGCCAGCAGTTCCCCTCCCCCCCCCCCCCCCTCCCAAAAACCAAGCTTTGCCGTAGCCATTGTCAATGGGCCACAGACAATTTTCTCTGGAATTCTGTCCTTTGATCAAGTAAGCCTTCAGGATAATACTGGCCGGCAATACAATTTTCCAGAGCCAGTAGCTATTGGCACTGTGAGCGAAGGCGCAAAAGTCGGCGGGTTTTCTTACGTGATCAAAACTACTTCCCTAGGCTTGTACGTTGAAAGCATTGCCGCCATTGGGCCTGTGGGTAATCAAGGCTGGATGTATGCGGTAAATGGAGTAAAGCCGAATGTTGGTTCCGCCGAATATATCTTGCAAAATGGTGACCAAGTTCTCTGGTATTACGGCTCACCTAATGATTCCCCTCCTCCACCTCCCCCACCACCGCCACCACCGCCCCCTCCGCCAAGCCAAACTTCAGCTATGCTTAACCTGACTGCAGAAATTTTCAGCTCCATCCCACCTCCTCCACCCCTAACCGCGAGCCTTATGGCCTCGCAAATCAAGATTCGGTTGGGCGATCAAGTAGTTCTTTCTTGGTCTTCGGAAAACGCGAATGGAATTTTAAGTTCTGCCCCACAAAACTTTACCGCAGGCCAACTTGCCGGAACTCTTCTGATTCAGCCTCAAGAAACCACTACTTACACCATTGTATTTTTTGGCCCCCGGGGAACCAAAGAAGTTTCTGTCACGATTGAAGTAGATCAAACACCACGGATCAGTTTCGGGTTGGGAGCTGCGACCGTGAATTTTGGTCAACTTACCCCGGGACAATCTTCACCCCCGCAAAACATATCCCTCATAAACTACAGCAATAAACAGCTTTTGATCACAGCCACTCTGCAAAATACTGATAGTCTCTATCACCAGGGACTCTATCTTGATGGCTACTTGTGGTCTTCCTTCCAGACTACTCTTCAGGCTTTCTTTGCAAAAAACCTGGAACTGGTCCTCAAGGTCCCTGTCAATTACCCTGCAAGTGGGACAAGAACTGGCACCTTGGTCTTGTGGGCAACAGTCAAATGACATGGCAATTGGAGTCTCTCCGGACAAACTGGAATTTTCCTTACGAAGCAACGAAACGCAAAGTCTCAAAGTCTTTGTGCAAAATTTAGATTCCGATGCCTTGACAATCCAAACCACAACGGCAGATTTTCAAAACTTAGTTAGTATTGAACCGTCAGAAGCCCAAGCTTTGCCTCAGAAAATTGTCCCGATTGTGGTTACGATTAAGGGCCAAAAAAACTTTAAAACCCATCTGGCAATCAAAAGTCTTAAGCCGAGCGAGGCCGACTTTCAAATCCAAACCGGTATCCAAATTCCCCTACGGGTGGAGGTAGAAACCACTGCTTTCTGGTTTATTCCTTTGGTTGGAGCAATTATGGTGGTAACGATAGTCTTTTTCTTTCGGAAAAAGGCAGAGTAAACCCCGCACCACTTAGCTAACGCCCGGGGTGCGGAGTAAACTACTATTTTGAAGAGGAGGAGCCAATGAACAGAAGAGAACTTTTCGCGGGTGTTGCGGGCACACTTTTTGGTTTCCAAAAGAGGCTCACCGCCGAAAACCCGATAAGGATTGAGCCGCGAGCGGATATTGTCCCAATCTATGAGGTTTTTGGGGATTTTTATACAGAAATTCGTCTCTTAAGGTCCGGAGGCGCTGTCGATTACTTCTACGCGACTTTGGGTACCTATCACCCAAAAGGAAAATTTTACCGCACCACGGTCCTGGAGCGACTGCGGGCTGCCGGCTTAGTTGAGAAAAATAATCCGCTTGGTGGTTTTATCGCCGTGACCGAAATGCGAGAAGCGCAACCATTCATTAAAGTCATCACCCTCAAGACAACGGAAAAATTCCTCGCAATTGAAGGTGGCTGGTGGTTTCTGGTCAACAAAATCCTCGTCACTGGCGATGAGGTCAATGCTTCACAATCCATTATTGAAGCCCGGGAAGAAGTATCGATTACCCTGGCCGCGGGAACGACCGGAAAAATTCTCTAAAAAAAGCCCGACCGAACATCGAAAAAAGATGATCTCGGTC
>CAYPVQ010000048.1:5164-8471 GCA_964414215.1 uncultured Candidatus Saccharibacteria bacterium | reverse complement strand
TTGGAATCGCTATTTCTTTATGGGAATCAAAAACTTTTTCGGACTTGCGTCCATGTCAATGAAATCATCGGCCGCATCAATTAGCTTGCTCGAGGCGCTTTTGCCAAAGGCAATTACTTCGGCCCGGACGCCGAAATTTTTGAGATATTCGATGAGAGGCACGTAGTCGCCGTCGCCCGAGGCGAGCACGATCGAATCGATCTTGTTCATCTGCTTGATCATGTCCATGGTGATCCCCACGTCCCAGTCGCCTTTTTTGATCCCGCCAAAAAATACCTGGAGATCTTTAGCTTTGACTTCAAAGCCGGCCTTTGCTAGGGCGTCAAAAAAAGTTTGCTCCTCGGGCATTTGCGCCCGAATCACGTAAGCGATGGCCCGGATGAGTTTGCGGGCCCCCACGGCCTCTTTGAGAAGCGCGGTGAAATTCACGCGCGCGTTGTAGATGTTCCGCGCTGAATAATAGAGATTCTGGACATCCACAAATACCCCGACGCGTTGTTCTTCGTGTTTTGTGAAAACTTCAAACATAAAATTAGTATTTAGTATCAAGGATTAAGAATCAAGGGGTCGACCTCTCCCCTTCCCCCTCCCTCTTATTCCCTCTCCCCTCGCGGGAGAGGGGAGGGTGAGGGGGGATTTTCAATTTTCAAACCCGCAACTTGTTCTATCTTCCCTTTTAACTGAACATAGTCAGTGGCCACCAGGTCGCTGGTATTTTTGGCATTGGTAATGTGCCGGCTCATGACTTCGAGATTGCGGCCGAATTTGTCACTATCCTGCCTAATCGCGGCGATCAGGCTCATAATCTGATTGGCGGCCTCATTGATTTTCTGGCCGCGAAGAGAAAGCATGATAATCTGCAAATAATACATAAAGCTGTTGGGCGAAGAGACATAAACTCGTTTGGAGCGGGCATACTCGGTAAGCGACTCGTCATTGATAATCTCGTAGAACACAGCTTCAGATGGCACATACATCATGGCAAAATCAAATGTCCCTTCTTCAGGCAAAATATATTTCTTGTGAATCTCGTCCACCCGCTTTTTAATGTCCCGGAGAAATGCTTTGCGCGCCGCTTCCCGCGCATCCTCGGCCTCGGCATTTAAAAAATCGCGGTAATTCTCCATGGTAAATTTGGAGTCAATCGTCAAAAGCTTGCCTTGGACCTTAATCACGGCATCCACCACCTCTCCGCTTTTGAACCGGTACTGCAGGGCAAATTCACTTTGGGGAAAATATTGCTCGAGAAGGGAAGCCAAAACTTCTTCGCCAAGCCCGCCGCGGCGCTTTGGCGAAACGAGAAATTCCTGAACCTTTTTCATATCTTTTCCCAGCTCATACATTTGCCCCAGTTCTTTGGAAATACCGCCAATCACGCGCGCGGCATTGTCTAGCCGTTCGTTAATCGACCGGTTAGTCTCGTCAAGACGCTTCTGCATGCTCTCTGACGACCCGCGCATCTCTTTGAGCCACTCGAGCATGACCTGCAGACCTTGATCCTGCTTCGGCCGGCGGTTAAGTAAATAAACCACCACAGCAAACCCGGCCGCGACAATGATGATGGTCAAAATTTGATAATTCATCACTTTGGAATAATCATACCACAAAAAAATGCGGCTACCAACCGAGGTTGGTAACCGCCCTACCCCATCCGCCCGTTTCCTAAGCAGATTCCTCCCGAACCACGACCTCTGTCGCTCCCTCTGGAATGATCTCAAAACCCTCGCTCGAAACATTTTTTACGTCAAATAGCGAGATAATCCGGGCGGCACCAAGCCTTACTAGCTCAGACGGCTTAAGGATCGAAAGGACACTACATGCGCGCGCCTCCCTCATCGCCCCGGCGAGATAGGCAACCTTTTCCGAGGCGCAGACAGGCGTGTCCCAATCCATCATATCCTCTGCCTGTAGGACATATTGATTTCCGGGAGCCATGTCTGCCCAAGCCAAGCCATAGAGTTTCTGTCCCGCAGGCCAGTAAGCACAAGTGAGATAGTCGGCCAAGGGTTGAGCCACAAATCCGTGTCCCATCACCCAGTCTGGTTTGCGCAGGACTCCCCCAAACTCGTTGTAAAATCTCTGCCGCAGCTGCTCTGCAAAGATTGTCGCAATCCTGGGTCTAGTCAGGGCGATTGCAAAATCGCGGAACGCGAGGTACCGATCGTTTCGAGAGCGATTTGGACAATCTCGGTTCGCCAAGTCAATGAGGTGCAAAAACTCATCCACCTGGAAGATACGAAGATTCGCCATCCTGGTCTCCATAAGAAAAGCTATGATCCGCTTGAACCGGCTCTCCATCATAAATTCCGAATGCATACAACCTCCTTCCCCGAATATGTACCCCAAAGCATAACAAAAAGGGTAGCAGCCTGACAACTTGGGGCTGCCACCCTTTAAAAGTCGAGAATGGCCTTCAGCGCCAGCGAGTCCCGACAGCCTCGCTCACATGCTTAAAGCCATCGGCCTTGAGATTCTCCACCAGCCTTTTGAGACAGCACTTCACGAAATCCGGCCCCTCGAAAGGCCAGGCCGTGTAGGCTTGGCAGAGCGAAGCGCCGTGCCGGATCCGTTCGTAAAGTTCATCTCCGTCGCCAATCCCGCCCACGCCGATCAGGACAATCTCGGATTTTTTTTCCCGGAAGGCCCGATAAAGCTCGCCAAGCACCCGCTCCGCCCCTTCTCGCAAGGGTTGACCGCTGACGCCGCCGCGGTTGCAGGGAATATCCCAGCCAAAAACCTTTTTGCGGCTGACAGTGGTATTGGTCGCAATCACATAATCAACCTTCTCCTTGACGCAGACCTCTACAATATCGGCAAGCTGCTCGTCGCTCTCGTCAGGCGAAATTTTGACGCCTAACGGCTTTGGCAGGGAATTGAATAACTCTCCGCTCTTCAAGTTTTCGGTTTTCACAGCCTCAACCAGGGCCTGCAAATTTGCCTTATTCTGCAGGCTCCTCAAGCCCGGGGTATTGGGCGAAGAGGGATTGAGCGTAATGAGATCAACGACCAGCCAGAGCTTGCCAACCGTGTACACGTAATCATCTGCCGCCTGCTCGAGCGGGGTGTTTTTGCTCTTCCCGACATTAAGCATAAGCGGTACGGGGCGAACAGGACTGGTCGAAATAGCATGATATGCCTTATCTGCACCAGGGTTATTAAACCCCATGAAATTCCACAGCGCCTCATGCTCCTCGGAACGCTTCATGCGCGGCCGATCATTGCCAGGCTGTTCGAGCATTGTAATCCCACCGACTTCGACAAACCCCCAGCCACAGGCCGGGATCGCCGTGTGATAAACCTCACAATA
>CAYPVQ010000048.1:0-5154 GCA_964414215.1 uncultured Candidatus Saccharibacteria bacterium | reverse complement strand
AGCCTGGAGTGATAATAGACCAAGGCCGTTCTCGCAAAGAGCGTGCGAAGCCTGCTTTGTTGCAGCCGCTTGAGCTTCTCAAGTCCCCACTCGTGCCCAATCTCGGCATCGTCCCGGCTCATCTCGAAAATCTTCGGCCGAATATACCTCTTGTAGTACCATTCGATTAGACTCATCTTTTTTTCCTCCCTTTAGAATGTGATTTCTCAATATAACACACCCCGCCTGCTTCAGGCAAATAAAAAAGGTGGCAATGTCCCGCGAAGGACAAAACCACCCCGTCTGAATGACCAGTTCGGCCCCCCATCGTTGACGGTCAGTGAAGTCCGAGATACTCCATGATCTCGTGATAAGTCTCTTGACTCATGCGTCCGGATTCGAGGTAGTACTTGAGCAAAGTTGACAGCTTGAAAGCCACATGTACTCGGTAACCAGCGGCCTCAAGCTGCTGCACCCCTCCCTGCTCGCGGTCAACGAGCACCATCACATCCTTGACAACCAAGCCGTGCGACTCGAGAACCCTAATCGCCTCGAACTTGCTGTCGGCTTTGGTAATAAGGTCGTCGATGAGTAATACCACCTGGCCCGGCTGGAAAACACCATCTATCGCCGCTCCCCCCGCGCCATGCGTTTTCGTCTCCCGAGGAGTCACCATTGGAACCTTCGTTATATGCGAAAAGACGGCGACGATCGGGGTGGCGGCAGTTGGAACATCTGCCACCAAATTGTAGGCAAGCCCGAGTGCATCTTCCATCTCCATAAAGCCGCGAACAGTCTGGTGCAGAAGTTCTGGAAATGACCGCAGGACCCGCAGATTAATGTAGACTGGCGAGAGCGGGGCCTCCGGGTTCTTCTCGTGAAGCTTGAGGCGGAATCCTTTGCCCTCCGGAGACTTGCTCCGGTCCATAACCGCACCAATCTCGTAAAGGTCCGCCGCGACATACAACAAATAGTAACAGTCCAACTCGTCCTCTAAATTCTCTAACGCTGTGCTCATAAATCAGCTCCTTTCTGCCAAAGCTTCGGTGATTTGCCGTTCGATTGCCTCTAGGGCTACGAGCGGGTCAGTTGCTTGGGTAATCTCACGTCCAACGACAAGGAAATCAGCCCCTGATTTGATGGCCGCCGCGGGCGTGTCAACCCGCTTTTGGTCAGAAACGTCCTTGCCAGGCGATCTTACTCCGGGCGTTACGAACTTGAGTCCGGCAAGCTCCAAGTGTTTCGCCAAAACCCCAACTTCCTGCGGTGAACAGACAATGCCCCAAACACCGGCCAGTTTAGCGTCGCGCGCCCGCTTCAAGACCATGGCCTTGACAGGCTGCCCGAACTGCAAATGAGCTTCCTCTTCCGAAAGTGAAGTAAGCACAGTAATGGCCAGAACCCGCGGAAAGTTGTCTACGGCGGCCTTCATCATATCAATCCCGCCTTCGGCATGCACCGTCAGAATGTCCGCTCCAGCTTCCAGAACCCTCTTGGCCCGCAAGGCCACGGTGTTTGGAATATCATGAAGCTTGAGATCGACAAACACTCTCGTCCCCGAGTTTACAAACCTCGAGACGACAGACGGCCCGTGGGCATCCCACAGATCATGAATCTTGTAAGCGTACACTCTCCCGCTGACCACTCGGACCAGATTGGTGCAATAATCAAGACTCAGCCCGTCGAGGGCCAAGATAATTCTCGGCTCCATATCTCTATCCTCCATTTGATTGTTGAGAAAACATCCAAAAACAGCCGTGATTCTCAAGCATACCAAACCCTTGGCCTTCGTGTAAAGTTAAAGGGTCATTTCGCGCCAAATGACCCTTTAAGATTAAAAACAAAGGGTGGCGATGCCACTAGCATATTTATATGCATTTACCAATTCTATAGAATTGGTAAACCACCATAAAGTTAAAATAAAAAGGGTGGCGATGCGCCTAAAGCGGCGCAAAGCCACCCCCTTGGCCCGCTGACAGCCATCCCCTCAGATACCTGCCGGCGCGGCCAAAATCGTGTCTAAAAACCTGGCAGTTAGCGGTACACGCACGAAACACCTCTGGCAATGTCGTCGCGGTGCCATTTACCGGCGAAAGTGATGCAGTCAGCAGCGGCATAAGCTAGTCCCTGCGCTTCGGCAAAAGTATCCGCCAACCCAACTACATCGAGAATCCGGCCTCCGGCGGTTAACAACCGGCCGTCAGACGATCGGGCTGTGCCTGCGTGGTAGACGATCGCCGCTTCGACTCCCTCGATCCCGGTGATTGCAAAGCCGGTTCGATACCCGGCTGGATAACCTTCCGCAGTCAGGACTACGCAAACCGCCACTTGACTCGACCACTGCGTCCGGATAGCACGCAGGTTTTGACTACTTGCGGCCTTGATCAAATCCAAAAAGCTGGACTGAAGCCGCGGCAGGATGACTTGAGCTTCCGGATCGCCTAGCCGGCAATTAAACTCAAGCACCCGAGGTCCCTGGTTGGTGAGCATGAGCCCAGCGTACAAGAAGCCGCGGAACGGACAACCCTCGGCCTGCAAACCGGTAATCGTCGGTTGGAGAATTTCTGTTTCAACCTTTACCAAAAATTCAGGGGTCAAAGCCGGATCAGGAGAGTATGCTCCCATCCCGCCCGTATTTGGCCCGTTGTCACCATTGTAAGCCCGCTTGTAATCGCGCGCTGGAGGTAACACCAGGAGATTTATTCCATCGGTCACGGCAATGACCGAACACTCTTGGCCTTCAAGGAACTTCTCAATGACGACCACCTCCCCGGCCGGCCCGAAAACCTTTTCGACCATTAGTTCGCGAATGGCTTCGAAGGCAGTTTCTTGATTCGCAGCCACCGTGACGCCTTTACCTCCACAGAGCCCATCAGCCTTGATCACCACCGGAGCCGCGTTTGAGTGAGCAAAGTGACCATACAGATATTTCTGGGCATCATCCGCGTCTGTAAAAATCGCGAATGGAGCTGTGGGAATTCCGTGCCGCCACATGAACAGCTTGGCAATCACCTTACTGCCCTCAATCATGGCCGCTTGTCGGGTTGGGCCAAAAATTGGGATATCTTCCGCAAGGAACTGGTCTACTATCCCGTCCACAAGCGGGGCTTCTGGCCCCACAATTACGTGGTCTACTTTTTGGCTTTTTGCCAGCTCTAAAAGGCCTTTGATGTCAGTGGCCTTTATTTCTGGAAAACATTCGGCAGAATTAGCGATGCCGCCGTTTCCCGGAGCACACAGAACTCTCGGTCTTTGCGGATCCGAGGCCAGTGCCCGAACGATCGCGTCCTCACGACCACCACCTCCTACAACCAAAATATTCATCTCTATCCTCCTTTGCCCTGCGAAGAAACAATCCGGATACTGAAAGCGTAGCAACATCCAAAAAATCTTGCAACAACAAAAAACGATTCCAGACCAGCTGGTCTGGAATCGTCCCAGTCCGCCCGCCTAACCGGGCTGGCTTGAGTTGGAACTTGGTTTAGGGAGAATCCATCACATAATTTTAATACGTAATTCTGCATCGAGTGCCCCAGCTACTCTTTGTAGAAACTTAATAGAAGGATTGTAGGTTCCTCTTTCCAGGCGCGAAATCACTGGTTGTTTTGTCCCAATTTTATGTGCTAGTTCCTTCTGGGTAATACCCTTTGTGAGACGCTTAGCGATAATCATCCTCACCAAAGCAAATTCCGGGCCCAATTCATCATAGGCCTTTTTGATTTCTTTATTCTTCAATAAACGATTCTTAAAACTTTGATATGTTTTCATAATTATAATATAATTTATAAGTTATATTATGTCAAGCGCTTTAGTTGCTTATGAGCTGCTTCGATCTCTCTTTGTGGAATTTTTTGAGATTTTTTAATAAATCCGCGAAGAAGATAGATTATGTTTTTCTTAAAAGCATAGAATATTCGGACTTCTTGTTGTCCTCTGATTCTTAGTTCAAATAAATCCTTGGTCACCTTTTTACTATGAGGCATACCGAGCCTGTGACCAAATTCTTCAAGTAAATCAACTGATCGTAAAACTTTGGCTATTGTTTGTTTCTCGAGCGAAGTAATAAACTTCTCAACATCCGGGTCGAGATTTACGTTCATATGTTAATTCTATTTAAAAAGGCGCGACCGGTTTATCTTATCAACATCCATTTGATTTATCAACTTTTTCTGTAAAAGAAAACAGATATCGCATTTGAGCACGTGCATAGTAAATTCATCATAGTCTGAGTGAACGATTTGTCAAAGTCGGTTTAACATCTTTTAGCTAGCTATTATTTCTTACTCCTTTGTGGACAAACAAAAAACAGGGCTAAAATTTGTTCAAGCCCAGGAACATAATTCACACTTTTAATGATAAGAATTGCAGGATTATTACTACTTTTGGTGATAGTTGTTCAGGGAGAAAAGCGACGAGGTAAGAACTAGTCCTATCTGATCAATGGCACAGTTGAAACCGCTTCATGTTTTGTTTCGGGCGGTTTCTTTTTTAGGTGATTTTGGGAAAATAAAAGACATTCTTTATCAGGAGTACGTTGTGCTGGAGGAAACTTAGTGGACCCCGTCATCCGACAGGGCAGGCGAAGAAGTTGGAACTTGGTTTAGGGAGAATCAATACTCCAATTTAATTCCGACCTTGCCTGCAATTTGTTGAACCCATTTTTCAATTCGGTTGACTTTATGAGACAAGGCAACCATTTCCTGAAAGTACGTATCTGCTTTATTGGCGTAAGCGTCAACAGAAGTCTGAAGATTTGAGAACATTTGTTTTATCTCCTCAAAATCTTCTTTCGTAGTAAAAACTTCCTTTTCGGCTTCTATTAACTTTTGTATATCTTCAATGGTCAACATATATTTCAATTATAACCCTGGCTCTAAAAGTGTCAATTGGTTAATTAAGGTGGCGGGCCCGACCAGATTTTCCGCCAAAGGCGGATCCGCCGCAGGCGGAGAACCTTAATGGCGATCTATCGAACGGACCGGACGGGAGTTGAACCCGCGATCTCTGCCGTGACAGGGCAGCGCTTTAGGCCAGCTAAGCTACCGGTCCTCTATACCAGGGGTGGGAGTCGAACCCACGACCAACGGCTTATGAGTCCGCTGCTCTACCACTGAGCTACCCTGGCGGGAAAGTAACGGGGTGCATCCCTCGCTCCAGATCGGAAGAGCACACGTC
>CAYPVQ010000047.1:2413-8797 GCA_964414215.1 uncultured Candidatus Saccharibacteria bacterium | reverse complement strand
TGACACCTAAATCATGCCCACCGGCAAAAATTGTTTTCTGGTTTCGGGGGTCAACAACAAGACTCATCCAGTCATCAGCGTTGACGCTTCCTTTTACCGAAACCTTTTGCCAAGTTTTGCCGCTATCGTTGCTCTTTAATAGTCCGCCGTGCGTCCCTAAAAGTAAATTGCCTTCGGCGTCGTAGGTAATAGCATGGATATGTTGAGCCCCGGGTATTACAGAATTGCTAGAACCCCCTTCATCACTATGAGACATTACGGTTTTATTAACCGAAGTATCTGCCGGGATGTTAGTAGATTTATTACTCACGCCCAAAAAATAACCAACTACTATGGCACCAATAATAAAAACTGGAATTAATAATTTATTGTTCATATGATTAAAAATTTTTCTTTCCCCCAAAATCAAAATATGGTTCGAGCCGGTATTTTTAATCAAGTTCTTTGGCAGTTTTTATCGGCGCGGAAGGTCTAACTTTCCCTCAAATGCCCGGGGCGAGACTCGCCCGGGGATAAACCCCAGGCGTCAGGGGTTTATCCCCTGACGAACTCAAAAATTGTTAACAATGCCGCGGGAGGAAGTCGAACTCTCAATCCCTTTCGGGCCTGGGATTTTTGAAACCAATTGCTGCCGTCATACTAATCCCGCAAGGACATCGCGGAATATATAAGCTGCAAGTATAAGGATCAAAACGCCCGCAACGCACCACGGAGAGTAATAATCTTCACATCCCCTCCAGTGTTCCTCTCTATGGCCGGGTCCCTTAACCAAAATTAGCGGAATCTCATCCGTAAGCAAACCCAAACCGACAGCGTACACTGTAATATTGTCAATCAAAAAAGCAAAAACAATGAACACCACCCCATACATGTAATGTCGTAAACGAAAACCTTTAAGAGTTGGGCCGGCCATTTTGCTTAGCAAAAACAACCTAGTTGCGGCAATTGTGCCTAGGAAAACTAAGAAAAAATAGTCGCCGTTAGTCATATGATACTAAGACTGAAATTTTTTACCCTCTGAACTCATCCTTGGTGCTCGGGTGGGACCCCGATGCAAGGTCGGGGAACGAAGCAATCTCATAAACAGCCGAGCTCCCAAAATCATTTTACCAGATTTTGTGCTTTGGCGGCAAATTCACAATTCAAATAATGAAAAGAGTAATCAAAAATAAAATCAAACAGACATCAAAAACAATTTCTTGCTTAGAATAATATTTTATTGGCCCCTTTATGACTAATTTTTTGAGTGGAAAAAGCGGCCATAAATCTGATCCGTCCAACGCATCGAGGACTAAGTGAAAAAAGTAAGCAATGGAAAATACTAAACCAAAATTAAAGTTAATTGTTAAAAGTAAAACGGAAATAACAACCCAACTAAAAACACTGTGCAAAAAATTTCTTTGGTCGCCCCACGGATCCGCTTCGTCGAAAATCGCCCTAAACAACTTGCGAGGCTTAAATAAAATACCGTGCCGAAAATATGAAATTGCATGGTCCAAGTCCATTACCAAAGAACCGGCAAGGGCCGTGGGGAAATCTCCTGTCATTTTGCCAATTATTAAACCAGCTAACAAATGCGTTGGTAAAATCATTTGGAATCATCAAAAAGCAAAACGCACACACCGGCTAAAGCCGGCGGTTTATTCCTTTAATTCCCAATTATTTTTTCAAGTGTTATGTCACGCAAACTGTCTACAACTACGTCTGCTTTTTGAAAGGCTTCGTCGCCTTTAACATATGGGCTGGGAACGGCAACGACTTTCATTCCCGCATTTTTGCCTGCCAGAACGCCACTTGGCGCATCTTCAAAGACGACACAATCCTCGACAGACACGCCCAACTTTTGGGCGGCGATGAGATAACACTCTGGATCAGGCTTACCATGAGACACCATATCACCGGTTACAAGAATATCAAAATACTCTGCGATCTTCATTTTTTCGAATACTAAATCAACGTAGCTTCTCTCGGTAGACGTAATCAGGGCGGTTTTAAAGTTTTTATGAAGCAATATGAGTAATTCTTGCGCACCGTCTAACAACTCAAGTTTTTCTCGGACTAAGTCCGTAAAAACTACGTTTCTTTCTTTAAGGATTTCCTCTCCTGATTTCTCGCTAGGAAAAACTGTTTTAATCCACTTGTTGAACTTTCTGCCTGTGCCTTGGCGATGGAGTTCTTCGGTAAACTCAAAGTTGAATTTCTTGAAGTATATCTTGTTGGCTTCCAGATACAGAGGTTCGGAATTTATCAGAAAACCATCCATATCAATTAGCGCCGCTTTAAACATACGCAAATTATATTATTAGTATACAAGTCCTAAATAATCAGATTTTTTCAAAAATTGCTCAACTTCACTTTTAGACCACCAAGCGAAATCTGTCGGGATATTCTTTTTGGCAAACGCCACCACTTCGCCTATTCGACTGCCAAAATTAGCTTCTTTATTTTCAAGGCGTTTTAAATGCCATATATTGTTGGTTAAACCCGAATGGCAAGAATTAAAAATGCCACTATTGCCAAAACGATACCGGCATACGTCAATGGAGACAATGCTTCTTTCAAAAGAAGAAGTCCTAAAACATTCGCTAAAACAATGGATGTTGCACCAAATAATGCCATTGTGTGCCCGAGTTCGATTTTCGAAAAAACATACAGTTGGCCAAGCATCGCTATATTACGAATGAGAAAATATCCTAAAAACCAAAAACTTAAAAAGGATTTGAGTGTGAATCCGTTGGTAACCATGAAATGGCGTCCCAGAAGATCGCTGGTTGTGAATAACAACTGGGCAATAATAACAATAATGATTGGGTGCATAATTAAAAATTTTCTTCCCCCAAAACTTTCAGCCAGAGGCTGATCCGCCTTTGGCGGAAAAATATGGTTCCCTCCAAAGGCGAGGCAGGCGAGTTGATCCCGTCATCCGACGGGACAAATATTTTTAACAGGCCTGCCCCGAAGTAGTCCGCCTAGGCGGACTACTTCGGGGTTCTTCTTGTGGCGAGTTTATCGAACCATGACATTTTCCTTCGACAAACCCAGGATAAATTTATCGGCGCGGAAGGTCTAACTTTCCCTCAAATGCCCGGGGCGAGACTCGAACTCGCACGTTCTTTGTGAGAACATTGGGGCTTAAGCCCAACGCGTCTGCCAGTTCCGCCACCCGGGCAGAATTTTATTATTTTCCAAAAAGGCCAGGACCGGATTCGAACCGGCGCATAGCTGTTTTGCAGACAGCCGCGTTACCTCTTCGCCACCTGGCCCTTTCCTCCTAATTATACTATAATCTGAATAGTCATGCCTCAAAAACCTCTTTCGGAAATCCAAATCAAAGACATCATGACTACCAAAATTATCGCCGCCGAGGCCAATGATAGTATTTTGGACGTGGCCCGCCTCATGGTGGAGCGAAACTTTGACGGGGTTCCCATTGTGGACCAAAACCACAAGCTAGTCGGCATGGTGACCATGAAAGAGCTTTTGGACAAAAAAGGACTCTACCTGCCGACCGTGGTCCAGCTTTTAAACGAGCTCAAGGTCAGGCACGCCGATGACGTAGCCGAAGTTGAGGAGAAATTAAAAGTCGTCAAAAATCTCAAAGTCTTAAGTGTGATGAATCCTAATCCGCTTTATCTCGAACACAACATAAGTCTCGACAAAGCGGCCGAAGCTTTTTTGCTCAAGCGCGAAGACCCGCTGCCAGTAGTTGATTCGTTTAAGACCTTGGTGGGAATTGTCTCCAAGTACGATGTCTTAAAAGCGCTCACTCAACCCGTGGGCACACTTCTCCAAAAACCCGAACTTGATAAATTCACGATCGAATCCAAACCGGCTCAGGTGGTGGAAGATTTAGAAAAAAAATTTATTGTGGTGAGTCGCGAGCGCCTACATTTTTGGTACATCGCCCTCTTGGTCTTTCTGGCTTTGGGGGCGCTCATTACCATTGCCTGGATTATCCGGATTCGCGTGCTTTGAGAAACGCAAGGATAAGCCCAAGCGGTGCTCCTTAGGTTCAATCGAAATAATTTTGAATTCGTACTCAGTACCTTCGGCAACCACAGCGGCGGGATCAGTAATTTTCTCCTCGGCAAGCTCTCCTAAATGCACCAAACCATGAATCTCCGGATCAAGCTCGACAAACGCGCCAAAAGGCGCAAGTTTTAAAACCTTGCCCTTGACCACCTGGCCAATAGCATAGCGTTTGACCGCATCTTCCCACGGGTCGCGCTGGAGGCGCTTTAAGGACAAACTAATCCGATCATGCTCAATGGCAATCACTTGCGCTTTGACCCGGTCGCCAACCTTGACAATGGTTTTGGGATCTTCAATACGCTGCCAAGCGAGTTCGGAAATGTGAACCAGCCCCTCAAGTTCCTCGCCTATTCGACCGGTCGGCTCAAGGCAACCTTGACCATTTCGACGTTGCTCAAGGTCACCCTGAACGGGAGCTGAAGGGTGAGCAGGGTCGAAAGGGTCGCCAAATTTCACAAAGGCGCCAAAATCCACCACCCCCGTGACCTCACCTTCTACCACGTCCCCAATCTTGAGTTTGCTCACCTTTTGCACAAGCTCGTCCTCAATCACGGCCCGCTCGGAGACAATGAGTTTCTCGCCTTCTTGTTCTGCGGTAATAACCCTGACGTCAAAGTCCTGGCCCACGTAGCCGCGCAAGACCGCGAGAATTTTATTTTTATCTCCCTCCTCGACGCGCGGGTAATGGCGGGGAGCGAGCTGCGAAACTGGGAGAAACCCCAAGACACTATTAAGCTTGACCATAAGCCCGCCTTTATTAGCTTCCAAAATTTTGGTGCGGACGACTTCTTTGCGTTCCAGAAGTTCCCACAGCGCCTGCCACACGCGTTCCTGTCCGGCCTTCCTGAAAGATAATTCAATATTCCCTTCCTTGTTTTCGATATCAATTACCGAGGCGTAAACCTCGTCCCCAACCTTCAGGGAAGATAAAATTTGTTCGTCATCATAAAGTTCGCGACCGCGCACCACCCCAATGCCAATCCCTTGCACATCCACATAGACCTCATTTTTACCCACACTTAAAATCCGCCCCTTGATTACCTCACCTTCTTTGAGTAGGTGGAGCTTGCTTAAGTGGGCTCCCGAAAGAAGGTCGGCCATTGATTGGATTTGTCCTTGCAGCTCTTGCGTCATGGTAAAAAATATTCTACCAAATCTCTGGAAAAAAAGCAAGTCATAGGGTATAATTAACTTATGGTCATTACCTGGTTTGGGTTATCTTGTTTCAAAGTCACTTCGGGGGTTTTAACCCTGGTTACCGATCCTTTTTCTAGATCCGTAGGCCTTGCACCGCCGCGACTGCGTGCTGACATTGTGGTCACCTCCAATCTCCAAAACGACGCCTATAATAATCACGAGGGCTTAGGGGGCGATTCAAAATTTGTCATTGATGGTCCTGGCGAATTTGACGTGAAGGGGCTATTTGTTCACGGCATTCCGGCAGAGGCGGCGGCAATTTATGCCATCCGCATGGAAGACATTCGCTTGGGCTTTTTAGGCTCCCTCAAACAAAAAGAACTAACTGACTCGCAACTTGAGGATTTAGGAGAGATTGACATCCTTTTTGTGCCAGTGGGCGGCGGGGTGGTATGTGATGCAGAAAGTGCGGTCAAGATCGTCAACCAAATCGAACCACATTTGGTTGTTCCCATGCATTATGCTCAAAAAGGCCTCCGGTTTTCTTTGGATAAAGTTGAGCAATTCCTCAAAGAGATCGGTTCAACCAAAATCGCCCCG
Organism: uncultured Candidatus Saccharibacteria bacterium; assembly: GCA_964414215.1. GTDB lineage: Bacteria > Patescibacteriota > Doudnabacteria > UBA920 > 2-01-FULL-46-14 > CAYPVQ01. The sequence continues at coordinate 3,028 of CAYPVQ010000047.1, read as the reverse complement.
CAGGAAAAATTAACTGTCAAAAAACAAAATTTTCAAACCGAGAGCTCGACAACTGCAGTGGTCGTTCTCTTACCAACTCGCTAAAATGTCCTGGTGGCGCAAAAAACTTACCGAGGTCCAAAACAAGCCCTATAAAACCCGCCTGCGTATCTTGCGCTTTACCATTATCGCAACCGCCATCCTGATTATCCTCATTTGGTTTTTGACGCTAAAGTTTCGCCAGCCCACAAGCTCAACTCAATCTTCAAAATTTGCTCCCTTACTTGAAGGACTGAAAAAACTTAAAGACTTAAAACCGCGATGACTGCCCAAAAAAAGGGTAAAGATGAAAAACCCGAAATCGGCTATGTCAAGCCGCGCATCCTCGAAGACGAAATGCGCGAATCTTATCTTGACTATGCCATGAGTGTGATTGTGGCCCGCGCCCTTCCCGATGTGCGCGACGGCTTAAAACCAGTGCACCGCCGCGTGCTCTTTGCCATGAGTGAACTGGGCCTAAACCCCGCAGCGCGCTACCGCAAATCCGCCACCGTGGTTGGAGAAGTTTTGGGAAAATTTCACCCGCACGGGGACGTGGCTGTCTATGACTCGCTCGTAAGACTGGCGCAAGACTTC
>CAYPVQ010000047.1:0-2403 GCA_964414215.1 uncultured Candidatus Saccharibacteria bacterium | reverse complement strand
ACTTCGCCATGCGCTACCCACTGGTTGATGGCCAAGGAAATTTTGGCAGTGTTGACGGGGACCCCCCGGCCGCCATGAGATATAGTGAGTGTAAACTGGCACCGATCTCCCTTGAACTTCTGTCTGACCTCGACAAAGATACCGTCCTTTGGATGGACAATTATGACGCCACCAAAAAAGAGCCGACCGTGCTTCCCGCCAAACTCCCGAATTTACTCCTCAATGGCACGCTCGGCATTGCCGTGGGCATGGCGACTGACATTCCCCCCCATAACCTTAGCGAAATTGTTGATGCCACCACCGCCCTCATTGATCAGCCGCGGCTGACGAGCGAAGATCTGATAACTCATGTTTTAGGTCCGGATTTTCCCACCGGCGGGCTCATCTATGACTTCCAAGCTATCAAGTCCGCTTATGCTACTGGGAAAGGCAGCATTATCATGCGCGCCAAGACCGAGATTGTGGGGTCCGGTGCGGAAAATTACCAAATTCTCATCACCGAAATTCCCTACCGGGTCAACAAAGCCAGTCTCTTGGAAAAATTTGCCGAACTCGTACGCGACAAAAAAATTGAGGGTATCAAAAACCTCCGGGACGAATCTGACAAAGAGGGAATCCGGATTGTCGTGGAACTTAAAAAAGAAGCCCTCCCCAACAAAGTCTTAAATCAGCTTTTTAAATACACCCAGCTCCAGGATACTTTTCATCTCAATATGCTAGCCCTCGTTGAGGGCATCGAGCCGCGAGTTTTAAATCTCAAGATGATCCTCGAGTACTATATTGCTCACCGCCGCGCCGTGGTTACGAGGCGCACCAAGTTTGATTTGGAGAAAGCCAAAGAACGAGCGCATATTCTGGAAGGCCTCAAGAAAGCGCTAGACCACATTGACGCAGTCATTAAAACCATCAAGCAATCCGAAACCAAGGAAGTTGCCCATACCCAGTTACAAAAAAAGTTCAAGTTGACCGCAATCCAAGCTACGGCCATTTTGGAAATGAGGCTCCAGACTCTAGCTGGTTTGGAGCGACGCAAAATTGAAGAAGAACTCAAAGAAAAGCGACAGCTCACTAAAGATTTAGAAGAGCTCTTGGGCTCCCCTAAAAAAATTGACGCCGCAATCAAAAAAGAGCTTTTAGAGCTCAAAAGTAAATACGGCGATGCGCGCAAGACGAAACTGGTCCGCCAGCCAGTCGGCGAATTTAAGGTCGAGGATTTGATCGCCAATGAAGAAGCCATTATTGTGGTCACCAAATCTGGATATGTCAAACGGCTTCCTTCTGATACCTACCGCAAGCAGGGCCGCGGCGGCAAAGGGGTAATTGGCATTACAACCAAAGAGGAAGACGTGGTGGAACATCTCTTGTCGGCCGAAACCCATGATGACATCCTGTTCTTTACCAACAAGGGCCGGGTGTTCCAGACTAAAGTTTACGAACTTCCCGAATCGTCGCGCACAGCCAAAGGCCAGGCCTTGGTCAATTTCCTCAATTTAGGCCAGGGCGAACAAGCCACCGCAGTGCTAACATTTGGCAAACCCGAACGAACAAAGTACAAGTATCTGCTCATGGGCACAAAAGCGGGGACGGTTAAAAAAACCCCGATTGAGGAATTTGCCAAAGTCAGACGTTCAGGACTGATTGCCCTCAAGCTCAAAAAAGACGACGAACTAAAGTGGGTAAGATTAACTTCAGGCAATGACGAGGTGATGATGACCACGGCTAATGGCCAGGCCATCCGCTTCAAAGAACAAAACGTGCGGCCCATGGGCCGCACCGCCAGCGGGGTGCGCGGCATCCGTGTAAAAAGCAAAGATCAAGTCATGAGTTTAGATATTATTGATAAGCAGCAAGACGTAAAAAATCTTCATGTCCTGGTGATTTCCGAAAACGGCCTTGGCAAAAAAACCAGTCTTTCGGAATACAAGGTCCAGGGCCGGGGAGGGTCAGGAATTAAAACCATGAGGCTCAATAAAAAGACTGGTCAAATTGTAGTAATGCAAATTGTAAGCCGAGCTCGGGAAGCCGATCTAGTGGTCATCTCCAAAGCCGGCCAAACCTTGCGGACGTCACTGGGACAAATCTCGACTCTGGGCCGCGCAACCCAAGGAGTGCGCATCATGCGTTTCGAGACAGGCGACAGCGTCGCCTCGGCCGCAATTGTGTAAAAGCTAAATTTTTGCTAAAATAACTGTATAATCATATTCAGCGAGCACGCTCTGCTGAAATTAAACCAAAGGGGTATTAATAAAGAGCTGGTTATAAAAACTCTGGAAACCCCTGTCCATCAGATACCAAGTTATGGCGATAGAACAATTGCGTTTAAAAAAATTGGGAAGCTATACTTGAAAGTAGTCTTTCGTAAAGAGCACCAAAATTTAGTTGTAATCACCCAACACTGGTTCG
>CAYPVQ010000046.1:0-9007 GCA_964414215.1 uncultured Candidatus Saccharibacteria bacterium | reverse complement strand
CTTAATGCGAATGGTTTTTCACGCCATTGCCGGCTTTCCATGAATGCGAATGACGCGAATAGGGGATTAAGGGAGAGGTTGTGTCCTACTTTCTCCCCCTGTCTCGTATGACGGGATAGGGGGAGATTGAGAGGGGGTAATTTTTCTATAAATCGGCAAAAAGAAAACCGGGCAGTTAAAACCTCCTGGTTACGAGGAGGTTTTTAGTAGGTTTTAGAAGTCCGGCGCTCGATCCCGACTACGTCCACGAGCAGCTGTTCGTGGTAGACGTCGAAGAAAATTCGGAAATTGCCAACGCGGCGACGCCAGGCGGTGCGGGCATTCTTGAGCTTAACAATATCCCCGCTGAACGGGTCGGAGCGCATCTGCTGTAAAGCAACAATAATATGCTCCTCGTCTTTAGCGGGGATTTTTGCGAGCAACTTTTGGGCGTCTTTCGCGACGTTTACGCTCCAGGTCATGAATGAGTTGGTCTAAGGTTACGTATTCTCCGCGCTTGATTTGGGCACGCCCTCGGCGGATGGCAGCAAGCTCGCTTTTCGTAGCAATGACTTCGGGAATGCGCTCCTGAAAATACAGTCGCAGAGCTTCGCGGACAAGTTCGGAGCTAGTGCGGCTTTCAACTCTTCGTATCTTTTCCACTTCTTTCACCATTTGCGGCGGCAGGGAAATAGTCATGGTTTTTGTAGTGCGCATAGTATTTGGGTGAGTGTTACTTAGTATGACTTAATGTTACTCGAAAATTACTAAACTGTCAAATCGCCAAAGAAAAATGCCAAGAGAAAATCAAAGTGATCGTGGGCAAGGGGAGGCAGTTTTAGGTTACTGGCTTTGCTTGTAACCAAGCCCATTCGAACAGGGCTTTTATCGTTAGGAAAATTTCTTGGTTTTCAAAGAGAGCCGCATGGATTCTCTTTTTGAATGAGGCAATTACAACTTTGTTATCGTAAATTACAAGATCGTTGAAAATTGCAAATTGATCTGGAAGGAGCCGCACCTCATGATTTAACTTTTTAGCTCGGAGAATTTTTGCGTACTTTTTACCTGCGGAATTATCTGGAATCAGTTCGCGCACTTTATGATTTTTTCGAATTTTTGCAAAATAAGCATTTAGTACTTGGGGAAGATTTTGAGTAATATCTTCAATCGAAGTAAAAAAACAAACTTCATTTGTGGTATTTAAATAGTCATAAATTTGATCATATAAATTCTTTACTGCTTCACTTGATTCGTAAATCTGAATATTTGGTTCCTCTTGAGCCTTGTTTCTGATCGCCTCCAATTCAGGCAGACATTGTTCCAGTTCGTTCGCACGAGCCCTGATGCTCGTGAGAAGTTTTTTGGGTTTCTCAGCGTCATAGAGAGTTTTTTTATTTCTTCGAATCAGGATAAGAAAGCCTTTGGCAAGCAAATCGCGGACGAGATTATATAGGGTGGGGCGCTTTAGACCAGATAGCCGGGCAAGATTACTAATCGTTTCTGGTCCATGTTCGAGACATGCCAGATAAACTATTGTTTCCTTCTCTGTAAACCCGAGTTTATGCAAAAGTGGATTTATATCCATAGGGTTATTTTATTGATAATTATGGAAATGTCAATATTTTTGACATCATTTTATAAAATTGGGGTAAAATGGACTTAATTTGGCATAAATTGGAATAAATTATTGACAAAATATACAGCCTGGATAAAACTTAGAAGTTAAGACTTTATTCTAAATAATTATGAACGGGATAATATCTACAGGTTTAGGAAAATTTAGCAAAGATAAGTTCAATGCTCTGGTAAATGTACGGAGCACTGCACTGCGTGCTATCCGCGATATTCTGCTCAAGGAAGGGTATGCAGAAGTATCAACATCTTCTTTAGTCAATATTGCTGGGTCCTGCGAAAATCCGTACGCATCCTTCTCTCTGAACTATTACGGCCAGATGGCACATTTGTCCCAAAGCGCCCAGTTGCAGCTTGAGGCCTTGGTGATCCGTTTGCAAAGGGGAGTATTTACTGTGAACAATAGTTTTCGTGAGGAGAATTTTGATGACCCTGACGCAAGTGGCAGACGCTTGTCAGAATTTACCTTGATTGAACCAGAAAGACCATATCCGGGATTGACGTCCGAGGAGGCGCTGAATCAAATCATTTTGACTCAAGAGAAAATCATTAAATCAGTAGTCAGACGAGTCTTGGCGGACAATGAAAAGGATATCAAGTTGCTAGGCGGTGATGTAGATTACCTGCGTTCAGTTTTAGAGGGGCCATTTGAGCGGATTTCATATGACGAAGCCCTGGAACTTCTGAATAGACATAACGGAAATTATAAATTTGGAGATGATCTGGGGATTGCCGAGGAGCGGAAAGTTTTGGAACTTTTTGCCAATACCCCGACATTTGTTACCCATTATCCGGCAAGCATAAAGTTTTTCAACATGAAAAGGACCTCGGCTGGTCAGCGCGTGTACAGCGTGGATTTGCTAACGCCAAGACTTGGCGAAACCATTGGCGGTGCCGTACGAGAAGAAGACGGAGAAAAAATTAAGCAGTATCTCCTAGAATCGAAAATTGCCCAATATATGAAGGAAATAGGTAGTGGTCCTTTGGAACAATTTCGGGAGTATCTGAATTTATTTGAACAGGAACAGCCCACTCTGCGCGGCGGGTTTGGGGTTGGATTTGAACGGTTGGTTGGATTTCTGCTCAACAGCAATGACATTTTAGAAACCATTGCCTACCGTTCCATGCAGCCGAGATAATTCAATTGATCGTGGGCAAGGCCAGGCAGTTCTAGTACCGTTTTTCTCCCCCTCCTGAAAGGAAGGGGGAGATGTAAGAGGGGGTAGGGCTTTAATTTGTAACGTGCCGATCCCGTCACGGGGGATGGGACAGGTTTATCAGCAAAAATAAAACCGGGCAAGAGGTGCGAAGCGCAGTGCGCAATCACACGACTTGCCCGGGGTGTTAAAATGTGACGACTCTGCCAAAGCGCAGTTCCTTCTGCGGCCCGAAGCGGTAGGAGACAGCCCAACTGCCTCTCCCATCGTTTAATTTAATTATCGGGCCTATCTGCAGATTCCATGCGCCGTTCTGATGAAAAAATCCGCTCGACACGCCGGCCTCAAAGCGTTTGCCCAGCATCCTGGTAAAATCCAAGGCGTCCATCACCTGGTACTTCGGAAACTGTCCAAAGGCATGGGCGATAAAGCCGGTGAGCTTGAAGCTCGACTGCTCATAGCTTAAGATCACCGCGATCTTACCGCCATGAAGCGCATCCTCTTTGGCGAACAGATAATAGACCGCCGGGGTTATCGTGAGATTGGGCCGGGGTTTCCATAAGTATCCGCCGCCGAAATTGAATTCATTGGCTCCCGGCACCCCGATGTAGAAAAGATCTATTGCAGCGTCGCGCTTCGCCATATAGTTCCAACCCACGAATCGGTACTCGCTGTCCGGGGAAACGCGAATCTCGACCAGGTTCTGCGCCGAAAGCGCGGAGAAGCAAAACAGCATCATCGCCGCAAAAACAATGATTGTCTTCATAAATAATTCCTCCATCAGCATTGAACGAACCAGTGTATCACCTAGCTTCAAACAACTCAAACCTCACAGGATGAATCTCCGTCGACCACTCTTGAAGCAGAAGCCGAAGCTCGATTCCGGCCTGTTTGCAGAATTTCTCTAGCAAATCCAGCCGACCCAAAGTTGAGCTAAACCCGATTAGAAGCCTGCCGTTGGGCTTGAGCCAAACTTTCGCCTGGCTAATGAACCGCTCGGTGTAACGGTACTGTGGATCGAACACCGCCCGTTCAAGCATAGTAGCCGGGTCGGTCTCCACAAAACCATTTGGAGTGTTCCAGAAGATGGTGTCGAACTTTTCAGATTGATGAAGTGGGGCAAAGAGGTCCCCATTGCGAACATCAATGACATGCGTTAGGTTATATGCTCGAATGTTTGCTAGCGTATTCTCTACCGCAACAGGATTGATATCAGTGCTTACAATTCGTTGGGCGCCTTTCCAAGCGGCGTGAATGGATACCGCACCAGTGCCGCAGCCGATTTCCAGAAAATCTTCCCCCTTGAGATCCGGCAGATTCTGCGCGAAAATCTTTGAATCCATAAAATATTTGGGAGAGAAAACATTGGAAAAGCAAAGAAAACTGCGCTCGCCAATCATAAAATAATACGCTTCTTTTTCAGATTGGCTTTTTTCGAGAATTTCCCTGGTCCCTTTGAGGTATAATTCGTAATGCATGTTGCCTCCTTCAAGTGTATCAGATAACAGGCCATCGGTCAATAATACTGACTCTAATATGATTCTCTTTTTTGGCTAAGATAAGGGAATAAATCGACATCTAAGATTATTTGTCAGAAAAGTTGACAAAATGGAGATTCTTCGCTATGCTCAGAATAACAACCTCTCTCGCCCTTCGGGCACTCTCTCCTCGCCAGGAGAGAGCAATAAGGAAGCTTACTAATGGAAACGACAGAAGTACTAGAGAAAATTGGGTTAAATAACAAGGAAGCCAGGGTTTATTTGGCGCTTTTGGAATTGGGGACCGCATCGGTGCAGTCAATTGCTGCCAAAGCAGGAATCAAACGGCCGACTGCTTATTTGATTTTGGAAGACTTGCAGGCCAAAGGCCTCGTCAGTATTGTGCCGCGGGCAAGAAAAGCATTGTATGTTGCTGAATCACCGGAATATTTAATCACAGACCTATCACGCAAGGAAGATTTGGTGAAAAGGTTCATGCCAAACCTCCTTGCTATCTATAATACGCGGAAGGAAAAGCCCCGAGTTCAGATGTTTTCAGGTATCGAAGGAATAAAGCTTGTCTATCAAAAAATATACGAATCTGATGGAGCGGTCTTCTTTGGTACGCTAAAGGAGGTCTCAAAGGTTTATCCAGAAGGATTATATGATTTTATAAATAAGGCCAAGAGGAGCAATTTGAAAGTTAGAGACCTCCTGTCTAGAACAGCAGAAGATCTGGAATATGCAAAGAGAATAGACTTGTGGAATAATTATGCAATCCGTTTCTCGCCAAAGGGTTTGGAGTTTCCAACTGATAGCGCAATTTTTGGAAATAATGTTGCTTTCTTTTCTTTCCGGCCAGAAGTATTTTCAGTAATGATAACGAGTGAGGAAATTAGCCGGTCGCTTAAGATTTTATATGAACTGGCATGGCAGCAGGCCGAACCCTTGCAAAAATCAGAAAAATAAAGTATAGTAAATTATCCTAAGACTCATAACTCACCCAAAAGTCTCTACATTGTTTCCTTCTCCCCTTGCGGGAGAAGGTGCCGAAAAGGGCGGATGAGGGGTGTCATGGTTCGACCTCTCCTGGCCTCCGGTCACCCTCCCCATGCCTAAGGTATGGCTACGCCTCTCTTATCTTAAGAGAGGGGGTGAGATTCGGAACATTCGGGATGCACTATTCGTAAGTGTATTTACATGGATCTTTCAACACTTTCCCGGCAACTCAATATGAGCATTCACGAACTGCGCGATCAGATGCGGCAGGCGGGGTTTAGATTGCCTCCTCGGGCACGCAAGGTGGACAACAATCTCGCACGGGAGATTATTAAGAAACTTTCTGACAAGCCTGTTCTTGAAGCCCCGATTGAATCTCCGGTTTCCCAAATTACCATCCCGCAGTATATTACCGTTCGCGATTTTTCTTTGAAGTTACAGCAACCCGTCACCACAGTTATTAAAAAATTGTTACAGAATGGTGTCATGGCTTCGATCAACGAAGAAATTGATGCGGAGACTGCTACGATTATTGCCCAAGAATTTGGCGCAGAGACTGAAGTCGAAAAAGCCGCCGCTGGAGAAACCCGTCTCGGCTTAGGATATGTCTCGGAAACTCTGGCCAAAGAAGATCCGCAAAAACTGCAACCTCGCTCCCCCATTGTCGCAGTCATGGGGCATGTTGATCACGGAAAATCGACCCTCCTTGATTTTATTCGCAAAACCAATGTCGTGGCAACCGAAGCGGGCGGAATTACCCAACACATTGGCGCATATCAGGTGACCGTAGGTCATCCTGATGGATCCGCCGCGGCGGAGACTGAAGGATCCCAAGGTAAATCTGATGGGATTCTTCACTCCGCTCAGAATGACAAAGGGCTGCGCACCATCACGTTTCTCGATACCCCCGGCCACGAAGCGTTTGCCGCGATGCGCGCGCGCGGCGCCAACGTGACTGACATTATTGTTCTCGTAGTCGCTGCAGATGATAGTGTCAAACCACAGACTGTAGAGGTCATCAATCGCGCGAAGCTGACCAAGACCCCTTTGGTCGTGGCGCTTAATAAAATTGATAAGCCCGAAGCTAATCCCGAAAAAGTCAAAGGAGATTTGGCAAACTTGGGCGTAACTGTGGAAGAGTGGGGGGGCAAAACTCCAGCAGTGCCAATCTCGGCCAAGACAGGAGCGGGGATAGACAAACTTTTAGAAATTATTTTACTCACCGCCGAAGTGGAGGAGCTTCGGGCTAATCCCGCAGGACAAACTTTGGGAGCAGTGATTGAGTCGCATCTTTCCCGGGGCCAGGGAGCAATGGCGACCATCCTAGTTCAAAATGGAAGTTTGAAAATTGGTGAGCCAGTAGTAGTGGGGACGACCTTTGGTAAAATTCGAACTATGGAAGACGCCTCCGGCAAGAAAATAAAAATTGCGCCACCATCCACCCCCGTTTTGGTTTCTGGACTTTCTGGACTGCCAGAGGTTGGCGATATCTTGAGAGTAATGTCGACTCTCGAGGAGGCGAAGCTGCTGGCTTTAAACTTAGAAAAGCAAGAGCGAGCCAAAAAACTCCTGGCTCGTCCGGTAATTAAGCCTGATCCTAACCAAAAAGAATTAAAAGTCATAATCAAAGCCGATGTTCAGGGAAGTTTAGAAGCCATTCTTGATGTCCTTTCGAAATTAGGCAGCGAAGGGGCCAAGCTTACTATTGTCGACCAGGGGGTGGGAGAGATAACCGAGTCAGATATTCAACGGGCCGAGAATACGCAGAGTATCATTTTGGGTTTTAACACGCGCGTCAACCCGGCGGTGATGAGGCATGCTAAACAAAGGAATGTGACGATTGATCTTTACGAGGTAATTTACGAACTGGTGGAAGATGTGACCGAGGCGCTGCTGGCCATGATGCCTATGGAAGTGATTGAGACGAAAATTGGCCGTTCCCGGATCAAAGCAATTTTTCGGACCGAAAAAGACTTTATGATTATGGGTGGTGAGGTTTTGGAAGGAAGCATGAAAGACAAGAAAAAGTTCCGGATCAGCCGCGACAAAAAATTAGTGGGGGAGGGGAAAATTGAGGAACTTCAGCAGAACCGCCTAGAGGTCGGGGAAGTTACGCAAGGAAAGGAGTTTGGGCTTAAAGCCCAAACTCCAACTGAGATACAAATTGGCGATATCCTGGAGGTTTACGACGAAATCGTGAAGCGCAAAGAGTTGGCAAAATGACGACACTGCGGCAAGAAAAAGTCAGTTCCCTTGTACAGAAAGAAGTTGCTTCTTCCATCCTGGAAGGGGGTTTTGAGAACCTTACCGGCATGGTAACCATTACGGGAGTCCAGGTCTCGGCAGACATGGAACAGGCCAAAGTTTTTTTCGCGGTGGTGGGGCAGCCGTCTCCCGAGGTACAACAGATTTTGCATCGGCACATCTACGAAATCCAAGACAGGCTTTTGCACCGGCTTAAGATGAGAAAGGTTCCCCGGATTGAATTTGTACTGGATACGTCGGGAGAATATGCTCAAAGGATTGGTAAATTGATCAGGAGATTAAAAAAAGATGACGCTTGGGACTGAACTGCGGCTGGGGTTTGCGGAGGCCCGGGAAGTATGTGACAGATCTTCTCGTCTCATCTTGCTCTCGCACGAGTTCACTGACGGGGACGATTTGGGGGCGATGTTGGCGCTGGGTAGAGCTCTTAAGAAGCAGGGAAAAACTCTTCTCAAAGTCGCTCGCGGCGGGATACCTGATAACTTGTTGTTTCTCCCCGGCCAGAGCGAGGTTCTGGATAAGCTTCCCGAAAATTTTCCGGAGTTCGACGCTTTGCTGACCTTGGGCTGCGGCACGCTTCAGCGGACGGGATTTGCCGAACTTGAGCGCTGGGCCAAGCCAATTATTAATATTGATCATCATCCGGACACCCAGAGGTACGGGACTGTGAATCTGTGCGAGGCCGCGGCCGCCGCGACTTGTGAGCTAGTTTATTTCATGCTCAAAGACTGGGGACTGGAGATTGACAAATTTATGGCCACCAGTCTCCTAACTGGCATTTTTACAGACACGGGCGGGTTCCGGCATGCCAATGTTACGGCCCAGATCCTGGAGATTGCGGCTGACTTGTTGCGTAAAGGGGCGAAACTTAATCTCATTTCCCGGTTTACGTTTTCCCAAAAAGATCTGCCGAAACTGCGGGCCTGGGCCTTAGCTTTGGAGAATGCCCAGTTCGATCTAGAGCGAAAAATGGTTTATACTGTAATCACGGCCGAGGATTTGGCGAGAGTGCAGGCCAAAGAAGAGGATTTGGATGGCGTAGTCGAACTTTTAAATACTATTCCGGATGCCAAATTTTCCATGCTATTAAAGCAGCGGGGTGACGAGATCAAAGGCAGTCTGCGGTCCGAACCCTATAAAGGAGTGGACGTGTCAGAGATTGCGAGAACGTTTGGCGGCGGGGGGCACAAATTGGCCGCAGGATTTAAATTTAAAGGCCATATTGAAAAGACGGCGGAGGGATGGAGGATCAGTTAATACAGAATCAATAATCGATAATCTATAATTATGGTCAAGATCAAAGATATAATGACCAAAAATGTGATTGCCTGCCAGGCAGATACGGCTGTAAAAGACGCGGCGCGGCTGATGTATTTGAACGGCTTAACTGGTATGCCAGTATTGAATGAAAAAGACGAGGTCGTCGGGATTATTACTGAGTATGATTTGATTCGCATTGAAGATCATTTGCATTTGCCAGTCACTTTTGCTTTTTTG